>NZ_CP157428.1:318934-637869 GCF_041021895.1 Acinetobacter sp. XH1741
AGCTAGTATCTAAAATGTGTTGTCGCGTGGTTTCGCTTTTGTTTAATCTTTTCATGCATACACCATACTCCACTATTAGACCAGTCGTCTAGTAAAATTATGTTGCTCGTTAGAATTTGATTAGAGTAGAAATCGAGAGTAAGGAATGTTAAAAATACAACCTGCTTATTTAAACAAATTTTGTCGATTGTCGTTTAACCGTCACAATTTGTCGCTTTAAATCATTTTGTACTACTTGAACAATTTTAAATCGTTATCATATAGAGTCTGTTGTTTATAAATAGCCATATCTCCCTGTGACTAATCAAACAACACCTAAATTTTCATCAATACATAATTGAGATGTTTTATGAGCCAAAGTCATATCCGTATTCGAGGCGCACGTACCCATAACTTAAAAAATGTGTCACTCGATATTCCACGCGATAAATTTGTGGTAATTACGGGGCTATCAGGTTCAGGAAAATCTTCTCTTGCCTTTGATACCTTGTACGCCGAAGGACAACGCCGTTACGTCGAATCACTTTCGGCCTATGCCCGTCAGTTTTTATCGCAAATGGAAAAACCTGAAGTTGACTCGATTGAAGGTTTATCACCAGCGATTGCAATTGAGCAAAAATCTACCAGTCACAACCCACGCTCAACCGTCGGTACCATTACCGAAATTTATGACTATTTACGTTTGCTTTATGCACGTGTCGGCACGCCCTACTGCCCTGAACACGACTTACCTATGGTTGCGCAAACCGTTTCTGAAATGGTCGATGCAGTAAAAAACCTTGAGGAAGGCACAGCGCTTATGTTGCTTGCCCCTGTGGTTCGTGAGCGTAAAGGTGAATACAGCAACCTGTTTGAACAATTACAAGGTCAAGGTTTTGTACGTGCCCGTGTGGATGGTGAAATTATTGATATTGATACGCCACCAGAACTCGACAAAAAGAAAAAGCACACCATTGAAGTTGTAGTTGACCGTTTCAAAGTACGCGAAGACTTAGGTAACCGTATTGCTGAATCATTTGAAACTGCACTACGTTTAGGTGGTGATATTGCTGTTTTGTCATGGATGAATGGCGAACACCCAGATCGCGTTTTTTCTGCAAAACACTCATGTCCTGAATGTGACCGTGCCGTAGCTGAGCTTGAGCCACGTTTGTTTTCATTTAACAACCCTTTCGGTGCCTGCCCTGTTTGTGATGGTTTAGGTACACGTAGCCACTTTAGCTCTGAAAAGCTTATTCCTAACCCTGAGCTGGCAATTAGCGAAGGTGCTATTCGTGGATGGGATCGTCAACGTCCATATTACTATTCAATGCTACAAAAAGTTGCCGATCATTTTGGTTTTCAACTTGATACGCCTTGGAACCAGTTAGATAAAGACACTCAAAAGAAATTCCTACAAGGTACTGGCAAAGAAAAAGTCGATTTAAGCTATATCGATGAACGTGGTCGTAAACATACACGCGTTCAGCCTTTTGAAGGTATTTTGCCGCACCTTGAGCGCCGTTACCGCGAAACTGAAAGTAACTACGTGCGTGATGATTTAGCTCAATATTTATCGAATGCAGCTTGTGATGCATGTGGTGGTTCACGTCTCAATGAAATTTCACGTCATGTTCGTGTAAAAGACAAAACCATTGCCGATATTACCCGCATGTCGATTGGTGATGCTGAAAGCTACTATCAAGATTTAAACCTTGAAGGTGCTAAAGGCGAAATTGCAGATAAAATTTTTAAAGAGATTCGTGAGCGTCTACACTTCTTGGTGAGTGTAGGACTTAACTATTTAAGTCTGGCTCGTTCTGCCGAAACGCTCTCTGGTGGTGAAGCACAGCGTATCCGTTTAGCCTCGCAAATTGGCGCAGGTTTGATGGGTGTGATGTACGTACTCGATGAACCCTCAATTGGCTTACATCAACGTGATAACGACCGTCTATTACAAACCTTGATTCGCTTACGTGACTTAGGCAACACGGTGTTAGTTGTTGAACACGACGAAGATGCCATTCGTGCAGCCGACCATATTATTGATATTGGTCCGGGTGCGGGTGTGCATGGGGGTGTTGTGATTGCTGAAGGTACTTATGATGAGTTAGCTAAACATGCCGACTCACTCACAGGGCAATATCTTTCTGGCAAACTCAAAATTGAAGTACCCAAAAAGCGTACTGAATCACCACGTCCAGATGAATTCATCAAACTTTCAGGTGCCGCAGGCCATAACTTAAAGAATGTCGATTTAACCATTCCACTTGGCATTATGACTTGCGTAACGGGTGTTTCGGGTTCAGGTAAGTCAACACTGATTAACCGCACATTGCTTCCATTAGCAGCCACACAGCTTAATGGTGCAACGACTTTAACAGCCGAGAAGTTTGACTCAATTGACGGTCTACAACATCTTGATAAAGTCGTTGATATTGATCAAAGCCCGATTGGTCGTACCCCACGTTCTAACCCTGCGACTTATACAGGCTTATTTACCCCAATCCGTGAGTTATTTGCGCAAACACCAGAAGCGAAAGCTCGTGGTTATAGTGCAGGTCGTTTCTCGTTTAACGTAAAAGGCGGACGCTGTGAAGCCTGTGAAGGCGACGGTATGATTAAAGTCGCGATGCACTTCTTACCAGATATGTATGTGCCTTGTGATGCCTGTCATGGCAAACGTTATAATCGTGAAACACTTGAAGTCGGCTATAAAGGCAAAAACATTTCTGATGTTTTAGAAATGACGGTTGAAGATGCTGCTGAATTCTTTAATGCGATTCCAGTTATTCACCGCCGCTTAGAAACCTTAACTCAGGTGGGCTTAGGCTATATTCGTTTAGGTCAAGCTGCTACAACCTTGTCTGGTGGTGAAGCACAACGTGTAAAACTGGCACGTGAGTTAGCAAAACGAGATACGGGTAAAACTTTATATATCTTGGATGAACCAACAACAGGTCTGCATTTCCACGATATTGCTAAGTTACTCGATATTTTGCATGAGCTACGCAACAAGGGTAATACCATTGTGGTGATTGAACATAACCTTGATGTGATTAAAACAGCGGACTGGGTTGTGGACTTAGGTCCAGAAGGCGGTTCAGGCGGTGGTATGATCATTGCCGAAGGTACACCTGAACAAGTCGCTGAGGTCGAGATTTCCCATACAGGGCGTTTCTTGAAACCAATGTTGAAATAATAAATGCAAAAAACCGGAAATTATTTTCCGGTTTTTTATCCCTCTACTACATTTCGGCCCCGAGCTTTGGCTCTTAAGAGTGATCGGTCTGCTTTTTCTAATAGCTCCATCCAGCTTGGCGCCCCAATTGCGAACCCAATACTGACAGAGACATGCAATTTTTCATCCGTCCCCGTTAAATCAATTTCCTCTAAAGCAATTGCAATGCGAATTTTCTCGGCCAATAAACGCGCATCTAAAAAAGGCACCTGCTCTAACAAAATTAAGAACTCATCGCCCCCATAACGAACAATCAAATCAGAAGCGCGTACATTTGCTTTTAATTGATCTGCAATACGTTTAATCACTTGGTCACCGACAATATGTCCATATTGGTCGTTTACATCTTTAAAGCGATCTATATCAATAATCATCAAACAGGTTTGTGAAAATTTTTGCGGATAGCTCTCAACAATTTTTAAATATTCAGATAAAGCCAAACGATTGGATACACCCGTTAACGGATCAGTATTTGCAATATTTTTAAGCTGGAATTCAAACGCATCACGCTGCTTGAGCATTCTTTGTAAACGTTCAATCGCTTCAAATAATGAAATAAATTCGCCTTTCTTTGGATTCAGCTCATCTACTGGATAATCTTTGCTATGTGACAAATCAAGAATTAAAGTACGGGCCTGAATAAGAGGTTCAAATACCCGTCTTTTTGCATAAATTAAAGTAAGTAAAGCAGCGGCTAAAGATATGCTAGAAATGAGCAGCGTAAGAAAAAATTTCTTTTTCGCTACATATTTTTCTTGAATCGCAATTGAGACACTTTTATTAAGTAGAAACTTTTGTAAATCAATCACAGTTGTAAATTTATCAACAATTTGATCTGTCAGCTCAGTCGCATTTAAATGATACGCTTCCTGCTTTTGACTCTCATCTAAAAGTTGGTCAACTATTGGCACGCCTTTTTCTAAAAACTCAGTTTTCACTCTTGAGTAAAGACGGTGATACTCTTGAGTTTTGGCTTGCTCAGACTGTAGGGTATCGACAAGTGCCCATAAATAACGTGCTTGTTCTTGGGTCTGTAAAGAACGAGCCCGATTATCATTGGGTATGGTTTCGTTAAAAGCGACGGGTGCAATGACATTAGATGCAGTTCGACCAGCCTGATCACGCATATCGGTTAAAACTACAATTAAAGTAAAATAATTATTAATTTGGCTATCTTTACTTTTTAATTGCAACATCAGTTTTTGTAAAATTTCTCGGCAACTATCCCAAGCACCAAACATCGCCAAAATTGCCTGATCAAGTTGTACAGAGGTTCTTGTTTGCTCAGGGGTTACAACATAATAATCAACAACGGCTCGTGCCTGCTTTAAATCGTTCCTAAATTTAGTATTTAAAATATTTGCTAAATCGGAATACCCTTCTTCTTTTAAAATATGAATAGTTTCATCAATTTGCTGATCGACAGTAAGTCTATATTCTTTTAATTCTTTTTGATTTTTTACAAAATTGGCCGCGTTACTCGACATTAACTTATTTGCGGGTGCACGCTCTTTAGAAACTTTATTGGCAACTTCAGCAATCAATTTTAAGCTTTTGATTTCAACCAAAGCTTGTTTAGTTTTTAAATATTCTTGATAACTACTAACAATAAGCGGCACAGCCATAAACAGTAAGGACAAGATAATGACCAACATGAAGAAAAACAGTCGATTACTGATGTGTTCTGAACGTAATCCTGACATTTCTAGCTGGTACTCCGTAAATGTCCTACCATGACCACTACGAGATAATGAAGTAATTAACCCGCATCCTAGCACTTTACCGAGCAGAAGTTCAGCAACAAAGTTGGATTAGCCCAATATAAGCTTTCATCTTTTGTATGCAATAAAAAATATGATCGAAAGAGTAAATCATGGCTATAGCAAATCTCCATTTTACAGATGAAGTAAATTTCGCAATTCTATAAAAAGATTGTTTTTCCTCTTGGATGCCTCTTCCAGCATCCGAAACCCAGCTTTAAGCTGGGTTCTTTTTTATACACAACTAAAAGAATAAACTTCATGTAATTTTTTTAATAAAAGTTAATATTTTCTTATAGATAAAAAAAAGCTCAGCCTTGGGGAAAGCTGAGCTCGTAAAGTCTGATGTGATGCCACATCGTATCTGGGAAAGCACTGTAAACATTAAAAATGTTAGATAGTGAACTTTGCAATTGAATTTTGTGACTTATCTCTAGTTTTGTAAAGTTGATTAAATTGATCAGAATTAATTTTTTAATCGATTTTTCAATTTAAAAACGTATTTTTTTTGCTTTATTCAAATATATAATGATTCGAATTAGCTAGATTTTTTAGTTAAACTTATTAAAATAACGTTAACTATTACTCAAAATAAATAAAAATTGAAAAATGAATGATAGTTAAATGAGTATTTATTAAACAAATCGACAATTGTAATAACGTTAAATCCGATTAACAGAATCACTTTTTCCAATTATAAATGTAATTATTTTTAAATCATTTTATGGCAAATCCTTATGAATATTAAGGTTTAGCTATTTGTTAATGTTCATTTTTTTATCAGGTTGACATAAAACACTTTAATTGATGTTTTTTTAACCATTTTTAACATAAGTGTCAAATTTCCTTAACATAACGTTTTATCTATTATTGACTTCATAAATTGTTACAATACAATGGCCCCAGCTTTATCTCTTGTTAATGCTGGAAATGATTATGAAAAAACTTGGTTTAGCCACTGCTGTATTATTAGCCATGACCGGTGCTCATGCTTATCAATTTGAAGTTCAAGGTCAATCTGAATACGTTGACACAACTGCAAACGATAAAAACTACACTGGTGACGTTGCTGGTACATTCTATTTGAAAAATGTTGACACAGCTAAGGGTCCTTTAGCTGAAGCAGCTTTCTTAAACCAAGCTTCTAGCGTGTCTTTAGGTTATAGCTATCAACAATATGACCAAAACAACGGTTTAAACTACCATGTAGGTACTTACGGCGTTAAAGGTGAAGCGTACATCCCTACTCCTTACGTTCCTGCATATGCTAGCGCAACTTATAACCACACTGACGTTGACGGTAAAAACGCAATTTCACGTGATGACCAAGGCGACCGTTATGCGTTAGAAGTTGGTGCAATGTTGTTACCTAACTTCTTGATGGCTGTTGGTTATACAAATGTTGCTAACCAATTCGCTTTAGATAACTTCGGTATCATGAGCAACGGTATCTACTCTGCTGTTAACCAAACTGCTGCGATCCAAAACGATCAAGATGCTGTTACAGCACGTGCTAAATATGTAGGTCCAATCGATGGAACTAACATGTCAATTGGTTTTGAAGCTGCTGGTGCTTTCGGTCAAGAAAACCAATACGGTTTAAAAACTGACCTTTACTTAACTCCTAAGTTAAGCGTTGGTGCTGCATTCATCGGTAACGACGGCGTAGCAAACATCAAAGGCAATGACCTTGGTGAATTCCGTCAAGCTTGGGGTGGTAACGTAAACTACTTCATTACTCCAGCTCTTGCTGTTGGTGCGTCTTACATGAAAGCTGACGTTAAAAAGTCTAGCTACGACACACAAACTATCGGCTTAAATGCTAAATTCCGTTTCTAATCTCATTTAGAAATTGAATTAAAAAAAAGGACTCATTTGAGTCCTTTTTTTATGGCTATTAACTACGTACGACATTTAAGAAATATAAGTGACGTTCGTACTGATCAATAATATCCTGAATCAAATCTTCTTGAGTCCAGTCCATTACATCATAGTTTTGTCCACCCTCTCGTAAAAACACTTCAGCCTGAAAATATTGTCCATCTTCTGCTTCTGTACGACCAATTAAAAAACTTGGTGGTACTGTTTCACGTGAAACAACTTTATAAATAAAATTAATTTCATGATGATGATCAACTCGAAGTTGCATACCATCTTCAACTTCACTAATTGTCACCTCAAGATGACGACGTTTAAATTCATGCTGAATATTTTCAAAAGCACGTGAAACTTGCGTTTCAATGTATCGCTTAACCTCTTCTTCACTATGAGGATAATGCATGATTAAACCAAGACGCTGTTGCCAACTTCTTGGATTATGGATGGCACGTGGAGTAATTCGTGCTTCCTGAATTGCAGTCATTTTGGTGACATCGAGGTGTAAGGCCTTTATAAGCCCCCAACTCATCAATAGCATCACGACAGTAAACGGTAGCGCGCTCATAATGATTGAAGACTGAAGTGCTGCAAGTCCGCCAACCAAAAGTAAAATGATAGCCAGTACTGCCATAAGTACTGTCCAGAACAGCCGCTGCCATGTTGGTGAGTTTTCTGTTTTTGCTGTTAAGTAGTCAGTAACCAATGCCCCTGAGTCAGCCGAAGTCACAAAGAACAGAATCACCAAAATAGTTGCCAGCACATTCATGACACCAGCCCACGGCAAGTGTCCTAAAAACTCAAACAATGCAACAGAGGAATCTTGTTGAACGGCTTGCATTAATGTTGTCTGATGCTCGTGAATAATGCTAAATAGCGCGGCATTTCCTAAGAAGCCCATCCAGATAATGGTAAAACCAGTCGGGATAAGTAAGACGCCTACAATAAATTCACGAATAGTACGTCCACGTGAAACCCTTGCAATGAACATACCCACGAATGGTGACCATGAAATCCACCATGCCCAATATAGAATCGTCCATCCCCCAATCCAGCCATTTGGCTGATAGGCATAGAGATTAAAGGTCATGGTGAAGAGGTTGGAAATATATTGTCCTGTGTTTTGGATGGTTGTTTGAAGTAAATAAATACTCGGGCCAGCCACAAAAACAAAAACGAGTAAAACCAGAGCTAATATGAGGTTCAATTCAGATAAACGTTTTACACCTTTATCGAGGCCTAAAAAGACCGATAAAGAAGCCAGAATACTCACCACAATAATTAAAATAATCTGGACATACGTGCTTTGCTCTATCCCAAAAAGATAGTGCAAACCAGAGTTAATTTGGGTAACCCCAAAACCAAGAGACGTCGCCACACCGAATACCGTACCAATGGTCGCGAATATATCGATGCTATCTCCCCACGCGCCATATATTCTTTTCCCAATGAGAGGATAAAGAGCGGAACGGGTTTTTAAAGGCAAATTGTGACGATACGCAAAATACGCCAATGCCAAACCGACCACAGCATAAATTGCCCAAGCATGTAAGCCCCAATGGAAAAAGGTTACACGTAACGCTTGCTGTGCTGCTTCAATCGTCTGCGGTTCACCACTTGGTGGATTTACATAGTGCATGACAGGTTCAGCAACACCAAAGAACATTAAACCAATGCCCATACCCGCAGTAAAAAGCATGGCAAACCAAGAGCCATTACTATATTCAGGCTGGCTATGGTCAGGGCCTAATTTAATACGTCCAAGGGCCGAACAGGCAATATAAATTAAGAGAATAAGAAAGAATGCGACAGATAGAACATAGAACCAACTAAAGGAATCCGTGATCCATTGCTTTAATTGCTGCGTTACAAGTTCGAAAGAACTCGGAGCGATCACTACAACTGCTAAGAACAAAGCAATGATAATGACCGTACCCAAAAAGACATTTGGGTTAACATTTGCGAACCAACTCGTTTGTTTGGAAGGCATAAATCCTCCATGTTATTTTAATGAAAAGTGACAGGCATAAAGCCAATAAAGACATTCACAGAATGAACAAAGTTATATCTTTCAATAGAGAAAGCCGATAACACTTTAAATAAACTTAAATAATATTGCAGTTACAAAGGTGTAAAAAATTAAAACATCTCCTTCTTTATTTATCAGAATTTTTTTTAGGGGCATGTGAGATGTACTGTAAAGCAATCAACCGCGTAACAATCAATGCCAGATACATCACACCAAAAAACATTTGTAGCATCGCTAAAACGCGCGCTGGAGGGCTCAGAGGCATCAAATCAGATAACCCCGTTGCTGACTGTAAGCTAAAACTTAAAAATAATAGATCTAGCCAAGTTTGTAAGTGATAGGCATGATTTGAATTTTGAAAACTATTTGGAATTAATAACTGACAAATGTTATATAAAAATGCAAATCCCCAAGCAATGAGGGTAAAAACCGCAGCAGCTGCAAACAATTCATCTCGTGTTAAATACCGATCAGCAAACATATAACGAAATAACCCATAAGCTGCCGAAAAATAGGCTAATGCTTCACAGCTATGGGCAAAAATCTGGATAGTTAAATTGCTATAACCTAATAAAATAAAGACTGAAGATATAATTGCCCCACTCACAAATGTTAGACCCAAAAAAGTAAACATAGGCGTTTGACGAATCACCTTGGCAATAATAAGTAAAGCAAGTACACCTAGCGCCCAAGTTAAGGTCCGATAATATTCATTATTAAAAGTGAGCATTGCCAAAATAAGTAAAATGAACTGCACAAACAGCAGCCATGCTGAAGGTAGCAGTCGAAAACTGGCCCAAAAATCGATGATAGATCGCATTTAATTATTTTCCATTTTTCTTTATGTTTTGAATTATAGAAAATCATACTGTACAAAAAATAGAAGAAACAAGTTGTTCTTTATTAAGGAACTACTTTTAAGTAAACCTGATAGATAAAACAAAAAAAGCCCCGCAGGGCTTTTAATGAGAAGTTAAACACACTTAATTTTAGTGATCAGATGCACCAGAAGCGCCAATACCTGTCATTGAACGTACATATTGTGCATCAAAAGAAGCGCGTTCTTTTTTCGCACGTGCTGAGTTGTCAGTCACCGAGAAGAACCAACAGCAAAGGAACGACAATGGCATAGCAAATAACGCAGGACCGTTGAACGGGTTAATTGGGGTATCAGAGATTTTTAAAGTATCGACCCAAACTGCTTTAGACAGAATAATGAGTACAACCGCTGTTACCAGACCCACTACACCACCAATCACTGCACCACGTGTTGTTAAACCCTTCCAGAACATTGAAAGAACAAGAACAGGGAAGTTTGCACAACAAGCCACAGAGAATGCCAAGCCCACCATGAAAGCTACGTTTTGTTTTTCAAACAAAATACCCAAAATCATGGCGAAAACAGCTAAACCAAGTGTCGCAATTTTTGACATTCGAAGCTCTGAAGCTGGCGTAGTCTGACCTTTTTTAAATACGTTAGCGTATAAATCATGCGAAATTGCAGATGCACCTGAAAGTGTTAAGCCTGCAACTACAGCAAGAATCGTTGCGAATGCAACAGCCGAAATGAAGCCCATGAACAAATCGCCGCCTAATGCATCACTTAAATGCACGGCTGCCATGTTGTTACCACCGATAAGCTCAAGCTTGCCTGTTACAGCCATTTTTGCAACATCAAGGAATTGCGGGTTGTTTGATACGAAAAGGATCGCACCGAAACCAATAATGAAAGTCAAAAGGTAGAAGTAACCGATAAAGCCCGTTGCAACCACAACCGATTTACGTGCTTCTTTTGCATCTTTTACAGTAAAGAAACGCATAAGAATATGTGGAAGACCTGCTGTACCAAACATAAGTGCCAAACCAAGAGACAATGCATCAATTGGGTTTGCGGCAAGCTTACCTGGTCCCATAATTTTTGCAGCGTCAGACAAGCTTACATCGTGAACTTTACTGAACACTTCGATCGATTGGGTAAACATGTTACTGAAGCTAAAACCAACCGCCTTCATCACCATAAATGCCATGAAAGTAGCACCACTGAGTAGCATCACCGCTTTAATGATTTGTACCCATGTAGTTGCCAGCATCCCGCCAAAAATTACGTATGCCATCATGAGCAAGCCCACAATCACAACCGCAATGTTATAGTTCAAACCAAATAATAATTTGATGAGCTGACCCGCACCAACCATTTGTGCAATCAAGTAAAACGCTACAACCACAAGCGAGCTAAATGCAGCTAAAGTACGAACCGGTTTTTCTTCAAGGCGGAATGACACGACATCTGATAAGTTATATTTACCAAGGTTACGTAAGCGCTCTGCCACCAAGAATAAAACGATTGGCCAACCTACCATGAACCCTAGTGAATATAGCAAGCCATCAAAGCCCGAGCTAAACACCATTGCAGAAATACCAAGGAAGGACGCCGCTGACATGAAGTCACCCGCAATCGCCAAACCATTTTGGAAACCGCTGATTCCCCCACCAGCCGTATAGAAATCTTGTGCTGATTGAGTTTGTTTTGCTGCCCATTTGGTAATGAACAAGGTGAAACCAACAAAGATGACAAACATAATGATAGCATGCCAGTTGGTTGCTTGCTGCTCGGCTTCACCTAAGTCAGGACCCGCGATAGCAACAGTCGAATATAGCGATGCTGCCGTCAGTAAGGCTTTCGCTTTTAATGAATTCCATTTCATATTAGTGTAATCCTTTCTCGTGCGTGATGGCTTCTACTTCCTTCAACGCTTCTTCACTCAACTGGTCAAGGGTGTTATTCGCGATATAGGAATACACGCCACAAAGAACGAAAGATAAAATGATAATTCCTAACCCGAGTGGAATCCCCCACGTTGTTACACCACCACTAAATGAACTCATCAAAAATTCTTTGTTATAGCCCACAAGCAGCATAAAGCCCACGTAGACAATTAACATGATGATTGTGAGTGTCCAACTTAATGTGCTTTTCGTCTTGACCATTTTTTGAAACTTTGGATTGCGTAGAATCTGTTCTACTTGGCTTTGATCCATGACCAAACTCCTTACTCAGTGCCCAACCTTGGTCACTTTTTTTTAATGTATTTTTTCATTATTAAAGTTAGCAAGATTCAGGCTCCGTCGTAACTTAGACTTTGGTCGTTAAAATTTAATCAATTTATAGCTTTGTTTCGGCTTGGGTTATGATAGGCATAAGGTTTCACTTATGTAGGTCATATGAACAGCTGGCTGATTATTGGGGTTCTCACACTCTATATTGCGCTTTTATTTGTCTGTGCTTTTTTTGGTGAGAAGCATGCCAGCCGTCTTGGCACACGTGGCCGCATGTTTTTATTTAGTTTAACTTTAGGTGTCTATTGTTCTTCATGGACATTTTACGGCGCAACTGGCGCTGCTGTGCGCGAAGGCGTTATTTTCTTACCTATTTATTTAGGTCCGCTCTTATTTGTCTGGTTTGGCTATGACATCTGGCGACGTTTAGGCCGTGTTCGACAACACCATGCCATTTCATCTATTGCCGACTTTGTGGCAGCCCGCTATGGTAAAAGTGGTGTACTGGCGTCGCTAGTGACCATTCTTGCAGTGATTGCAATTATCCCCTACCTTGCGTTACAGCTACGTGCGATTGCTTTAAGTACTTCTGTGATTATGGAGCAAAGCTCGCACATTCATACCACCACAAATAGCGTGTTATTACTCACCAGTGTACTTGCCATCTTGGCTATGATTTTTGGTACAAGGCAGATTGCAAATACAGAACAACACGGTGGTCTCATGCTTGCGGTTGCATTTGAATCTTTCGTGAAGTTATTTGCTCTACTTTGCGTCGCATTATTTTTTATTTTTGAATCGCCAGCAAACTTAAGTCAAATGACTTCTGATGTAAATCAGACCTTCCAAGAGGTACAGTTATTTGGTGTACCTGAAACTTTCTGGATTCAAACTTTATTGGCAGGCTTAGCGATTATTTGTTTACCACGTCAGTTCCACGTGGCCGTAGTTGAGTTACGCGATGAAAAACATATTCGCGGTGCCCGTAAGTGGTTTGCGATTTATCTCCTTTTAACTATTTTTGCGATTATCCCCATTGCAAGCTGGGCTTTGCATGCCGCACCGAAGTTCCTGACTGTACCTGATGTGGCTGTACTGTCTTTACCTTTAAGTTATAACCAAGAGTGGCTTGCCTTACTGGCCTTTTTAGGGGGCTTTTCAGCCTCAACAGGTATGTTACTGGTGTCATCAGTTGCTTTGTCTATTATGCTCAGTAATGACTTGATTATGCCTGCCCTGTGGCGATTCAAGTTGCTTTCACGCCACGATAAACATTTACCTAAAGTACTCAAATTTAGTCGTCGCATCAGTATTATCGCAGTCATGCTACTGGGCTTTTTATTCTTCCATTTCTTTAATGATATTAACCAGCTTTCAGTATTTGGCTTATTGGCGTTTAGTGCGGTAGCTCAGTTTGCACCAGCACTCATTGGCGGATTGTATTGGCGAGGCGGAAGTCGCCAAGGGGTCTATGCAGGACTCATTGTTGGATTTTTAATGTGGAGTTATACCTTATTATTTCCAACCATTTTACGCAGTCTGCCGGAAATCTATCAGCACACAGCCCAAAATATTTTGCTTTTCGGACCTTTTGGCATCAATGCTTTGCGTCCAGAGTCGCTATTTGGCTTTGAGTCATTTGCACCATTAACTCATGGTGTAATTTGGTCACTTGGTTTAAATATTCTTTTATATATCTGGATTTCAAAACTTTACCGCCCAAGTGTGGCTGAACAAATTCAGGCAGAAAGCTTCTTCTATTATGAAACCAAGCCTTTGCCATCACCGCATACGTCTACCGATTTAACCTATTTACCGCACGATGCCGCACGCTTAAAAGTAGGTGATCTATTTGCCTTAGCCAAAAGAATTACGGGTGAGCAGCCTACCACGCAAGCTTTTGAGAACTTTTGTGAGCAAAATCACCTCACGCTCAACCCAAATAGTATTGCCAATGGCATGTGGTGGCGTTTTACCGAGCAATATCTGGCAGGTATTATCGGTGCTGCTTCTGCACGTACTTTGCTCACCACAGCAATGATTAATAACGGCCTTGCTTTAGGGCAAGTCGCTAATATTTTAGACCAAGCCTCACAGTGGCAACGTTTTAATCAAAATCTGCTCATGACCATGATTGACCACATGACCCAAGGGGTAAGTGTGGTGGATAAAAACATGTGTTTGGTTGCATGGAATAACCAATATTTAAAACTGTTTGGGTATCCGAAAGACCTAGTCTATGTAGGTTGCCCAATTGCTGACTTGATTCGTTATAACGCTGAACGCGGCGAATGTGGTCCCGGTTCAGTCGAAGAGCATGTGCGTAAACGTCTACACTGGATGAAAGTAGGGAGCGCGCATGAGTTCGAACGTATTCGTAAAGATGGCCGTGTAATTCAAATGCGAGGTAACCCAATTTCGGGTGGTGGCTTTGTGACAACCTTTGCTGACATTACTGCCTTCCGTGCCAACGAAGCAGTCCTTGAAGCTCGCGTAAAAGATCGAACACAACAGCTCGCAGATGCTTTATCAGAACAACAGCTTGCGCGCGAACAAGCCGACATGGCCAATATGTCAAAAAGCCGATTTATTGCAGCGGCAAGCCATGACCTATTACAACCAATGCATGCTGCTCGTCTGTTTAGTACTGTTCTTGAGCAAAGTATTTCGACAGAACAAGACCGTCAAACTTTGCAGCAACTTGATCGAGCACTTTATGGCGCAGAAAGTATGCTGTCTGCCCTACTCGATATCGCTCGTTTAGAAGGTGGTAGTATTCAGCCAAAAAGACAGCCCTATCCTCTACATGATTTGCTCAGTGATCTTGAGTTACAGTTTAAATCGATTGCAGCACAGCGAAACATCTCTCTAAAAGTTCATGATGTATCTTTCTGGATCGATACCGACCCGCAGTGGATTCGCCGTATTATTCAAAACTTTGTGAGTAATGCTTTACGTTATACCGCCAAGGGTCGAGTGGTGGTGGGCGTACTCCGCTCTGCTCAGCAATCTGGACATATTCGCATTGGGGTTTGGGATACTGGACCGGGTATTGCCGAAGAACAACGAATTAAATTGTTCCAAGAGTTTGAACGCTGTGGGCATTTATCACCTTGGGGTGAACAAGGCTTAGGACTCGGACTGGCCATCGTACAACGTATGACAGGTTTACTAAATTATCCGGTTCATGTTTACTCAGAGTTGGGCAAAGGTTCATGTTTTATGATTGAAGTGCCTATTGTTGAACCACCAAAAGTTACGACTTCGACTGTACAAGCAGTGCCTTTAAAAACTAAAGCCTACCGGATTTTATGTTTAGACAACGATGAAACTATTCTTGAAGGTATGAGTAGTTTATTAGGCCGATGGGGCTATCAGGTGTTCAAAGCCACCGAACCCGAGCAGGCTTTAGAAATTATTCAAAAAGAAAATATACAGGTTTGGTTGATTGACCAACATTTAAATAACAATCAACTTGGTGTTGATTTTATTATTCAAAATCGCCAAGAAGATGTACCAGTGGCTTTAATTACAGCAGACTCTCACCCAGAGTTACCGCAGCAATTAAAAGATCTGAATATCGTTTTACTCAAAAAACCGCTTAAACCCGCTTCATTAAGAGCTTGGTTATCTGGACTTAAAATTGCCAGCACAACAGACTAATTCTTTTCATCTCTCAAGCCTTTTATAGGTTTGAGAGATATTTTTGGCAAAACTTACGAGTTAAATTTAAGCCAATAGGCAGAACTGCTCAAAAAGTCTTCTTTTTACCTACGAATGATTGACCAAAATTTCCAAAGCTTCTTTTTCTATGGCAAAGCCCACCTTTTTTGTAAGTGAACACGTGTACACCTAGTTACAATTTAATAAGCTATTGTTTTTATAAATAATTATTTGATAAAAATCACCATATACGACTTTAGTCGTATTCTACTTGCATTCTTCATGGCACATAAATATTCCAAACGTATTTTATATTTGAACTTATTTCTGCCTATAGCCAATTTATGAATTAAAGCAAAGGACCACTGCCATGAATATTTCTGATAACACCCCGCAAGGGCAACTCTCGTCTCAACAATTTTATCGTCAATACAGTGCCAATGCTTTACTGCCAGAGTTAGATTGGCAAAGTATTTTCCCGAATAGCAAACTGAGCGAAGCACATATCAAAGCACTCAATACAATTTATCAATGTGCAGTCCCGCTCGCGCTCAATGTATTTCACGATTTGAATTTTGATGTATTTGCACCTGCTGCTTATCATCCGCAAGGTTTAGGTTTATTTGATAAATTAGCGCAGCAAGAAGAAAATTTCTTAAAAGTTCTTAGCGCTGAAAGTGAAAATCTTGACCATGATACACGCCATCAAATCTGGAGCATGCTACTGCGTGGTGGTGCGGTGCTAGTTTTCAAAGCTTGGCTTGGTCATGTCAAACTCGGCGAAAATCAGTTAGATATGACTCAGTTTGATGAGCTTTCAGACTTACTCTTTATTAAAACGCATCCAGATCAACTGGCTGAACGCTTACATGTAGATGAAAAAGCAAAACTTGACCATATCTTCTTGATGTATGGCAATGATATTTTCCTTGATCGATTCAATAGTTTGGAAACAGCTGCTCTGTTCGTTGATTTAGGAGTTTATGATGCAGCTTTCTTAAGTTTGCGTGATGACCGCGTGGCTGAATATTTAAAAATGAAAGGCTATGTGACTCAAGAACAGATTGATGATTTGCAATGTGCACTTAACCCGTTGTACTGCGACAGCCTAACACCAAAACAAGACTGTCTTGCTTAACACATAGACATAAAAAAGACCTCGCTTGAGGTCTTTTTTCATTTTTAGATTTTTTTATCTTCAATATTGAGTGCACTAATTGCCAGTACAGCCTGTGTACGGTTTTGCACACCTAATTTTCTAAAGATGGCTGTCACGTGGGCTTTAATCGTTGCTTCTGAAACATCGAGTTCGTAGGCAATCTGTTTATTTAACAGACCTTCTGCAACCATCATCAATACACGGAATTGCTGAGGTGTTAAAGATTGAATACGCTCGGCCAAAGCAGTTTCATCTGCTGCTCTCGGGTCAAGATTAAGATTAGATGGTAAGTTTGGCGGTAACCAGATTTCCCCATCTAACACCTGACGGATCGCTTCACCAATATGACTTGGATGAGCCGACTTAGGAATATAACCCATTGCACCATGTGCAATTGCACGCTGAATAATTGAAGTTTCTTCATGTGCAGAAACCACAATAATTGGAATAGATGGATACTGTGCTCTTACATAAACCAGCGCAGAAAAGCCTGAGGCACCCGGTAAATTTAAATCGAGTAATACTAGATCAGGTTCTGCCCCATTTTCCAAACGCTCATAAAACTCATCAACCGAAGCTGTTTCATGAATTTGTGCCTGTGGCAGGCTATAACGTACTGCCTGAATTAAAGCATGACGAAACAAAGGATGATCATCAACGATTAAAATATTCATAAGCGATTAAAGTAATCTTGAGCATAAGTATGGCCTATTGTAACCCTACTATTTAGATGAAAGATACGTTCATCTTATCCATTTTTGTGCAAAATGTTGATAAATTCAGAGCTTAGCCGCATTTTTTAGATGTTTTTACCTTTTAATCAAAATTAATCTATTTTTTGTATAAGCTTTATTTTTATTCTAAAAAATATATCATCTATTGTTATATAAAATAAAAACAATTACTTAGATGTATAACAAAGTATAAAAATCCTCTATTTAGGTTTTATATTTAAAACTGATAACGTTGACCAATTTCGTTATTTTACAGTTCGCCATCATTGTTGATTAATAAGTCTAATGTTGTTTTTTAGGCTTAGGAACCAAATCATGACTGGTATCGCATCATCAAAACCTTTAAATATTGTTGCCGTTTCTGGTGGATTAAATACGCCATCTAAAACCGAAAGTCTGGTTCAAGCCATTCTTGATGAATTATCCGAAGCAACCGATATTAAAGTTCATTTTATTAAATTAAGTGAAATCGGACCATTACTAGGCGGTGCATTTTACCGCAACCAACTTCCACAGCGTGTACAAGATGACCTTGCAGCAGTTGAAGCAGCAGATGCCTTAATTGTAGGTACTCCTGTTTACCGTGCTTCTTTTACAGGTCTTTTCAAGCATTTCTTCGATTTTGTTGAACAAACTGCGTTGGTTGACGTGCCTGTACTTTTGGCAGCATCAGGCGGTAGTGATCGCCATGCCTTGGTACTCGAACATCAACTTCGCCCATTGTTTAGTTTCTTCCAAGCACAAACTTTACCGATTGGTGTTTATGCGACAGATCGTGACTTTACCCCTGAATATACAGTGAAAAGCGAGCAATTATCTGACCGTATCACGCTAGCAGTAGCACGTGCATTGCCAATTTTAGAATGGGCGCCAGCAAAAGGTAAACGTGCTGAAGTTATCAAATCCAAATCTCAGCAAGCAAATCAAGAGCTTGGTATTAACAAGCAAATTGAGCAAGAAGAAGTATTACCTTCAGCAGCTGTACCAAATCTTGATGCAGCAGAATCTCGCTTACATCATAAATCTGGCAAATCATTAACACATGTTGCCTAAGCTCAACATGACGAAATAAAAATAACGAATGGGAGAGCGCACCATGACGCAATTACAACAACCGATTAAATTTGCTTATTGGGTACCAAACGTAAGCGGTGGCCTTGTGGTGAGTAATATCGAACAGCGTACAGATTGGAGTTATGACTACAATGTTCGACTTGCACAAGCTGCCGAAAAAAATGGTTTTGAATATGCGCTCACTCAAATTCGTTTTACGGCGGGCTATGGGGCAGAAAACCAGCATGAATCAGTAAGTTTCAGCCATGCATTACTTGCAAAAACTGAGAAACTTAAAGTGATTGCGGCTATTCTGCCCGGCCCTTGGAAACCGGCACTGGCAGCTAAACAGCTGGCTACAATTGATTATCTCACCGAAGGCCGAATTGCTATTAATGTGGTGAGTGGCTGGTTCAGAGGGGAATTTGATGCCATTGGTGAAGAGTGGCCAGAGCATGACGAACGCTATGTCCGTTCAGAAGAATTTATTCGCACTTTAAAAGGGATTTGGACCACCGATAACTATAGTTTCGATGGTAAATACTATCAGTTCCAAAACTACACACTTAAACCAAAACCTTTGCAAAAGCCTTATATTGAAGTTTTCCAAGGTGGTAGCTCACGTGCTGCACGCGACATGGCCTCTCGCGTATCTGACTGGTATTTTACCAACGGTAATACAGTTGAAGAAATTCAAAAACAAGTTGAAGATATTCGCACAAAAGCAAAAGCCAATAACCATCAGGTTAAAATTGGGGTAAATGCTTTCATTATTGCAAGAGATACCGAAGAAGAAGCAAAAGCGGTACTTCATGAAATTATTGATAAAGCCAACACTGAAGCGGTAAATGCATTTGGAGATGCCACACGTGAAGCGGGTGCAGCTTCACCAGAGCAACAAGGCAACTGGGCAAAATCAACTTTTGAAGACTTGGTTCAATATAACGACGGTTTTAAAACCAATTTAATTGGTACACCTCAGCAAATTGCAGAGCGTATTGTGGCGCTTAAACATGTAGGTGTTGATCTGATTCTTTCCGGTTTCTTACATTTTATTGAAGAGGTGGAGTATTTCGGAGAAAAAGTTTTACCGCTCGTTCGTCAGTTAGAACTTCAACAGGAAAAGGAGGTAGAAATCCAAGCTAAATCAGCCTAAAAACCTCCAGCCAAAATAGCGCAAGAAAATAAAAATAATAAATTAAAATAAAGAGTAATTGGCTCCAAGACTCGGCTTGGAGCTTTTATTTTTCAAACTTCTCGAACTACAGTTTCAACCGAATAACGACACCATTTTGAAAGAGCCTCAATAAATTCATTCAATGCTGGCGGTTCAAAATGACTGACAATCATATAACAGGCATTGCCCATCACTTTAAAGCACTCATCGATTTGTTCATATTGCTTGACTAAATTTTCAATTTCTTCAAATGCGCGCTGTTCATTTAAATGCAAATGAATAAATTGTTTATGCATGTATTGCACGGCAATGGTGTAATTCTTGATCACCCCAGCATCCATCAACTGAGCAATCCGAGCACCCACAGCCTGCCCTGTCCGGTGCACACGCTGCCCTATTTCTTTATTTGTTAAGCGTGAATCTTGCTTGAGTAATGCAATAATTTTTAGATCAATCGGGTCTAATTCAATATTCATTTTTCATGGCGAAAGAAAACAGGCGGTAATGCTTTCATAGGACTATAGCCGATTTTGGCAAAGGAGAATAACCTTGTTTTATCTCATATCAACAAGAATGTTCTCATGAAACAAGCACTGTTAGTTATCGATGTACAAAACGATTATTTTAAAAATGGCAAAATGGAATTGGTTGGACCAGATCAAGCGCTCGATAAAATAAAGCAGCTCGAACAATATTTTAACGATAAAAACTTGCCGATTATTTATGTACAACATATTAACCCGCCACAAGCCAGTTTCTTCCAAGAAAATACAGATGGGGTTTTACTTCATCCCGAACTTATTGCTGATAGTGATTCATTAATCGTGACAAAGCATTATCCAAACAGTTTTTTAGAAACCAATTTAGATGAACTTCTAAAAACACATCAAATTGAGCAACTTGTGATTACAGGTATGATGACTCATATGTGTATTGATTCAGGGACACGCGCAGCCAAAGAACTTGGCTATCAACCCATCTTAATTGCAGATGCCACCGCAACACGTGATTTAAGCCATGCTGGAAAGACTGTAAAAGCTGAAGATGTGCAAACCACTTTTTTAACTGCGCTGAGTACATTTGCAAATGTACAAAATACTGCGGACTTTTTAGCAAATGCTTAATAAGTCTTAATAAAAAAGCCCCAAATGGGGCTTTTTAAATTACTTTTGCTTATCGGGATAAACTGTAGCAATTAACTGATCTACCACAGCAGGTTCAGCCAAGGTTGACGTATCACCTAAACTATCAAGCTCGTTTGCCGCAATTTTTCTTAAAATACGGCGCATGATTTTACCAGAACGCGTTTTAGGTAATGCTGGTGCCCAATGTAGTGCATCTGGTGAAGCCACTGGGCCAAGCACTTTACGTACCCAATTAATTAACTCTTTACGCAGTTCTTCTGACTCTGGAACACCTGCTTGTAAGGTCACAAAAGTACAAATACCTTGGCCTTTAATCTCGTGAGGCATACCCACCACTGCTGCTTCTGCCACCGCTTCATGCGAAACAAGAGCACTTTCAATTTCAGCAGTACCTAAACGGTGGCCTGAAACGTTTAAGACATCATCAACACGACCTGTGATCCAGTAATATCCATCTTCATCACGGCGCGCGCCATCACCTGTGAAGTAAGTATTTTTAAAGGTCGAGAAATAAGCCTCAATAAAGCGATCTGGGTCACCCCAAATGGTACGCATTTGACCTGGCCATGAATCTTTAATCACAAGGTTGCCTTCCACTGCACCCTCTAGCTCATTGCCTTCACCATCTACAATAGCAGGCTGTACACCAAATAGCGGACGTGTTGCCGAACCCGGTTTTAGGGCTGTTGCACCTGGTAAGGGTGCAATCAAAATACCGCCCGTTTCAGTTTGCCACCATGTATCAACAATCGGACAGCGGCTCTCACCTACTACAGTGTAGTACCAGTTCCAAGCCTCAGGGTTAATCGGTTCACCCACTGAACCCAGTAAACGTAAGCTACTACGGTTACTTTCACGTACATACGAGTCACCTTCTCGCATCATGGCGCGAATCGCAGTTGGCGCTGTATATAAGATAGAAACTTTGTGTTTATCGACCACATGGCCAAGGCGTGCCCATGTTGGATATTGAGGCACACCTTCAAACATTAAGGTCGTGGTACCATTCGCGAGTGGCCCATAAATCAAATAACTATGCCCTGTAATCCAGCCGATATCGGCTGTACACCAGTACACATCATCTTGTTTTAAATCGAATACCTCTTTAAAGGTACTTGCCACATAAACCAGATATCCACCTGTAGTATGTAATACACCTTTAGGCTTACCAGTTGAACCCGAAGTATAAAGAATAAATAACGGGTCTTCGGCCTTCATAGGCTCTGGAGGACAGTTAGCATCAACCTCCATAATAATGAGGTGATACCACAAATCGCGCCCCGGTTTCATTTCAATCGGGTTAGCATTACGGTAAACCACAACGACATTTTCAACACACTCTGTGCCGGGTAGCGCTAAAGCCAAATCGACATTTTCTTTGAGCGGTAATAATTTTCCTGCACGTAGACTTGAGTCTGCGGTAATCACCAGTTTAGCTTGGCTATCTTGAATACGGCTTGCCAAAGAATCTGGTGAGAAACCACCAAAGACCACACAGTGAACCGCACCAATGCGGGCACAGGCTAGCATGGCAATTGCAGCCTCAGTCACCATTGGCATATACAATACAACGCGGTCACCTTTACCAATGCCATATTTCTTTAAAACATTGGCAAAGCGACAAACTTCATCGTGTAATTCTTTATAAGAAACGATTTTATGACGAGAAGGATGATCCCCTTCCCAAATAATGGCGGGTTTATGAGGGTGTTCTTTTAGATGCCTGTCTAGGCAGTTTGCTGATACGTTTAACTCACCATCAGCAAACCATTCAATTTTGAAATTGTCTTTGTCAAAACTGGTATTTTTAACTTGGGTAAATGGTTTTATCCAATCGACAATTTTAGCTTGCTCTGCCCAGAATTCATCTGGCTTCTCGATAGAGTGTTGATAACGTTTAAAGTAGTCTGCTTCAACAGTACGAGCTGTTTGTTTAAATTCCTCTGGTACTGGATAGATCTCATTCATACGCAACTTCCTTGATCTTGTGCATCCCATCTCGAGACTGTGGCTATTATTTTACTGGATCTTATTTGAATGCCTTTTCAGTATGATGACTCTTTAAAAGCCTAGACAATCCGACTTTGGTCATATATTGAGCACTTACTCAAGCATACGAAATTGTGAACATTTTTATAAAATTAAGTTGATTTAAAACATTTGTCTATAGGGTCTGTTCATACTTTATATATAAATTGCGTTGTAAGCTAAAATTTCACGAAACAAGGCATGAAATGCAGAAAATAGCACCCCTATTGTCAAATTTCATAACGCAGTTTTGGGTAATTTTAGCTACAACCCTTTGGGACAGAAATACTTTTTGATGCTGTGTCGTTAGACATTACTCATTTAGAATGACTAAATATTCATAATATCTGCCTAACATCATCTAAAAAGTATTCTCTGTCGCAATCATAGATAAAATATAAACAGACCCTCGTATTACATTTATAATTTTTTCAAGTTTTGATGGTTTTGACCATCAACAAAGATTATTTTAGCTTTTAGACGCAGCACAGGAATACAATAAAATGTTTGCCCAAACTCCCTCTTCTCTTCCTCCTCAACTCCCGTTTAAAGATAGCCCTTTTTCAATTCATGGACGCTTTAATCGCATGAGTTATTTGGGTGGATATGGGCTGATTTATTTAGTCACCCTTATGGGCTATTTCATTTTAGCTTCATTTCTTGGGAGCTTTCAGCTTTCTAGTGATCTGTTTAATTTTGAATTTTATAGCTCTCTTTCCGGTATAAGTGCTTTAGTAGCCTGGGCTTTTTGGCTATTTCTCATCTATCTCAATATTATTCTTGTTGTTCGACGTCTACACGATTTAAATAAAAGTGGCTGGATGGGACTACTCATATTTATTCCATTAGTACAGTTCTTTTTTATGCTTTATTTATTACTTGCCTCAGGTACAGCAGGTCCAAATCAGTATGGCCCTGTCAGATCTTCAACCTTTATAGAAAAACTGATGGCTTGGTTTATTCTATTCATTATTTTGGTTACTGTTATTTCTACCGCAGGATTTTTTTACTACTTCTGGGGTACAGGCACGCTAGAAACACCTACACAAATCTTACAAAAAGGAACGCAATACTTTTAATTAAAAAACACTTTATTATTTAGATGAACTCATTATAGTAGGCGCACATTTTATCTCCTACTATGATGAAAGCCGGAAAACAGATTTCATCAATTTATTTTATAGAGACTTGTCGTGGCTGATGAACAAAAATCCTTAACGGAAGTTGCAAAAAATACAGGTGAGCTTTTGCAAGAAGCAGGCACTAAAACCACCCAAACAGTTTTAGCGCATACTGAAAAATATCATGATGCCTATACCACTATCGACAAAATTGTAGATAGTTTTTGGGAACGTGTACCTTATATTTGCATTGCGATTACCGTTTTTATTATTTTTTGGCTACTCACCAAATTTTTTAAGTTCTTTGTTCGTAAAACTTTAGAAAACCGCTCTTATACACGTCAAAATCTAGTTCTAGTTTTAAACCGTGTTGGTAGTACAGCAATTTTATTCTTTGGTTTCTTAATTGCTTTAGTCATTATGATTCCGGGGTTTACACCAGGGCAACTCATGAGTGCGTTGGGGATCGGCTCTGTCGCAATTGGTTTTGCATTTAAAGATATTTTCCAAAACTTGCTCTCTGGTATTTTAATTCTACTCAGTGAACCATTCCGTATTGGCGACTCAATTGTTGTAAATTCACTTGAAGGAACGGTTGAAGATATTCAGATTCGTGCAACTTTCTTACGCTCACCAGATGGTCGTCGTATTGTTATTCCAAACGCAACTGTTTATACGAGTGCTTTAACTGTAAATACAGCTTACCAGCAACGACGCTGTGAATTTGTAGTAGGTATTGGCTATGACGATGATGAACAAAAAGCGAAAAAAATTATTTTAGATATTCTAAATAATGACCGGAATGTACTCAGTCAGCCTTCGTTCTCTGTCAATGTAACAGCTTTGGCAGATTTCTCGGTTAACCTTACGGTACGCTGGTGGATTAATACCACTGAAACCGATATTTCGTCATCTACCAGTACAATTCAGGCCGAAGTAAAACAAGCATTTAATGCTAACGGCATTAATATTCCTTACCCTATTCAGGAATTAAAAATGGCCGCAAATCATTTACCTTTGAGCTCTGAAAACTCAAGTAAATAGTCGGCCTAAAATATAAGAAATAGACGTTTCAGTTCTTAAAATACGGTTGCCTAAGCTCACTGCTTGGCAGCCGTTTTTTGTGAGCAAATCAATTTCATAAGGAATAAATCCACCTTCAGGTCCAACAACTACAGTACAGGCGTGACTAACATTGTTTGGCATACTCTGCTCAGCATAAGGATGAGCAACAAAGGCGGGGGTTTCTTCCGAAATGAGGGTGGGTAGAACATCTTCAACAAAAGGTTTAAAGCGTTTATAAAGTTGAATTTCAGGGGCAATCGTATCACCTGCTTGCTCTAACCCGAGCGTAACGTAATGATCAATTTGCTGTAAAAACGGAGTTTGCCAATAGCTTTTATCAACGCGATAACTATGGATCAGACTAATTTTTTGCACTCCCAAAGTTACACTGTCCATAATTAAACGGCGTAAAACTTTGGGTCTTGGTAAAGCTACAATTAAATGAACTGGAAGTTTTGCTGGTACGGCCTCTTCATGAACGGGACGGACACAAACTTGTTGTTCGTTAATTGAAACAATTTCTGTGAGATAACGAGCACCGTTTCGAATACCCACTTTCAGATTCTGGCCGACCGTAATATCAAGATGTTCATGCAAATGCTGCACTTGACGCTTTGAATGTATCGACCAGATCTCTGACTGAATATCTTCAGGTTCTAATAAAACGATATTCATGATTTTTCGGCCAAATAGCGATTAATCACTCCAATATGTTTTTGTAAGGAACCTTGATTACGCTGTAATACTTTATGTGCCTGTGCAATGAGTTGTTCAGTGGCTTCTGGTTCTGCTAGACACGCCAGCCAGATATCAACCACCTGCTGTGCATCTTGGGCAATCAACACGCCATTTTCATCAATGAACTCATCAACAATCGTTTGAAAGTTAAAGTAACGCGGCCCAACCACTGTAGGTACATTCAAAACCATCGGCTCTAAAATGTTATGTCCACCACCCGGCTCATTTAAAGAACCACCTACAAAACAAACCTGACTTAAGGCATACCATAGCCAAAGCTCACCCATGCTATCGGCCAAATAAACCTGCGTGCTTGCATGAATACTTTGCCCCATGCTTCTACGATGAGTAATTAAATTTAAATTTTGGCAAACCTCAAATACCTCATCGAAGCGTTCAGGATGGCGAGGCACAACAATACATACCAGCTCACGATCTGAATTTAAATGAGGTGCGAGTGCTTCCAAAATTTGTTGTTCTTCGGGTGCGTGTGTACTAGCAATTGTCACAACCTGACGATTCGCTAAATACCACTGCTGATGCAATTGGCCAGCTTGTTTAATAAAAGCCTCAGGGGCATGAATATCGAACTTAATATTTCCAACGACCTGACTCTTATGCTCATCTAAACCAAGCTCGACATAACGCTGACGGGTTGCACCATCTTGTGCTAACACCCAATCGATTTGCTTTAACATACCAGCAGTTAAACCTGAGACTTTGCTATAACCCTTTGCCGATTTTTCAGATAGTCGAGCATTAAGTAGCAAACAAGGTACATGCTGCAATTTGGCTTGATCGATTAAATTTGGCCAAAGCTCAGTTTCAACTAGTGCCAAAAGTCTCGGTTGGTATGATTCGAAAAACTGTTTTAAAAGCGGTTTTTGGTCTACCGGTAAATAAACCGCTTGAAATAAATCTAGATAAGGTTCTTTCAAAAAGAGCGACTTAGCACGTGCTTGACCAGTTTTTGTAGTATTGGTGACTAAAACCGGCTGCCCAAGTTTAAGATAATGCTCGATTAAAGGCTGTGCAGCATTGGTCTCTCCAACTGAGACAGCATGAAACCAGATGGCTTTTATATTTTTCGGATCTTCAAATGGTCCAAATCTTTCCAGACATTCCTGATGATATAATTCTAGACTTTCTGCACGTCTTTTTATCCGCCAGCGATAAAACGGTTTTAATAAATGTAGTGCTGTGTTGTACCAAAATGGGGTCGCCAAGCGGTTTGCCTCAAATAGTCAAAATTTAAAAACTGGGGAAAATATAACATAGATAAAAAAAATGGCAGAGTTTCGATACCTAAACTCTACCATATACAAGAAAAGTCATTGACTGAACTCACGAAAGAGCAAGTTCAGCAAATGGTAAATCAAAATAAAATAATGATTTTATGAAGCTTCTAAAGCTGGATAGTCTGTATAACCTTCAGCACCTTTCGCATATAAAGTCGTTGGTTGAAGATCATTTAAAGGTAAATCTTGCTCTAAACGCTGTAAAAGATCTGGGTTAGCAATATAAGCCTTACCAAAAGACACCGCATCCGCCTGACCTTCACGCAAAATACGTTTTGCCGTCTCTGGTGTCAGATTTTCATTGGCAATCCACACACCATTAAATTTTTCGCGAAGTTTAGGACTAATACTATCGGCAGCTTCATATTCACGAGAGAAAATGAAAGCTACATTACGTTGGCTAAGCTGCTCAACTACATAACCAAATGTCGCCAACGGGTTTTCATCACCCATATCATGAGAGTCGCCACGCGGTGCAATATGTACACCAACTCGTCCAGCGCCCCACACTTCAATAAAGGCATCAACCACTTCTAATAACAAACGTGCGCGGTTTTCAACTGGACCACCATATTGGTCATCACGCTGGTTGGTATTACTTTGAAGGAACTGGTCAATTAAATAACCATTTGCAGCGTGTAACTCAACACCATCAAAACCAGCAGCTTTAGCAAGTTCTGCTGAATGTTTATATTGAGCAACCACTTCTTGAATTTCTTCAATTGAAAGTGCACGCGGTTTTACATATGGACGTTTAGGACGTAATAGACTCACTTCACCCGCAGGTTGAATCGCACTTGGTGCAACTGGAATATCGCCATCCAAAAGCTCAGGATGCGAAATACGGCCTACATGCCAAAGTTGAACAACAATTTTTGAACCTTGCGCATGAACTGCTTCAATAATTTTGTTCCAAGCTTGTGCCTGCTCTTGTGACCAAAGCCCCGGAGTTTCTGCATAACCCACAGTTTTTGAACCGATTACTGTTGCTTCAGTAAGAATGAGACCAGCATTTGCACGTTGCTGATAATATTCCACCATTAGATCGTTTGGAACACGGCTCTCGCCACTACGTGCACGTGTTAATGGGGCCATTACCAGTCGATTTTTAATTTCAAAATCACCAACTGTTAAAGGAGTATTGAGTTCAGCCATGATCGCCTCGACTTACACTTTATTTGTTTTAAAGTGTCTGTTTTAAATGTTCGATATATTGCTGAATCAAAGCTTCATTACGTGAAAAATAAGACCATTGCCCATATTTCTGGACTTGAATGAGACCGGCCTGCTGTAAAACAGACAAATGATTGGACATTGTAGACTGAGCTACTTTACCCAAACGTTCAATATGACCTGCGCAAACCCCTTTTTCGAAACTACCACCGCACTCTTCTACCGGTAAATAATGCGCAGGTTCTTTTAACCATTGCAGAATCTGCCGACGCAGAGGATTGGCTAGGGCTTTGCTAATTGCATCAATATCCATAGGCTCAACACGTCTTTTAAACGAACAAAGCTTTGTTCAGCATTTCGAAAACATAATATCGTATTTTCGCGATATTCATATCCATTTTTTTCGATATTCATATCGTGTTTTTCCGATTAACTTCCGATCACTGAACTGCTTTGCCGTTTTAATCGCTAAAAATTTAAGAGTTCATATCGAGAAATAAAAGCTTAATAGGCTCTTATAACCCTTGTTTTAAACTTGCTTCAATAAAGCGGTCAAGGTCACCGTCAAGAACCGCACCAGTATTTGAGTTTTCAACACCTGTACGTAAGTCCTTGATACGAGAGTCATCAAGTACGTAAGAACGAATTTGGCTACCCCAACCAATATCAGACTTCGAGTCTTCAAGTGCTTGAGCCGCTTCGTTACGTTTTTGCATTTCTAGTTCATACAATTTCGCACGTAACTGTTTCCATGCATGATCACGGTTCGCATGTTGTGAACGCTGGTTTTGACATGCCACCACAATCCCAGATGGAATGTGCGTTAAACGAACTGCTGAATCTGTTTTGTTAATGTGCTGACCACCTGCACCCGATGCACGGTAAGTATCAGTACGAACATCTGAAGGATTAATATCAATTTCGATATTGTCATCAACTTCTGGGGAAATAAATACCGCAGAGAATGAAGTATGACGGCGGTTACCACTGTCAAACGGTGACTTACGAACTAAACGATGTACACCAGATTCTGTACGCAACCAGCCATATGCATATTCACCTTCAACACGAATCGTTGCAGATTTAATACCCGCTACGTCACCATCAGATACTTCCATAAGTTCTGCTTTAAAACCGTGACGTTCGATCCAGCGCATATACATACGTAATAACATTGAAGCCCAATCTTGTGCTTCTGTACCACCTGAACCTGCCTGAATCTCGACATAACAAGGATTCGGATCCATTGGGTTGCTAAACATACGGCGGAATTCAAGCTTTGCCAATTCTTCTTCGGCAGCACCAAGCTCAGATTGCACATCTACAAGCAAGCTTTCATCATCAGCTTCAACAGCTAAATCTAGCATTGCTTTGGCATCTTCAAGCTGTGTAGATAAACCATCTAACACATTAATAACGTTTTCTAGTTCGCCCTTTTCTTTTGCCATTGCCTGAGCACGGTTTTGATCATTCCAGATCGCAGGGTCTTCTAACTCACGTAAAACTTCTTCTAAACGTTCTTTTTTCAGATCGTAGTCAAAGATACCCCCGTAGTGTTTGGCTACGATCAGTTAAGTCTTTCAATTGGTTTAGATAAGGATTAATTTCCACGCGAGTGTTCCCATAAAAACAGATAAACAGTCGCATATTTTATCATAGCTCTGGTTATCTTCGAACCTGCTTTAATCTCTAACTCTGATTTCAATCTATAAGTTTTTTAATTTCTTTCAGATGATTTTAAGATTGACTCGTAACATCCCCATACAAAATTGGGTACTTTTCCAGCATTTTTGAGTTTCTACACAAAATCTCCTCAATTTTAATAAAATTAAACATTCTATTTTTATTAAATTAAATCAATTATTTAAATTAAATATAATTACATAAATTGAACATGGTTACAGTCCAGTTACTTGTACAAGATTGACGGTAATTGATTTTGCTCTAGACTAAAAGTTGTAACAAAACATTTATAAAATCGTTTTTAGAGGGGAGAGATTCCATGAAAAAACTAGCAATTGCATCAGCTCTTTTATCTGCGCTTGCAGTAAGTGGCGCAGCAAAAGCTTACCAAGCTGAAGTTGGTGGTTCTTACACTTATCTTGATCCAGATAACGGCAGCAGCGTAAGCAAATTCGGTGTTGATGGGACTTATTATTTCAACCCTGTTCAAACACGTAATTCACCGCTTGCTGAAGCAGCATTCTTAAACCGTGCAAGCAACGTTAACGCACACGTTAACTATGGCGATAACAGCGGTACTAAAGACACTCAATATGGCGTAGGTATTGAATACTATGTTCCTAACACCGACTTCTACCTTAGCGGTGATGTAGGCAGAAACGAGTATGAAATCGACCGTATTAACTACGACCAAAAAGTAACAACTTATGCTGCTGAAGTAGGTTATTTACCAGCACCGGGCTTATTACTTGCTTTGGGTGTTAAAGGTTATGACGAGAAAAATGGTAAAGACGGCGCAGACCCTACTGTTCGTGCTAAATACGTAACTCAAGTTGGTCAACATGACGTAAACCTTGAAGCTTATGGCGCGTTTGGTGACCTTGACGAATATAAAGTTCGTGGTGACTACTACATCGATAAAACTTTAAGTTTTGGTGTGGACTACTACAACAATGACTTAACTGATAAAGATGAATGGGGCATTAATGCTAAGAAATTCTTAAATCAGCAAGTAAGTGTTGAAGGTCGCATTGGTTTCGGTGATAACGACAACACTTATGGTGTTCGTGCAGCATACCGCTTCTAATCTTACCTAGATTAAAAAAATCCGCTCAATTGAGCGGATTTTTTTATTGTTTTAAATGCACAATTCGCAGCTGTAAACTCACATTACCATTAAACACATTACGGTCTATTTCATAAACTAGATGTACATGATCACGCATCGGATCAAATTCAAATCGACCTGCAGCATTAAATGCAATTGCATCGAAACTATAATGATCTAAAGCCAATTTAAGTTTTAAATGTGTGTCTTTGAGCCAACGGAAATCAATAACTTTAAAATTCCCTTCAAACTGAGGGAGTGGAAATTTTTGTCCCCAAGGCCCTAACTGCTCAATCCAGTTCAAGGTATCTAACTGCAAAGCAGAAACAGGGAGCTCACCATCAGTCCATAAGGTCGCTTGAAAGATAGACTCATCCATTGAAGCCACACAGTTATTAAATACTTGTTTAAAAGCCTCAAAGTTTTCTTTACGTATTGTCAAACCTGCTGCTGCTGCATGCCCACCAAAATGGCTTACGAGCTCAGGATGTTGCTCCGCGACTTGTTCAATCGTATCTCGAATATGGACTCCATCAATTGAACGTGCTGAGCCTTTAATATGAATACCATCTTCATCTGGTGCAAAAACAATAGTAGGCCGATGGAACTGTTCTTTTAAACGTCCCGCAACAATACCAATGACACCTTGGTGCCAATTTTCTTCAAATAGAACAAGCGCTGCAGGAATATCTTCTTTTGAAAGTTGCAAGCTATCTAAAGCAGATAAAGCTTGTTGCTTCATCTCTCCTTCAACTTGACGACGCTCTATATTTAACTGATTTAATTGCTGAGCAATCGGGTAGGCAGTTTCCATAGAATCAGCTAATAAACACTCAATACCAATGCGCATGCTTTCCATACGCCCCGCGGCATTAATACGAGGGCCTATTACAAATCCTAAATCTTGTGCTCGTAAAGAGGCTGCTTCTCGACCCGCAATATCAAGTAATGCCAATATTCCAACTCGACATTGATGTTGCTGAATGCGTTTTAAGCCTGCATCTACCAATATACGATTGTTGTAATCGAGTACAGCGACATCAGCATATGTTCCCAAAGCAACTAAATCTAAATATTGGGTAACTTTACTGGTAGTTTTGCCCTGTTTATTACGTAAACTTGCCAAATTGGCAAGCACATAAAATGCGACCCCTACCCCTGCAAGCGCTTTACTTGGAAACTCACAACCCAATTGATTCGGATTGACCACCGCCTCAGCAAGCGGTGTTTCTTTTGTTGTTAAATGATGATCGGTAATAATCACTTGCATGCCCAAGGCATGTGCAGAATCAACGCCAGCATGGCTGGAAATTCCATTATCTACCGTAATTAACAAATCTGGTTGATAAGTTCGATGAGCAAGCTCAGCAATCGCTGGAGTAAGGCCATAACCATATTTGAAACGATCTGGCACCAGATAATCGACTTGTGCCCCCATATCGCGAAGCACGAGTACCATTAATGCTGTACTGGTTGCCCCATCCGCATCATAGTCCCCGACAATAACAATTTTTTTTTGCTCATCAATAGCTTGATCTATTAATGATACAGCAGCATCCAACCCTTTAAGTGCGGGCGCAAGTAAATTCTTAAGTTTTAGCTCAAGTTCTTGCTCTGATTGCACGCCACGTCTTGCCAAAATTTCAGCAATAAACGGAGGCACGCCCTGAAACTGTTCAGGGCGTGTCAATAAAGGTCTTTGTTTAATTTGTATTTTTGTCATTTAAGGCATCAGCCGGTGCAACGTCCATTGACCATCGATTTTTTCATAACTCAAGCGGTCATGTAAACGATTTGGTCGTCCTTGCCAGAATTCATAATAATCCGGTTGCAAACGATATCCACCCCAAAACTCTGGCTTATCGAGTACTTCACGGCTTTCAACTTGTTGTTGCAAGTCTTGAAAGCGCTGCTGTAACAACTCTCTGCTTTCGATTTTTCCACTTTGCGGTGTACTAATATGAGCGGCGATCTGACTATCACGGGGACGTTTATGATAATAGTCTGTAGATTCCTGTTCAGGAATTTTGACCACATGTCCACCCACTCGGACTTGGCGCTCTAAACTCGGCCAATAAAATAACAATTCAGCATATGGGTTATCTGCCAGATCAGCCCCTTTTTGGCTGTCATAATTGGTATAGAAATCATAACCCGCTTCTGTCGCACCACGTAATAATACAGTTCTGACATGTGGACGACCGCTAGCACTGGCTGTTGCCAATGACATTGCATACGGTTCGTGCAAGTTAGCCGCTAAGGCATGATTAAACCAACCTAAAAATTGCTCATGTGGATTGTTAGCGACATGAGTCTCGTACAATTCACCTTGTTCATAGCTTAAGCGTAATTCACTTAAGTCTTTAATGACATCACTCATGGCTATACCTTATGCAACCTGTGCTTGTGAACGAACTGCATTTGCTAAATGTTCAGCTAAAGCATTTACTTCTTGCTCGTTATCACCTTCAACCATGACACGAATCACTGGCTCAGTTCCAGACTTACGAACTAAAATACGTCCACGTCCTTTAAGTTGCTCTTCGGCCTTATTAAACTCAGTCACTAGCGCTGGAATAGAGTATGGGTCAAGCATTTGCTCTAAGCGTATATTTACAAGAACTTGCGGGAATAATTTAAAGTCCTGAACTAATTCATGAAGTGCTTTATTCTGCTCAACCATCACCGTTAATACTTGCAATGCCGCAATAATGGCATCACCCGTTGTACTCTTATCTAAAGTTAAAATATGACCAGATGGTTCTCCACCTGTAACCCAGCCATTTTCTTCTAATGCTTGTAGTACATAACGGTCACCGACTTTCGCGCGAACAAAGCCAACTCCCGCTTTTTCAAGTGCGACTTCAAGTGCGATATTACTCATGACAGTACCGACCACGCCCACAGGTTTTTTCTGAGCTTGAGTCGCTAAAATATATAAAATATGGTCGCCATCAATTAAGTTACCAAACTTATCAACCATCACTACTCGGTCAGCATCGCCATCAAAAGCAATCCCTAGATCTGCGCCTTGCTCAACCACTGCTTTTTGTAAGTGTTCAGGATGTGTTGAACCACAGTTTTCATTAATATTTAAACCATCTGGCTCATTATATAAAGCAATAACTTTAGCACCTAGTTCACGAAAAACTGAAGGACCGACGCTGTAGGCTGCACCATGAGCACAATCCACAACAATTTTTAAATTATTTAAATCAAAATGATAGGGAAATGTAGATTTACAAAATTCAATATAGCGACCATTTGCATCATTTACTCGAATACTCTTACCCAAGTTTGCAGTGTCTTCAATCAATAAATCTTTTTCTAATTCTCTATTAATTTCTTCTTGTAATGAATCTGGTAGTTTTTTGCCTTCACTTGAAAAGAATTTAATACCATTATCAAAGTATGGATTATGTGATGCAGAAATTACGATGCCAGCATAGGCGTGTAATGCACGAGTAAGGTGTGCAATTGCTGGCGTCGGCAATGGACCAAGTAAGTGAACATATACACCAGCAGCGTTTAATCCTGCCTGTAAAGCGGCCTCTAAAATATAACCAGATAAACGAGTGTCTTTTCCTAATACAACAAGCGGTTTATTTTTTGGACTCGTTCGTTTTAATACCTTCCCTGCAGCAAAGCCTAATTTTAAAGCAAACTCTGGTGTAATAGGCGTTTGCCCAAATTTTCCACGAATACCATCTGTTCCAAAATAACTCATAGCTTATCTCATTTTACGCCACTTCAGCCGTGGCTCATTTCGTATATGGCTATTCTGCCATATGTCTTTTCATTAGATTTACTTTACACCAAAAACAAAAAGCCGTCAGTGTAATGACGGCTTTCTGCATTGATTTGGTTACCAAAAACTAACCGACACGATAGTTCGGAGCTTCTTTAGTAATCGTTACATCATGAACATGTGACTCAGACATACCCGCTGAAGTAATTTTCACAAATTTCGCATTTTGGCGAAGATCTTCAATTACTGATGAACCTGTATAACCCATCGATGAACGCAAACCACCCATCATCTGATGAACGATGTTACCCATTGGGCCTTTATATGGAACACGACCTTCAATACCTTCTGGTACTAACTTTTCAGCACCCGCTTTTGAATCTTGGAAATAACGGTCAGCAGAACCTGTTGCTCCAGCCATTGCACCTAATGAGCCCATACCACGGTAAGCTTTGTAGTAACGGCCTTGGAAGAATTCAACTTCACCCGGTGCTTCTTCAGTACCCGCTAGAAGTGAGCCAACCATGATTGTGCTTGCACCCGCACCGATTGCTTTTGCCATATCGCCAGAGAAACGAATACCGCCATCTGCAATTAAAGGAATTTGATCTTTCAATGCATTAGCAACGCTATCAATCGCAGAAATTTGTGGCATACCAATACCGGCCACAATACGTGTCGTACAGATAGAACCAGGACCAATACCTACTTTTACAGCATCTGCACCTGCATCTAATAATGCTAATGCAGCATCACCAGTTGCGATATTACCGCCGATGACTTGTACTTGAGGGAAGTTTTGTTTTACCCAACGTACACGTTCAATAACACCAGCAGAGTGACCGTGTGCTGTATCAACAACAATAACGTCAACACCAGCTTCAACTAATGCTTCCACACGACTTGGTGTTTCAACGCCTGTACCTACTGCAGCACCAACACGTAAACGACCAAGATCATCTTTACAACTGTTTGGATAACTCTCAGCTTTACGGAAGTCAGTTACCGTAATTAAACCTTTGAGTTCGTGGTTCTCACCAACAACCAAAACTTTTTCAATGCGATGCTTTTGCAATAATGCTTGAATATTTTCTTTAGATTCGCCTTCACGCACAGTCACCAAACGATCTTGGCCTGTCATGATATTGCTAACCGGTTGTTCTAAATTGGTTTCAAAACGCGTATCACGACCTGTCACAATACCAACAACCTTGCCGTCTTTAACAACAGGTACACCGCTAATGTTATTAGCGCCGGTAATTGCAATAAGTTCACGTACTGTAGTTTCTGGGGTTACAGTGATTGGATCTTTCACCATACCCGCTTCAAATTTTTTAACACGGCGTACTTCTGCAGCTTGAGCAGCAATATCCATGTTTTTGTGCAAAATCCCGATACCACCATTTTGCGCCATTGCAATCGCCATACGTGACTCAGTCACTGTATCCATTGCAGCTGAAACTAATGGGATATTTAAATGAATGCCGCGAGTTAAACGTGTCTTTAGAGAGACATCTTTTGGGAGAACAGTAGAGTAGGCAGGAAGTAATAAGACATCATCGAAGGTTAGCGCTTCTTGAACGATGGTCAGCATAACAATCTCACTGGTAAATTCCGTGAGCTATTATAAACAAATTTCAATGCAATTTTCATATAATCTTTGCCTTTTTCAGCAATAGATATCCGCCCACTCTAAATATTTCCCACTTATTATTAGGTTAGCTCATATTTAGCTCACCTGATCATAGTCATGATCATTTTCTGAATCTGCTGGGCTTACTTCAATTAGAGGAATCAGCTGGTGCGCCAAGCGCGCTTTCGTACACTGTTCATCAGCAATCTGCACCTCTTTACAAGTAGAACTACGCACAGCATAAATAGAACATCCTACTTCTTTACCAATTTCACCCGTTAAAGCCTGACACCGTGGCTGAGTTTGATTGGTTCCACGCATACAAGAATAAACGGGTGTCAAAGGTTCGACCAGATGTTCATCTATGAACTCGGCCTCAGCCCAGTAAAATGAAACCCGAAAATGTGCACAACACGCCCCACAGCGTAGGCACTCATCTGGAGTCGCAACTTGAGATAACATTTTTATTCAAATTCTCGTCATCAAAAATTTTTCTGTGACGCAAAATCCTAAAAAAATTTCAAATTGGACTCAAGATATTGAACCTAACTTTTTATGTTGGACAGCTAAAAATTTGTTCAGTCATTAAATCTACGCCGCATGGCAATGTTTCAATCCAGTCTAAAAACTGGTTAATCATTTCTTTGCCAATAAATGGAATACCGTGCTGCGGCACAATCATTTCAATATCCATTTGACGAACCATATTGACCCATAAGCGTATGACTTTATTGGAACACATATAGCGTTGGTGAAAAGCTTTCATTTTCATCACATGGGCATCAAAATCTTTTAGAGGCAGACTAGCATCATCGACAATTGAAGCCCCCATATCGCCAGAGAATAAAATTTTGGCAACTGGGTCATAAAACTGGAAATTACCTACCGAATGTAGAAAATGTGCCGGAACCATAACAAGCTTTGATTCGCCCAACTGGATCACTTGCCCACGATCTGGCAACTCAATAAGACGATCTTCCCAATTTCCTTTCATGCGCTCACTCATAAATGAGGAATTCAGGTGAGGTAAAAATCGTGCCCATAATTTAGAAGCAACCACTTTAGCATCTGTATAGACCAACCAACGTGGCATTGAAGTAATAATGTCTGGGTCTTGATGCGAAGCAATCACATAGTCTAGATTTTTAAGACGAGTATATTTATTAAGTTCCATAGTGAGTGGGACATAGGTCAAATCACCCCCTGGGTCAATAACAGCCGCTCGTCCATGATCAATAATTAAAAATTGATTGGCTTGTATGCCCTCACCTTTGACCAAGCTGGTAAAACTAATACATTTATGCACACCATTATCAAATAATATCTGAGATGTTGTTTTTTCAAACCCCATTTAATTTCCCCAAAAAACTTTTAAATATTAGATATTTTTATATCCATACTAAAATAAAGGGATTCTAAGAGGCTTGCAATGAATTGCTTGATATTTCTCATAATATTTTAAAATTGATTTTACTTTTCTTATTCTAGAAATGAATCATCAAAAAATTGGCGATCTTTATAGTCTCCTTAAATATACTTTATCTTGAAGCTTAACTACTTAAACACTCAAAAAAAAACGCACCCTTAATGAATGCGTTTTATATAAATTGAAAATAATTTAGAAGAAATAATGCTGTACTAGTGTAGAAAAACCCACGATGAAGAAAATAGCCGCACCAATTTTATGAATGAGTGAGATAGATAAACGTTCAGCCAATTTATTACCAATAAATACAGCGGGTGCATTGGCGATCATCATTCCTAGTGTTGTACCGAGCATCACCCAAAAAATGCTTTCATAACGTGCAGCTAAAGCGACTGTCGCAATTTGGGTTTTATCACCAATTTCAGCTAAGAAAAATAAAATAAAGGTCGCACCAAAAACACCTAATTTTTGCCATCTGTTAATGCTATCTGTTTCATCATCTAACTTATCTGGAATAAGCATCCAGAACGCCATACCAATGAAGCCAACCGCAAGCACCCAGACTAAAATTTCGGGACTTAGAACCGTTGTAATCCACTGACCAAGTACAGCAGAAATACCATGGTTAATTAGAGTTGCTAAAAGAATCGCTATTAAAATAGGAATTGGCTTACGAAAACGTGCAGATAATAAAAGTGCCAACAACTGAGTTTTATCGCCCATTTCAGCAAGGGCAACAATTGAGGTAGAAATCAGAAATTCTTGCATCTCGGTTCTCTGGCTAGCATAAATGCCTATGACCTACCCCTCCTGCTAGCCAAATATCATAAAATGATTGCAGAGTGGTAAATCAAAGGTCTTGCCAACTCAGGAACGATGAGACGTTTAAGCTATGATGACCATGTTCTGTTGAACAATTATGTTGACCATCACCTATTCACATTTGCTGTGAATAGCGGCTACTCCCCAATGAAGTATGCGTTTATTATATTCAAGTCATTCTATTTTTCAAATGTTCAAGCAAGAAATTTACCCACCCCCACCCGAATAAACACACAGCACCGAATAACACAGCAAAATAAGTGCTTATATGAATAAACCCGATATAACGATTGCTTGTTCCAGCCTGATATTTAAAGAGGCAACAAAACAAAACCCCGCCGAAGCGAGGTTTTAGTTAATTATTTCAGAATATTAGATTAATAAAGTACGAATATCTTTAAGAAGTTTCGTAAGTTTATTGGTAAAGCGAGCTGCATCTGCGCCATTAATTACACGGTGGTCATAAGACAATGACAACGGCAACATTAAGCGTGGATCAAAGTCTTTACCATTCCATACAGGCTGCATCGTTGCAGGTGAAATACCCAAGATTGCAACTTGTGGCCAGTTCACAAGTGGTGTAAATGCCGTACCACCTATTGCACCTAAACTTGAAATGGTGAAATTCGCACCTTGCAAGTCTTTCGGTGTTAATTTCTTATCACGTGCTTTTTGACCTAATACACCCAATTCAACTGCAATTTGCTTAATTGATTTTTGGTCTGGGTTACGAAGTACTGGCACAGTTAAACCATCAGGTGTTGCTACCGCAATTCCCATATGGATTTCATTGCGCAAGAGCACTGATTTACCGTCATCAGATAGATGACCTGCGAACTCACGCTCTTCTTTCAACAAATGCGCAACCGCTTTGATAATGAACGCCATAATCGTCAGGCTGATACCTTCTTTTTTGAAGTTACCTTTCAGCTCATTACGCCAATCTTCTAACTCAGTAATATCAGCCAAATCAAACTGGGTGACTTGCGGAATAAAGTTGTTCAATGACAGTTGCGGAATTGATACTTGCTGCAAACGCGTCAGTACTTTTTCTTCCACGCCACCAAACGCAGTGAAATCAGGAAGCTTTGGCAAACCCGAAACTGCTGGTGCAGTCGCCGCAACTGGCGCTGCTTGTGGTGCAGTTAAACGAGTCTTCACATAAGCAAAGATATCTTCTTTAACAACACGGCCATGCTCACCAGAAGTTTTAACTTGTGACAAAATCACGCCAAGTTCACGAGCAAGCTTACGAACAGCAGGACCTGCATACACTTTAGCGTTTTCGGCTTCTTGCTCTTTGGTTAGCTTGTCAGTACCAGATGTCGACGCTACAGGTGCAGACTGAGTTGCAGCAGGAGCTGTTGCTTTAGGGGCTGCAGCCTGTGGAGCTGGCGCCGCTTCTGCTTTTGCCACTGGAGCAGCAGGTGCTTGACTTTCAGCTTCAATTGTTGCAAGCAACACGCCTTGAGAAACTTGTTGACCTGCCTGTAAGTGAATTGCTTTTACAACGCCTGCAACAGTACTTGGAACTTCTACAGTTGCTTTATCAGACTCGACAACAACAAGGCTTTGATCCACATCAACTTTATCGCCAACTTGAACCAAGATTTCAGCAACAACTGCTTTATCTACGCCCAAATCAGGAACATTGATATCAACTGGACCAGATTGAGCTGGAGCCGCTGCTACAGTTTCTTGCTTGGCAGCAACAGGTTCAGCCGCCGCAGCTGGAGCTGCTGTAGTAGCAGGAGCTTCTGCTTGCGCATTAGACGCAGCTGCTGTTTTCACTTGAATAAGAACAACACCTTCTTTAACAGTATCGCCTTCTTTCACTTGAATACTTTCTACAGTACCCGCAACACTGCTTGGAACTTCTACAGTTGCTTTATCTGACTCTACAACAACAATACTTTGTTCAGCATCAATCTGGTCACCCACTTTAACGAGGATTTCACCAACCAATGCTTTTTCAACACCAATGTCAGGTACAGTCACATCAACAGTTGCAGTTGATGTAGCGGCAACAGGCTGAGCTGAAGCTTGAGTTTGTTGAGCAGTTGCTGGTGCTGCTTGTGCTGCACCTTCTGCTTCGATTTCAATCAAAGCAACGCCTTCAGTCACATCATCACCTTGGTTAATCAAGATGCTTTTTACCACACCTGCTGAAGTGCTAGGCACTTCAACAGTTGCTTTATCTGACTCAAGCACAACGATACTGTCGTCAACTTCAACGCGGTCGCCAACTTTTACTAAAATTTCAGCGACGTTTGCTTTATCTACACCAATATCAGGGGTCTTAATTTGCATGCTTAGTTCCCCTCACCTGTTTGCGTTTCATTGTATTCAGCAACTGCCTGAACTTCTGGATGCGCTTGTGGAGCCCATGCAACTGGACGATCCGTATCTAACTCAAAGTTAGAAATCGCATCTTTCACTAAACGAGCATCTACTTCACCTTCGTCAGCTAATTTTTTCAAAGTAGCAACAACGATATGTGCAGCATCAACACCAAAGAAACTACGTAAATTCGCACGTGTATCTGAGCGACCGTAACCATCTGTACCTAATGCAACAAATGGACGACCATCTGGAAGATATGCACGGATTTGTTCGCTGTACGCACGCATATGATCTGTAGCAGAAACTACAATACCTTCCGTACCACGTAATTGCTTAGATACCCAAGACTCTTTCACTTCTTCAGCAAGTGGGTGTAAGCGGTTGTATTCTTCACATGCCATACCATCACGTGACAACTCATTGAAGCTTGTTACACTCCAAACGTTTGAGTGGATTTGGTATTCATCACGTAAGATTTTCGCAGCTTTAATCACTTCACGAAGAATTACACCTGAACCAAGTAATTGAACAGTTGCTTTTTCATCTTTTTCGAACAAGTACATACCACGCTTAATGCCTTCCTCAGCGCCTTCTGGCATTGCAGGATGCTCGTAGTTTTCGTTCATTACCGTTAGGTAATAGAACACTCGCTCTTGGTTCACATACATACGTTGTAAACCGTCGTGTACGATCACAGCCAATTCATAACCAAAACATGGATCATAAGATACACAGTTTGGAATTGTGTTCGCCAAGATATGTGAATGACCATCTTGGTGCTGTAAACCTTCACCGTTCAATGTTGTACGGCCAGCGGTCGCACCCAACAAGAAACCTTGTGCCTGTGCATCACCAGCAGCCCATGCAATGTCACCAATACGTTGGAAACCAAACATTGAGTAGTACATATACATTGGAATCATTGGCAAGTTATTGGTTGAATAACTTGTCGCTAACGCAGCCCACGCACTCATCGCACCAGCTTCGTTAATCCCTTCTTGAAGCATGTGACCATCACTTGCCTCACGATAATGCATTAACTGTTCTTGGTCTTCTGGAGTATATTTTTGACCGTGAGCGGCATAAATACCGAGCTGACGGAACATACCTTCCAAACCAAAAGTACGTGCTTCGTCTGGAACGATTGGTACTACACGGTCTTTAATTGCTTTTTCTTTAAGTAAAGCAGCAATTAAACGAACCATCACCATAGTGGTAGATTGCTCTTTACCACCTGAACCGTTTAATACTGCATCAAATACAGATAATTCAGGAATCGCTAAAGTTTCACTCTCTTTACGACGTGCAGGTAGGTAACCACCTAATGCTTCACGACGTGCCTTCATGTACTTCATTTCTGGAGAGTTTTCACTTGGGCGGTAGAATGGAAGCTCTTCTAACTTATCGTCTGTAAATGGCAGGTTAAAACGGTCACGTACATATTTCAAAGAGTCGATCTGCATTTTCTTGATTTGGTGAGTCTTGTTCACCGCTTCAATTTCTTCAGACAAACCGTAACCTTTAACAGTTTTCGCAAGAATCACTGTTGGTTGACCTTTAGCTTTCATTGCTTCTGCATAGGCAGCAAAAACTTTGTACGGGTCATGACCACCACGGTTAAGATTATCGATGTCTTCATCGCTTAAATCTTTTACAAGTTCCGCAGCTTCAGGGTACTTGCCAAAGAATTTCTCACGTGTGTATGCACCACCTTTTACTTGATAGCGTTGGTACTCACCGTCAACCGTTTCTTCCATTACCGCTTTTAAAGCGCCTGAGCTGTCTTTTGCAAGTAGTGGATCCCAATGACGACCCCATACCACTTTAATGACACGCCAGCCTGCACCACGGAATAAAGATTCTAGTTCTTGAATGATTTTACCGTTACCACGTACAGGGCCATCTAGACGCTGTAAGTTACAGTTAACCACCCAAATGAGGTTATCAAGCTTTTCACGACCAGCAAGTGAAATTGCACCAGTACTTTCTGGCTCATCCATCTCACCATCGCCAAGGTATGCCCAGACTTTGCGATCTTCTTCTTTGATCAAGCCACGATTCATCAAATATTTTTGAATGTGTGCCTGATAAATCGACATGATTGGACCAAGACCCATTGATACGGTTGGGAATTGCCAATAGTCCGGCATTAAATATGGATGTGGATAGCTTGGTAAACCGTTACCGCCAACTTCACGGCGGAAATTACTTAACTGTTCTTCCGTTAAACGTCCTTCGAGGAATGAACGTGCATAAATACCAGGAGCACAGTGTCCTTGGTAATAAATCATATCTCCGCCAAAGTTATTGCTGTTTGCGCGGAAGAAATGGTTAAAACCTACGTCATATAATGTTGCACTTGATGCGAAGCTCGCTAAGTGACCACCTAAATCATCACCTGTTTTATTCGCACGAAGTACCATTGCTAAGGCATTCCAACGAATCAATGCACGAATACGGCGTTCCATATCTTGGTCGCCTGGCATTGCAGGTTGCTCTTCAACAGAAATTGTATTTAAGTAAGGTGTATTGAGACGTTGAATTGGAACATGCTTAGCAATTGCTTGTTGGTAAAGTTTTTCCAACAAGAATGCCGCTCGCTCAGTTCCCATATGTTGTAAAACTGAATCGAATGCATCTTGCCATTCTTGGGTTTCTTGTGCGTCGGAGTCACCGTAAAACGCCATAATTCACCTGTTCCTTGTTCTCTAATCTACTTTGTATTTTTACCACGTTTTGCCCCTCTCAAGTTATTGCCACGGGTGAATGTGAGGGGGCCCTATTATTTTCTGAATGAATAGTCATTGACCGAGCATGACTCAAAATAACAAAAAAACGCCAATATAGGCGTTTTTTTATACGATTATTACGTTAAGAAAGGTTTATGTTCATTTTCAGATTCAAAAATTTAATAACCTTGATCTTATAAGAAATGTAATTAAGGCAACATTGCTAAGTAAGTTGATGGATTCTTACGTTGACCATCTTTAACTACTTCGTAATGTAAATGTGGCCCAGTACAGCGACCTGTACAACCCACGTTCGCAATATGGTCGCCAGCAGAAACCTGATCACCCACACGAACCATTAGACGTGAAGCATGTGCATAACGCGTTAAATAACCATTACCATGGTTAATTTCAACATATTGACCATAACCTGTACCCCAGCCCGATTTAGTTACAATACCAGGACCTGTTGCATAGATAGGTGTGCCACTTGGCGCTGACATATCTAAACCACCATGATGTTCTGCACGACCACTCATAGTGCGACCACCAAAGTTAGAAGAAACACGTACACTATCAGGTAGAGGATGAGACACTAACCAAGAATAAGGATTTGAAGAAGAGGCATTGAAAGAGCTTTTAGCAGTCGTATGACCATATTTTTTTGCCAGTGAGTCGTTGTTGAGCTCAACTGTTTTTGGGCGTAAAGTGACTGAAACTTTAGCACTCGCCGGAAGATCTAAATCATCAGGATGAGTATATGAACCTTGAGATAATGTTTTTGATAACTGTTCCAATCGATCTGAGTCAGTAGATTGGTTAATATTTTGATAATCTGCAAAAGCAACTGATGCTGCCGAAGCGGCAAGTGAAAACGCTAATAAAATACGACGCGTGTGCATAAAAACCTCTTGAAACTGTTCTTACTCAAGTTCCTTATGATCTCTTCCTTGATATCGATTGAAATGAACGCTTAAGATAAAGACAAGAATCTATCTGAGAATGACCCATGTCCAAACCCGATAACGTTTTTCAACAAACCGGAAAACACATAAAAACAGGAAACCTTACGTTTCTAACAACGCAAGTCGCGCAATGGCAAAGACTTACGAAAATAATCCAACCCTTATTGCCCCAACCGGAACAATGGCAGGTTGTGTGTTATCAAAATGGCTCTTTAATTATTACTGGTGAAAATCAGGCAATGATTAGTCAACTCAGCTATTTACAGAGCCAATATATATCTAAATTATCTCAACTTGAAGGATTAAAAGACTTACAAAGAATTCAAGTTCGTTTAAGAAATAAAACTACTTCTATAACGCCCCCATCTGAGCCTTCTAAATCCATCCCCCCGGAAACACAAGAAATGTTACGTAGTGCCGCCGACTTCGTGAGCGACCCTAAGCTTAGCCAAGCTTTACTACGTTTGGCAAGCAATAAAAAATGATGAGCTTTCCATTTCTTAATTAGAATCGTTCTTATTATGTGATAAAAATCACACTTTATAGTGTTACATTATAACGTAGCCAAATAAAGACAATGACTTATGTCACACTCACGTATGGAATTGGACAGTCCATCTCGTCATCAAATGTTACAATTTCATAATTACTCGGATCACTTTGAACATTGCGTAATAGCTGATTATTCAAAGCATGTCCTGACTTGTACCCATCAAACTTGGCAATAATTTGATGACCAAGTAGATACAAATCACCCACTGCATCTAAAATTTTATGTCGAACAAATTCATCAGCAAATCGTAAACCTTCTTCGTTCACGACTCCTGTATCATCCACACCAATTGCATTATCTAGGCTCGCCCCTAAAGCCAAATTATTTGCTTTGAGGTAGTCTAAGTCTTTCATAAATCCAAAAGTTCGCGCCTCACTGACTTCATACACAAACGTTTCGGTCGAAAAATCAATGGTTGCTGACTGATATTCTTTTGCAAATGCCGGATGATCAAAATCAATCGTAAAGTTGAGCTGAAAACCATTATGTGGACTAAAAATAGCTTTTTTATCATCAATTAAAGCTGCAACAGGTTTTAATATTCTTATAAATTTTTTCGGAGCATCTTGTTCACGCAAACCACCTTGCATCAACAAATAAATAAATGGACCAGCACTACCATCCATAATAGGAACTTCGGATGCAGATACTTCCACAATTAAATTATCAATTCCTAAACCGGCAATTGCACTCATCACATGTTCGATTGTGCCTACCTTAATATCACCCGTGACAAGATTTGAGCACATAAATGCTTCTTGAATGAGCAATGCATCAGCAGCGATATCGACCGGTGGATCCAAATCGATACGGCGAAATACAATACCTCCATCCACGGTATGTGGAATGAAATTGATCATCACTTTTTGACCGCTATGAAGACCTATTCCACTCGCTTTTACCACACGACTGAGAGTACGTTGTTTCACCATGCTTTGTAACTTCTTTTTTAAAACCGCTATACGTTAGCATATTTAGTGATTGATCAAAAATAAAAAAAGGCAGTGTTTATACACTGCCTTTTAATAAATCGAACGCTAAATTACTTACGTTGCTGATTTTTCAAGTAATCTTGAATGCTCATTGGCGAAGAACGCGGTGATGAACTTGGTGCATTATTCACATCAGTTTCAGCATTTTGACGTTTATTAATTGCAGGAACATCATCTTCATCTACAGATTGTGCAGATTGAGTCGATGCATGGCTTACTGTATTACGCTTTCTTGGCTCTGCATCTGCTGCATTACGTGTAAGACCAGTTGCAATCACAGTTACGCGTAATTCATCACGTGCATCTGGATCAAATACTGTACCGTAGAAGATTTCACCTTCGTCAAGATCAACAATCTGGTTAACCACATCAGTAATGATTTCTGTTTCACGTAATGTGATGTCATCACCACCAGTAATGTTAATTAACACGCCTTTCGCATTGATAATGTTCACATTATCAAGTAATGGACTACGAATTGCCTGTTCAGCAGCTTGACGCGCACGGTCTTCACCACGGCCTAAACCAGCACCCATCATTGCGTAACCGCGAGTACTCATTGCAGTTTTCAAATCGGCGAAGTCAAGGTTAATGTGACCACGGTTAACCACAAGGTCAAAGATACTGCGTACAGCGTTTAACAATACATCATCTGCCTTTTTATAGGCATCTTTCATTGAAATATCACCATAAACGCTTAACAAACGTTGGTTAGGAATAATAATCAATGAATCAACATGTGCTTCAAGCGCTTCAATACCACGCTCAGCAGACTTTTGACGACGACGACCTTCAAAGTTAAATGGAGTCGTTACTACACCAACAGTCAAAATCCCCATTTCTTTAGCAACTTCAGCAACAACCGGAGCTGCACCAGTACCTGTACCACCACCCATACCAGCAGTTACAAATACCATGTCAGTGCCTTCAAGGTGCTGACGAATAATTTCACGGCTTTCTTCTGCTGCAACTTGACCCACTTCAGGGTTAGCGCCAGCACCTAGTCCACGTGTACTTTGCTCACCTAACTGAATTTTGAAAGGCGCATTCATGCAATCAAGTGCTTGTTTATCTGTATTGGCACAAACGAATTTAACACCCTGAATATCAGACTGTACCATGTGCTGAACGGCATTACCGCCACCGCCACCTACACCAAATACAGTGAAACGGGCTTGACCGTTGCCATCGTTTAGTTCATCTTCTATAAATTCAAATGAGGCCATGACCTTTAGGGTTCCTAATACATTATGGCAGTCACTTCAGCCCGTATACTGCCTTGATTTTCAAAAATAACTAATTTTAAGAATGCTGTGCAATACAAACCTTGTCAAGTACAGTGGTTTTCTCTTACAACTTCCTAACAATTCTACCAATAAATCCATACATCCTAAAAAATGGCTTTAAGTTTGCTATTAAACGCATTCCAGCCATTCACCATTCGTTCCCATACCGAACGGTCACTTCCCTCTTCAGGTTCCTCAACAGCTTCTTGTAACTCGCTTTGGCTAAACATAAGCAAACCAGCTGCTGTTGCATACATTGATCGACGCAATGCAGCTTGGTGCTGATCATCAGCATACACCTGCAACGGTGGATTACCTAAATGAGCAGACACGCCTAACATACGACGCGCTAAACTTACCATACCTTCAATTTGGCAAGCATCGCCTGTTAATACAACACCATGATATAAACCATGAATTGCACCGCTTTGTTCGAGTTCTTCGCGAATATGGCTAAAGATCTCTTCATAACGGGCAATAATAATTTCTGACAACTCAATTCGACTAATGGTTTGAGGGCCATCGATACCTTCTACCTGAATCATGTGATCAGGTTTAACAGCACTCAGATCAACACAGCCATGCAGAATTTTAATGCGTTCAGCTTCTTCAGTCGTTGTCTGCAACACGGCAGCAATATCACGAGTAACATGCTCGCCGCCTCGCTGTAACGTACGCGCTAATGCTAAACGACCATCTAAATAAACTGCCAGATTGGTAATGCCTGCGCCAATATCAACCAGACAAACACCATATTCTTTTTCATCTTTAAGCAAACTTGCTTCAGCAGTTGCCAAGCAAGAAACCACCATTTTCTCAACCCCAATGTTCGCACCTTTCATTGCACGATCAAGGTTTTGCATGGTAGCAATCGGCATCATCATCAACTGATAATGACCAGTCATGCTATGAGCAGTCATATTGATTGGGTTTTGAACCCATTCAGCAGAGTCACCTAACTCAAAACCTAGTGGTACTGCACTCGCTAAATAATAGTCAGAAGTCACATGGCTTGCTTTTGCTAATTCTAATGCACGCACAACTTCATTCGTTGTAATCACATGCGCTGGATTAGCAACCGGTGTACGACCAGAGGCATAGAAACTTTGCAACTCGGTACTCGGAATAGACACCCATGCACTATGAATGCGACACTCGGCCATATTCTCCGCTTCAGCAACGGCGTTTTTAATCGCAGCAATGACTTTATCGAGACTTACAATTTTTCCTTTGTTCATGCCTCGATTGCGAGCAGTCGCCATACCGATAACCTGAATGTTATCCGGCGCATGAATTTTTCCAATCAAAACTGAAACTTTATGCGTCCCAATGTCAATCGCAACAACTGAGGGAACAGCTTCACTCATCACTCATACCATTTCTTTGTTGTCTAATACCAGGCAAATTGCCTATTTTAAAGCCACGTATTATGGCTTTGCTTTTGTACCACCTGCAATGCTTGTGTCATCACTCGTTACAACAAACTGACCATTCACAATTTTAGGTGGAGTTGCATTCTTCCATTGAATAGATAATCCATTACGATATCGCAAATCAATGGCTGAGATTTTCGTCCACACAGGTTTTAGGTCAGATTGTGCCAAGTGACTTAAACGTTGCAATTTATTCATCGTTTGGTCTTGGTCAACAATAATTCGTAAACCAGAGTCAAACTGCATAAACCAAGTCATTCGCTCTGTTAGATATAACTCTTTTAAACGCAAATTAACAGGATGGAATAACTGATTAATTTCATTATAGCGTCGCATCATCATTTTAGACTGGCTTACCGGGCCATGTAACAGCGGAAGCTCAGGATGAAGTCTCGGTTCTGCCTCACTAAATACATCGCCACCATCGCTTAATAAGCGACCTGTTCCCCAACGGGCGATAGCATGTCGAGGCATAACACGAACGCGAATACCATTTGGCCAAGCACGAGATACAACAACTCGGTCTACCCACGAAATTTCTAATGCTTTATCTCGGATCTGCTCTAAGTCAGATGTAAAGTAATTATCTTTTACAATGGGTTGCACATATCGCATCACTTGCTGGGTTTCAACTGGAGTTGTTGAACCTACAACTTCAAGTTTTGCGACAGTTGCATCAGTAATAACTTTATATAGCCCGTAAATTCCGACCGCCAAGACCAAAAAGGCAATAACCAGCAACACCCATCCGCCGGCATTGGCAAGCTTCTGCTTACGCGTAGGCGTTTTTTCATGAATGGAGGTAATGGCCGCACGTTTACGGCGCATGGAAGCCGGAAGTTGTGCCATATTTAAGCCGTACCTTCCAATGTTTGCTCAAGAATTGCGACACATAGTTGGTCAAAGCTATAACCTACAGCTTTGGCAGCCTTAGGCACAAGCGAATGACTAGTCATACCTGGCACGGTATTTACTTCTAAAAGCCAGAAATTACCTTGCTCATCCTGCATTGCATCAATACGGCCCCAACCTTCTGCACCCACGGCTTGAAAAGCACGTAAACTTAAGGCTTGTAATTTTTTCTCTTCTGCGTCACTCAGACCACAAGGAATACCGTACTCGACATCATTACGCTCATATTTTGCTTCATAGTCATAAAAAGCAACATCTGCTGGTGGCTGCAAACGAATAACAGGTAAAGGCTGGCCATTTAAGAATGAAATCGTAAATTCACGACCTGTAATCCACTTCTCTGCCATAACTACAGCATCGTGCTGAGTTGCTTTTTCAATTGCTGGCGCAAAATCTTCAGCTTTCTCAACTTTACTCATGCCTACGCTTGAACCTTCATGCACAGGCTTGATAATCATTGGCAAACCTAATTCGGCAATCACCGAATCCAGATCAGTTTCTTTAGTAATAATACGATATGGTGCAGTTGGTAAATCGCTACCTTGCCAGATTTGCTTGGTTTTGACTTTATCCATGCCAATCGCAGAACCTTGTACACCTGTTCCTGTATAAGGAATATTTAACCACTCAAGCACACCTTGGATCTGACCATCTTCACCACCACGACCATGCAAGACAATAAATGCACGATCATAGTTTACAAGTTCAGTGACACTACGGTCTTGCGGATCAAATGCCTCAGCCTGAACACCTGAATTTAACAAAGCGTCCAAAACTGCTTGACCACTATCTAAAGACACAGCACGCTCAGCCGATTTTCCACCAAGTAACACAGCAACTTTGCCGAATTTTGTAGCATTTGACACGTTTAAATCCTTAACCCGATAATTCAATACTTTTTTGTTTATTTCACATACAAATGGTGCTGTGCAAGTTCTACTGAAATTGCTCCCACGTTACCTGCACCTTGTGTTAATAACAAGTCATTTGGTTGTAACACATTTTGCATGATGTTTTGCAAATTACCTTCAACAGGATCAACCAAAATCGGTTCAACCTGACCACGCAAGCGAATACTACGTGCCAAAGTACGACTGTCTGCACCAACAATTGGCTTTTCGCCAGCCGGATAAACTTCCAATAATAATAATTGATCTACTTGTGACAGTACTTCAATAAAGTCATCGAAACAATCACGCGTACGTGAATAACGGTGAGGTTGGAAAAGCATCACTAAACGGCGATCTGGATGGCTTTGACGAGCTGCTTTAATGGTTGCTTCCACTTCTTTCGGATGATGTCCATAGTCATCGACTAATTTCACATTACCTTCACCAAGCTCAAATTCACCTTGTACCTGGAAGCGACGTCCAACACCGCTAAAGCCTTTTAATGCTCGGCTAATTGCATCATCTGAAACGCCTTCATCGGTTGCAACACCAATCGCAGCCAATGCATTTAAAATATTATGCAGACCTGGTTGATTGATCGTTAGGCGTAATGGCTCACGTCCTTTACGTAACACTGTAAAGTGCGAACGCATACCGTCTTGTTCCACATCAATCGCACGAATGTCATTATCTTCGTTAAAACCATAAGTAATAACCGGACGACCCACACGCGGTAAAATTTCACGAATATTGGCGTCATCACCACAAACTACCGCTAAACCATAAAACGGTAAGTTATGTAAGAACTGTACGAAGGTATCTTTTAATTTATCAAAGCTACCTTCATAGGTGTCCATATGGTCAGCATCGATATTGGTTACAATCGCTGCCATTGGCTGTAAATAAAGGAATGAAGCATCTGATTCATCAGCTTCAGCAACAATAAAACGGCTCTCGCCAAGTGCTGCATTTACACCAGTACTGTTAAGCAAACCGCCGATCACATAAGTTGGATCAAGGTTTTCTTCAGCTAACATCGTGGTTAACAAGCTGGTTGTTGTCGTTTTACCATGAGTACCTGCTACCGCAATACCATGACGGTAACGCATGAGTTCACCAAGCATTTCTGCACGACGTACAATCGGAGTACGTTGTTCAATCGCCGCTTTAATTTCCGGATTTTCTCGATCAATAGCAGTTGAAACCACAAGAACATTGGCGTTTTTAATATTTTCTGCTTCGTGTCCGATATAGACCTTAATGCCATTTTCTTCTAATTGTTGTGTAGTTTTAGAAGCTTTAATATCTGAACCGGAAATTTTATATCCTTGGTTAGCTAACACCTCAGCAATACCACACATACCTGCACCACCAATACCCACAAAATGAATGTGTTTGATACGGCGCATTTCAGGCACTTTAATCAATTTTTTTGCTTGGTTTGCAGCTGTTGTTGGAGACATAGTAAATCCGATTACATTTTTTGAATAAGATCAACCACATGCTGAGTTGCATCTGGTTGGGCATGTTGACGCGCTTTCACTGCCATTTCTGTAAGTAACTGGCGGTTGGTCAGCGTAGTAAACAATTGATTTAAAACATCTGGCGTCATAGTCGATTGCTGGCAAATTTTTGCAGCACCGACATCGGCCAGAAATTTGGCATTTGCAGTTTGGTGGTCATCTACCGCAATAGGAAGCGGTACGAATACTGCCGCCACACCTGCGGTTGCAACTTCAGTCACAGTTAAAGCACCAGCACGGCAAATAATGAGGTCTGCTTCACTATATGCCTTTGCCATATCTTCAATAAAAGGTAGAACCTGCACCGTTAAGTTTGCTGGCGCATCTGCGTACAACGCTTGAGTTGCCTCAACTTGTTGCTGACCACACTGATGAAAAATATTGAGGGGAACTTGAAGTTGTTTTAATGCTGGAGGTAAACGCTCATTGAGTGCTTTGGCACCTAAAGAGCCGCCAACAATAAGAAAATTTAATGGCTGGCCCGCTTGCGCACGCTCATCATAGCGCCACTTTGGGCTTAAAATATCTGTAATTTCACGGCGTACCGGATTTCCAGTGGTCACCACTTTTTCACTGACAGGAAAAGTATTGGGAAATGCTTCGCATACTACTTTCGCCACACGGGATAACTGTGCATTGGTAAAACCTGCAACTGCATTTTGCTCGTGAATAAGTACAGGAATACCTAATAAACGCGCCGCTAGGCCACCCGGCCCTGCGACATAACCACCAAAGCCAGCAACCGCATCAACCTTAAGCTGTTTCATATAGCGCATAGCGCTAAAAGTTGCTTTTAAGATTTTAAAAGGCGCAGCAAGCTTACGAATGACTCCGTTTCCACGTACACCTTGAATATCAATTTGATATATTGGAATATTTTGATCTTTTAATAAACGATTTTCCATACCTATTGGCGTGGCTAACCATGAAACCTGACAACCTTGTTGTTGAAGTTGTTTGGCTACGGCGAGGGCTGGAAAAACATGTCCACCAGTACCGGCAGCCATCATCATGACATGTTTAGGTTTGCTTTGCTGTGAATCGGTCACGGTCTAATTCTTCAACTCAAAAAACAATGGAAATTGTCATCTATTTTTGTAGCCGTTTATTTTAATCCTAAAGCTTCATTAACGAAAAGCGAATTTCACTCGTTTATAACAGAAAGATGTGCTTTTTTGAAAATATGCCTACAAAGCCAAGCGTATTTCATATTGTGATTTTATTAATTCATATATTTTTAGGTGATTTCCCATTATTAACAGAGGAAATCACCTAAAGTAGATATTTATGCAGGACGACCCGCTTCTAATACATCAAATAAATCATCGGCAATCGATGTACCAAACTGAGCATCAATTTCACGAATACAGGTGGGGCTGGTCACATTAATTTCAGTGACATAATTGCCAATCACATCTAGTCCAACAAGAATTAAACCTTTTTCACGTAAGAAAGGCCCAATTTTAGCCGCAATCATCTTATCGTTTTCAGTCAGTGGACGAGCTTGGCCTAAACCACCAGCCGCCAAGTTACCGCGGACTTCACCATTTTGCGGAATACGTGCTAGACAGTAAGGAATAGGTTCACCATTCACCATTAAAATACGCTTATCCCCTTCTACAATTTCAGGAATATAACGCTGTGCCATAATTGGGCGAGTACCTAATTCTGTCAGCATTTCTAAGGTAGAACCAATATTTACACCGTCTTGGTACAAACGAAAAATACCCATTCCACCCATACCATCAAGTGGCTTAACAATTACATCGCCATGCTCTTTAATAAATTCGCGAATCAAACCCTGTTGTGATGTCACAAGTGTAGGCACTTGTAGCTCTGGAAATTGCGTTGCAAAGAGTTTTTCATTGCAATCACGCAGTGACTGAGGTTTGTTGATAATCCATGAACCTTCGCGTTCAGCTTGCTCAAGCACGTAAGTTGTATAGACAAAATTCATATCAAACGGTGGGTCTTTACGCATGAGTACAACGTCATAAGCAGCAATAGACTCTTTTCTCTTTTCGCCTAGCTCATAGTAATGACTGTAATCTTCAAATACTTCTAAGGGAGAGATTAGACCGTAAGCCTTACCTTGATCGATATATAAATCTTGCTGTAATGCATAACCCAATTCATGTCCACGACGGCTCGCCGCCCACAACATTGCCATGGTTGAATCCTTTTTCAGATTTACGGTTTCAATCGGATCCATGACGACAAGTACACGCATGCTCAAGCTCTTCTTAAAATTTAAATTAGCATGAGTATAACTGAGATTTTTCACTGGTTTTTCTTAATTTCAGTAAAACCTTATCTGTTATTTCTTTATCTTGAACTCAGGTAAATTCAGTTAAACTATGACCATAAAATATTATTTTTAAAGGCTAAAGATGAAACTTTATCGCTATTTAACAGGCCCAGATGACTCAGCCTTTTGTGCGCGAGTCACTAAAGCACTAAATCATGGTTGGGAGTTATATGAAGCACCAACCATGACTTTTAATGGCACTCAAGTGATTGTGGGTCAAGCCATTTGCAAAACAATTGATGAAAACTATGATCCAGAAATGGACATTTTAGATGTGCTCAAAAACAATGCTTAACTCCAAGGGTACTTTTAACAACGAAGTACCCCCCTTCAGAACCTTATTCATAAATAAAACTAATTATTTACCTTAAGAACCACTCTTTAGCACATAAATTATATTTTAAAATCAATAATTAAAAATCGATCACGACAATTTTATAGGCAATAGTTCTTTTATTCTAAACAATTAAATGATTATAATTATCATTTATACTTTTATTTTTGTTAACTGATTTTATTTTTATGTTAAGAATTTCTATATCATCTCCCCAAATTAAAAGCTCTTTCCCACTGAGCCTACTCAGTTTAATGATCTTGAATACTCAAGTTGCCTACGCAGAAGACTTGGCTGACTCATCATCAAAAGTTGCTGCTGTCATGCCAACCATAAAAATTGAGGCCATGAGTGAGCTCGACCCCATTAAAAGTTATATCGACTATGACAAAGCCAATGTCACCCGTAATGGCTTGGACAAAAAAGATATTCCTCAAACTGTTGATACCATTGATGTTCAGAAATATAAAATTTATGGCTCAAACGATTTAAGCGTGATGTTGCAAGGCACACCCGGAGTTTCCACCAACTACGATATGCGCGGTGATGGGATTACTATTCGGGGTTTTGGTGCTGATACAGGTGATATTTACCGTGATGGAATACGTGAAAGTGGGCAAGTACGACGTAGTACAGCCAATATTGAACGTATTGAAATTTTAAAAGGCCCTGCTTCTGTTTTATATGGGCGTAGTGCCGGTGGTGGAGTTGTAAATATGGTGAGTAAGTTCGCCAATTTTGACTCTAAAAGCTCAGTGGGTGCTTATGCAGGTTCTTACGATAACTACGGAACAACGGCCGACATCAATCAAGTCCTCAATAATAATCTAGCAGTACGTTTGACTGGAGAATATGGCGAAACGGGCAGCTTCCGTTCTGGTATTAAAAATAAAATAGAGATGCTCTCTCCAAGCTTCACTTATAAAAATGATGATGAAACGCTGACTTGGACCACACAATATACCTATGACAAATTAGGCCGAGTTCCTGATCGTGGGCCAACGCGTGACAATCTGCCTATAGGTACATCTATCAAAACAGGATTTGCCCAAGATCGCGATTATGTGGATGATATTTTGCAAGTCGTTCGTACCGACGTAAATTATCAATATGCTCCCGATTGGAACTTCCACTGGGCAGCAAGTTACCGCCAAGCAGAACAGAACTTTGATCATTTTTATTTTGGAACTTATTGTGGACTAGATGGCAAAGACTTAAAAGGCAAAACCTGTACAACTAAAAAAGGATACATCAATCAAATTTACTACTGGCAACAAACCAGCAATAAGACCACGACCAATACATTTGATATTAAGGGTAAGTTCAAAACAGGTCAGTTTGAACACCAAATTATGGTCGGCACAGACTGGACCTATGAACAACGAGAACCTCGTCTAGCCAATAAAACCCAAAATGGTTCAGCCATTTATGGTTATGTTAATCCCCTGACTGGTGAACGAGAATACAGCCGCGGCAATGGTCCCCTTTTGATTAGCCAACATAACTATAATGAAGGCACAACTTATGGGATATTTGCTCAGGATTTAATTGGTTTAAATGACCAACTTAAACTCATGGTGGGGCTACGCTACGATTATTTTGATTTTTCAACCACCAATAAACTCAATAACGACCATCGTAATGTAAAAGACAGCAGTTTTAGTCCAAATGTGGGTTTGATATGGCAACCCGTTCCAGAACATAGTTTTTATACATCTTATTCTAAAAGCTTTGCACCGTTCGGTGGACAAATGGGTGTTAACCAAGTTACTGGAAGCACCGATGTCGCAAAAATGGATAAAGAGCCTCAATATAACGAGCAATACGAAGTCGGTGTAAAAAGCGAATGGCTAGATAATCGCTTAAATACCCAACTTTCTGTTTTTGATATTCGTAAAAATAATATTCGCTATAAACCAAACCCAGACAGTGAGCCAGATGTATGGGCAACTGCTGGTCAGCATCAATCTCGTGGTCTCGAATTTAGCTTTATTGGTCGTGTACTTGATAATGTCTTTGTCCGCGGTGGTTATGGTTATACCGATGCAAAAGTAAAAGAAGATAAGCAAAATCCTGAACGAGAAGGCAATTATTTAGCTAACACATCTAAGAACACAGGTAATTTATTTGTTCGCTATTTACCAACCGAACAGTGGTATACCGAAGTAGGGGTGACCTATGTAGGATCTTATTATCCAAATATTAATAATCAAGTAAAAATGGAAGGCTTTAACCGTGTCGATGCAGCAATTGGTTATAGTGCGGACCCTTGGAATGTCACACTTGCGGTAAATAACCTAACCAATAAAGAGTACTGGCGTTCAGATAGCATGCCAGGCACACCACGTAATGTGTTATTGCGTTTGAATTATCAGTTTTAAGTAAGTAAAAAAAAGGCATCCCCCTATTTAGAGGTATGCCTTTTTCTTTTTAGATACCGTATTTCTCGCGATAAGCTTGCATATTGGCTAGCGCTTCTTTTTCGCCTTTTGCTTCTAAATAATCCATTAAATCTTTCATAGTAATCAGTGCATGCACAGGAATTTCTAATTCTTTTTGAACTTCTTGAATTGCAGAAAGTTCACCTTGACCACGTTCTTGACGATCTAATGCCACTAAAACACCCGCAATAGTTGCACCAGCATTTTTCAAAATCGTTACCACTTCACGAATAGCAGTACCCGCGGTAATTACGTCATCAATAATCCAGACTTTCTTACCTTCAACCGCAGCACCCACTAAAACACCACCTTCGCCATGATCTTTCGCTTCTTTACGGTTAAAGCCCCATGGCACACTTTTGTTATGCACTTGCGACAGAGCAACAGCAGTCGCTGCTACAAAAGGAATACCTTTGTAAGCTGGTCCAAAAATCACGTCAACATTTTCGCATTGTGTTAATTTATCGGCATAGCCTTGCGCTAAAAGAGATAAAGCTTCACCATCGTTGAGTAGGCCTGCATTAAAAAAATAAGGACTCACGCGTCCAGATTTTAAAGTAAACTCACCAAATTTAAGCACACCGCGTGATAATGCGAGTTCGATAAATGCTTGCGGGTTAAATGACACAGGCGTTGTCATGAGGTGCTCCAAATTCACAATTGAGGTTAAATTTTCGCATGATACCAAAGGATCAGTATCCAAGTGATGTAAAAATTCTTCGAGTCGTTTCCATTAACGTAAATGGCTTACGTTCTTCAGTAACGAAAGGCTTACTTGAATGGTTAGAACAATCCGATGCCGATGTCGTATGCATGCAGGAAAGCCGCATTACCCATGAACAATGGACTGAAAAGTTTAGACCCGAAGGATGGCATACCCATCTGTTTCCAGCAGAGCGTGCAGGCTATGCAGGTACTGCAATTTATAGCCGCTTACCCTTCGTTTCTATTAAAGATGGTTTAGGGTTTGAATTGGCCGATAGTCAAGGCCGCTTCATTTCTGCCGAATTTGATTTAGGTTTGTCACATCCCGTACATATTGCATCATTATACTTACCTTCGGGCTCAAGTGGTGAAGAAGCGCAAGCACGTAAAGATTTATTTTTAGGCGAATATGCAAAAATCTTAAAACAGTGGCGTGATGAAAATAAGTCAATCATTATTTGTGGCGATTACAACATTGTTCATAAACGAATTGATATTAAAAACTGGTCAGGTAACCAAAAATCGTCTGGCTGCTTGCCGCATGAACGTGCATGGCTTGATCATATTTATGATGAACTTGGTTATGTAGATAGCTTCCGCTTAGTCAGAACAGAAGCAGAATTGTACTCATGGTGGTCAAATCGCGGTCAAGCCCGTGCGAAAAATGTAGGTTGGCGTATTGACTATCAAGCTTGCTCACCAGACTGGAAATCACGTACAGTAAATGCATGGGTTTATAAAGATCAATGGTTTAGCGACCATGCCCCAGTAATTATTGATTATAAAATTCAAGAGTAAGTGAACACATGTTCACTTACATTGTCGCTTTCGCTTACAGCACATGTCGTTTTTGAGTATTTTTCTTACACACGTTTAACGGCATTATAGCCCCACGGCACAGGGAAGCAGTCAGGATGACGCAAAAGGATAGGACGCCGTAGGAAGATAAAATAAACTTAGATTAAGTTTATTTGCAAGGATGTGACAATGGACGTTGAAATGAGACCCGCATGATCAGGATGATTAAATGCGGGTTTTCTCTTTTCTATCTCTTATTTTTTGCGCTAAGTTCTTTTAGTTTTTTCATTTCTTCTTATTGAGCTCATTATTACCTTGTCTTATGACAGTAACATGACATTTCTTATTATTTTAATCATTATTTTTCATTTGTTTTAAAAGTATCTGTATAAAGTAGTGCTCAAATGCGTTTTGGGTTAGGCTGTGTGTTCTTTCTTTTTGACATGGTCCGATAAAATGTTAAAAATTTATGGTATTAAAAACTGCAACTCAATGAAAAAAGCTTTCGATGCCTTACAAGCAAAAGGTCTAAGCTACGAATTTCACGATTATAAAAAACAAGGGATCGATGCAGATACCCTAAAAACTTGGTTACAAGAAATTGGGCAAGATACGGTTCTCAACAAGAAAGGCACCACGTGGAGAAAATTGTCTGAAGAAGAGCAAACTCGTGCCTTAAGCAGCGAAGATCATCTTATTGAAGCACTGATTGCACAGCCAAGTTTAATTAAACGCCCAGTTCTACAAACGTCTAAAGGTTTTTTAGTCGGCTTTGATGAAACAGCCTATCAAAATTTAAGTGCATAAAAAAACGAGCCAAATGGCTCGTTTTTTTATTTATAGTCTTAATTAGCACGAATCCACGTTTGGTTACGGCCCAGAGCAGAAACACCAATATAACCACGTAATTTAAGCTTTTTACCACCGTCAGCTAACTCACCTTTTAATTTGTAAGTTTTGCCAGATTTCGGGTCTAAAATTGTACCGTTTTCATAACTGGTACCACCTACATTTTTTAAATTATGTACAATGGTCACACCTTTAAGCGGTTTATTTTTATACGGCCCTTCACATTTTGTACACGAATTTTCTTCACCTGGTGTCAAAATGTTTTGAATGGTTGCAGTTAAGGTTCCATCCTTCTGTTCCGTAAACTTTACTACGGCTTTGGGCTTATTGGTTTGGTCATCAATCGTTTTCCATACCGTTCCGTTTAGTGGGTCAGCCGCATTGGCAAATGCAGCCATACCAACAAGTCCTAAAGCTAAAGCAATCTTTTTCATTTTTGTAATATCCTTGGGTCTTTCAAGACTTCAGTATTCAAAACTCGCAACGATATTGCAATTTTTGAATGTGACTGTTTCGTGTAACCTTGTAACCTTGAAAAATAAAATTTATAGGGAAACAAGTTATTAACATAAGCGGATACTATATGAATATACCAAACGTTTTAAAATATTACTTAACAGAAAAATTCCTTAAAACAGCCATTCGTACCCCAAGTCAGTTGAATTTACCTCCAACTGTTCTACGTCCTATGCTTGACCAACTTTGCAGGGCTTTTCCAAAACAAAAAGATGTAACCGTTCGGCCAATCCGCCTTGCAGGTATTAAAGGTGAAGAAATTAAAGCTCAGGATTCAGCGACCCAGCTTATATTTCATATTCACGGCGGAGCTTTTTTTCTGGGAAGTTTAAAAACCCATCATGCTTTCATGACAGATTTGGCAGCTCGCACTCAAATGCAAATTATTCATGTGGACTATCCGCTTGCACCGGAACATCCATATCCTGAGGCGACCGAAGCACTGTATGACATTTATCAATCTTTATTGGTTCAGGGCATTCAACCCAAAGATATTATTTTATCGGGCGACTCATGTGGGGCCAATTTAGCTTTGGCACTATGCCTACGCTTAAAAGAGCAACCTGAACTTATGCCAAGCGGCTTAATTTTATTGTCGCCTTTTTTAGATTTAACGCTGACCAGTGAATCTTTAAGATTTAACCAAAAACATGATGCCCTGCTTTCTTTTGAAGCCCTCCAAATAGGCATTCAACATTATATTGGCAATCATATTGCAGCAGATGATCCACGGGTTTCACCTCTTTTCGATAACTTAGAAGGTTTGCCGCCAACTTTAGTACAGGTAGGTTCTAAAGAAATTTTATTAGACGACGCAAAACGTTTTAGAGAAAAAGCTGAAGAAGCAGGTGTCAAAGTCCATTTTAAACTTTACACAGGTATGTGGCATAACTTTCAAATGTTTAATGCTTGGTTCGATGAAGCAAAACAAGCGATGGCTGATATTGCCGAGTTTGCCCATGAACTTGATCAAACTTAATTTAAATAAATGAAGGGATGAATCTTAACGACTTGTCACTTTACCTGATTTATAAAAACCTTAATCTTAAGGTTTAATGAGTGAATCATGATATGTTTAGGTTATGAATCACTCAAACTCTCCCACTTTAGGATGGTCCTGACTAAGAGACATCTCTATTTTGGAGTTCTTTTATTATTATGAAAATCCGATTAATCACTGGGCCTATAAATAAAATAAAACATGTGATTCTCGAATTCATCCATAACAATCACATTATTAACTGGACGCCTTTACAAAAAAGCGCCTTGATGCTCGTACTCGCCTGTGCAATGAATTTTAGTTGGCTTTTATGGAAAGGCTATATTTTAATGATGCCTAGTGTCTGGCAATGGGCAAATTTACCTTTAGTCAAATCACAACTCTGGCTCAATTTAATTACCTTACTTTTGTTAGCTTTACTCATTATTCCGTGTTACCGCTACAAAGACCAAGATTGGGCTCAAAGAATTGTCCCGCTCATTAGCGTACAAGTCTTTATGCTCATGCTGTGCCATGATGGTTATTTAATTGGTAGCATTAGTCCCGCCACAATGGTTGGTTATGTCGGGACTATTGGGGTAGGTCTGGTTTTATTTGAAAGAAAAATTGTTTATAGCGCTTTTATACCAGCAACGATTATTTTAGCAGTATGTACTTATTTAAGTATGAATGGGGTTATTCCCTACGCTCCACTTTTTAACTTTACGGCATTTCGACATGCTCAAACCAATCCATTTTGGTTAGGAAGTATGCTGTTTTTTATTATGCCGATTTTAGTCGTTTGTTTTGTTCTATTTGAAATATTACTGACCCAATGGCGCCAACGAGAAACTTATATTCAGGACTTAAGCCAACTTGACCCACTAACCAATGTATTAAATAGACGAAGTTTAAATAGTCATCTTGATGCACTTCATGAGCAACAGTTTGATTACGCGCTAGTACTTCTCGACATAGACCATTTTAAAAAAATTAATGATGTATATGGTCATCATCAGGGCGATGAGGTTCTGATTGAAATCGCCCAATGCTTGTCAAAAAACTTGCGTAATGAAGATGTTATTGGTCGATTTGGTGGAGAGGAATTTATTTTATTACTTCCTCATACCGATATTATTCAAGCGGAAAAAATTGCTGAACGTTGCAGACAATCTCTACAAGAACTTTCTATCTTCACTAATCAAAATAACCAGATTCATGTCAGTGCAAGTTTTGGTATTAGCAGCTCCGCTTTTGCAAATGATCCCTACCTTGTGATTCGTCAGGCAGATCAGGCGCTCTATGCAGTCAAAGCTTCAGGGCGCAATCAGGTGTGTACTTTTCAACAAATGACCCACATAGAATCAATTTGACTATTTAGCTTTCGATAAGCTTGCAAGCTGCTGCAAAAGCTCTTGCTGACTAAATGCACCTGTTAAACGTAAAGAGCGAATTTCTTGTCGCTGCCCGTTTAAAAAGAGATACGTCGGCGGTCCAAGAATATTCCACTGCTTGAGCAGAGCTTCGTGTGACTGATCATAGTGACTCAAATCAAGCTTAATGAGATAGTAAGGCGCAAGAGCTGACTGAACTTCGGCTGCTTTTAAAATACGGTGTTCAATAGGCTGGCAAGCCACGCACCAATCTGCGTAGACATCTATCACAATCGCTTGATCAGCAGGTGCTGCTGCTAAAATTTTCTGAAAGTCGGCTGCTGTAGTCGCGACATGCCACGTAGCCATATGTTCAGAACTTTGCAAACTGCGATTTTGAAAATGTTGATACTGGTTGTAAGCAACAAATGGAGTAACCAGTAAAAGTAAAAGTGCATAGAGCCACTGTAGCTGCCCTTTTTTCCAAAAGAACTGATAAACAGCATAAGCTATAAAAGCGAGCCCTAATACTAGGCTAAGAACTTGCATGCCCCAATCTGGCAATAAAGGGCGAATAAAATAAAGGCTTAGGCCCAACATCAGAAAAGCAAAAATCACTTTAATCTGATGCATCCAGTCGCCCGCTTTAGGCAAGAATTTAGCCCCTAATATGCTCGCGAGCAATAAAGGAATCCCCATCCCAAAACCTAGACAGAATAAAAGCAAAGCACCTTGCCATTGGTTTTGGGTTTGGGAAATAAATAATAAGGTTCCAGCCAGAGGTGCCGTCATGCATGGGCCAACCAAGAGCGCAGAAACCACACCCATGACACCTGCACCAACCAAAGTGCCGCCTTGTTGCATAGACTGAATACGATCAAGTCGATTCAACCATGTTTGCGGTAAACGAATCTCAAACAGCCCAAACAGGTTTAGTGCAAAAACTACGAATAGCAAACTAAACGCGATCAGTGTGGCAGGTTGTTGTAGCCAGCGCTGGAAATTTAGCCCTGCTGAAGAAGCAATTAAGCCTAGACCTGCATAAACCAATGCCATGCTACATACAAAAGTAAGCGCAATTGTCCAAGCTTTTAAACCTTTATGCTCACGAATAATCAGTGAAGTTAAAATCGGCAGCATGGGTAAGGAACATGGTGTAAATGCGAGCAGCATGCCCAAACCTAAAAATAATAAAACACCATACCAAAGTGAATGCTCAATTAATTTAGCCGACCAAATCTGATCTTGTGCAATTTGGGGAGCAGTCGCCTCAGTATTAGCTTCTGAGCTTGTCTGATTATCTAAAGAATCTTGAGATGCTGATGATGTATTTGCCAAATCTAACAAGCGTTTTGGTGCTGTACCCGCCTGATTTTGCACACCGACCAATCCGTCTGCATCGGTTTGAAATTCGATGGTTTGAGGTGGATAACAAATCCTGTCTTTGGCACAACCTTGCCATGTTACCTTGTAATGTTCTGAAGGTTTGGTCTTAATTTGGAAATTGATTTGATGATAATAAACCTGACTTTGCCCATAGTTTTCATCATATTGAGAAACGGCTTTAGGCAAATTTAAAGCTAAAGGTTGAGTACCCTGCTGGACAGTAAATTTATGCTGATACAAATAATAATTCGGCTGAATCTGCCACGATAATTTCGCAATATGCGATTGTGGAGACTCAACCGAAAATGAAAAAGCCTGTTCTGGTGACAGTAGCTTATCTTCTGCAAAAACAAACTGGCTCAATACAAAAGTAGCGACTGCTAGAAAATAAATAATTCCCTGAGAAATAAGCTTTTTCATTAACATCAATTCAAGTTGGTTTTATCAGAATAAGAATGCCATACCTAAGCCACCACGGTAGCCCTTATCTTGACCATCCAAATCGACACCTACACTTGCATCAAGTTGAGTACGTTTATTGAGTGCGTAAATTAAACCTGTGCCTAAGCTATATTGGTAGTCTTGGCTTTCAGCTTTACGGTAAACAAATTCCGAATATCCTGAAAGTTTACCGGCAATTTTATAGTTAATTGTTGGAATCGCAGTCACAGCCCAGTTGCTGTTTTGCACTTCGTAACGCATCGTAATAGCAGTATTAATCAAATCATTATATTGATAAGCCACTGCTGAACTTAAGCTATAAATGTCGTCATGCGCACTAAACTCATCATTACCTGTTGCAATGAGCGCTTGAGCCAACACAGCCATTGTTAAATTTTCATCATTTAAATCAATAGCTCTTTTTAAGCCGATGCTTACATCACCTAAACCAGAGGTATCTGTCGTTTTACCTGCACGTTTGGTTTGAGTCCAACCCGGACCTTGCCAACCTAATTGTAATTCTAAGTCTTTAGCCAAACCTGTACGGAACAACATATCTCCATTTACAGTTACGGTTTTTTGTTTCACGCCATCAACAGTTGACTCTGTATAAGTTGCACTTGGTAAACCTTGTTCCCAAGCTAACTGCCCCACTGGCGTAATCCCTGTTCCGAAGCCTGAACCTGGACGGTCAAACGAGAACTCTGCGGCAAAACTACTTCCTGCAGCAACAGTGGTCAGAGCAAAAGTTAAAATTTGAAATGTTCTCATTCTATATTCCAATCAAGTAGTTAGTTCTTTTGACATTTTTGCTCCATGATGGCGCAATAACTCTAGTGTTTCACGCTCTTCTTGAAGCGCTTCTGACCAATCTATTTCATCAAAATCACAATCAAAGAACAACTGACTGATTGAAGATAAAATGGTGAGTCCTTCTTCATCACGTGTGTTTGGATCAACTTTTTCATCGAGTAAACGTTGAACCGCCGGCGCGCATGCTGAACTTGCTGCATCCCATAGTGGACCATAAAATTCTTCTGCATCCCAAAGATGAACATTTGCCTTTGCCTTAATTAAGGCTTCAAGAATATCGAGATATACTTGTAAGGCTTGTTGCTTTTCTTCTTTTGATAATGGTGTACCAGCTTCATAAGCTTCCGAAACATTTTCCCACCATTTAAAAATTCCATCACAAATAATTGATACTGGCGGTCCTTGTTCCGGATCAATAAAATTTGGATCAAGCCCCTCAGCAAGTAATTTTTGTACTTGCGTAAGTTCTAATTCTTCTATGGCTTTAATTAAAGCCTGCTGCTGGGTGGTTAACATGACCATCTCTCAAAAATATATTAGCGCTATTATGCCTAATCTCTTATGCAGATTTTAGGGGTCAATCGCATTGCATTGCAAATCTAAAGTTGTGAAGAGTTTTTATTAATTTTTTTAATTCTGCATAAAAAAAGCCCCGCAGGGCTTTTTTACAATCTTTTATACTTCATCATCAATGAATTCAGGATGTCCACCTCTCGGGTGCTCCTTTTTCTCAAAAGTATGTTCAAGGCTACGTTTTAGTTTTTCAATCGCGCCATGAATTGAAGCATCGATATTGCCTGCCTTATGGTGTACTGCAACTGGTTTCAAACCAGCAGGACGTGCTTCGATCATACATTGAATGTCTTTGTCGCCACCTTTGTCCCCATTTTCATCGCTAAAATGAACCGAAAAATGCGTAATACGCTCGCTATGACGCTGGAATTCTTGGGCAAGTTCTGCACGTACATAAGTAATTAAACGTTCGCTATTTTGGATGTTTTTATCTGTGCGGATTTCTATATTCATAAATACCATCCTCTCTTTCTTACTGTGGATCTTTTCTATGCAAAACTTTTTTATGTTGGCATGTTTTAAGCATGCATGAACCGACTTCAATTGTACATTTTGATGGTGTAATGGTTTGTTATCTCCTAACTTAAACGTACTGGTTTTAATTTATTTTGAAGATCTTCATACCTTCAATATCAGTCCATCTATAAAAATATGCAAGCTGATTTTTTAAATTTTTATGAAAAATTGAACAAAAGGAGAACAATTGTGAACGAATCTTATCTATCTGGAGCCGAGCTTATTGCACAGATTCAAAAGTCTCCTTATTCACGTGATTTAATCGGTTATCACGGTCAACCACCACAGGTGAAATGGCCCAATAATGCTAAAATTGCCGTGCAATTTGTCTTGAATTATGAAGAAGGTGGCGAAAAACATATTGAGCACGGCGATGATGGCTCAGAGCAGTTTTTATCAGAGATTATTGGTGCTGCAAGCTATTCAGCTAAACATATGTCGATGGACTCTATGTACGAATATGGTTCGCGGGCAGGCTTTTGGCGCATTCATGCTGAATTCCAAAAACGGAAGCTTCCAATGACCATTTTTGGTGTTGCAATGGCACTTGTTCGCAACCCATATATTGTCGAAGCGATTAAGCAAGCTGATTATGATGTAGTTTCTCATGGCTACCGCTGGCTTCACTATCAAGATACCGACATTGAAGTCGAAAAACAGCATATGAAACAAGCTTTGTCGGTTCTAGGAAACTTATTTGAAAATAAAACTATAGGTTGGTACACGGGACGCGATAGCCCTCATACCCGTCAGTTACTTGCAGAATTTCCACAAATTCAATATGACTCTGATTATTATGGTGATGACCTGCCTTTTTGGACGACGCTCACCAATGCTGCGGGTACAACTCGCCCTCATCTCATTATTCCTTACACTCTAGAATGCAACGACATGAAATTCTGCTCACCGGGTGGATTTAATAATTCAGAACAGTTTTTTCAATATTTAAAAGATAGTTTTGATGTGTTGTATGCAGAAGGTGAAACTGCACCAAAAATGATGTCGATTGGAATGCACTGCCGTATTTTAGGGCGTCCAGGTCGTTTTAAAGCATTACAAAAATTTCTAGACTATATTGAAATGCATGATCGTGTCTGGATCTGTCGCCGTCAGGATATTGCAGAGCATTGGTATAAAAATCACATAATTCAATAATTGATTTTTAATTTTCTAAACTCATCAGCGAAACACAAACTACTCTTGGCACTGTTATTGCTAAAACTCTATATGACAACCATGAGTTTAGGTATGACAGTGTTTTTAGCCGAGTTTAATCAAGCCCCACCCGACCAACTCAAGACGCTGTTAAACAACTGCGCCCATATTCCAACTTGGGCCGAAAAAATTATTTCAGAACGCCCCTACTCATCAACATCAGTTCTTCTAGGGCATGCAGAACAATTAAGCCATACGTGGTCATGGCAAGAAATACAAACTGCTTTAGCCACCCATCCAAAAATTGGTGAACGGCAAGCAAAAAAACAGCTTAATGCAAAAGAACAAAATTTTTCAGCTCAAGAACAAGCTGGCATTTCCTTAGATGAACAAACACAACAAGCCCTACTGCAAGGCAATCTTGAGTATGAACAGAAATTTGGTTTTATTTTTTTAATTAAAGCAGCGGGCCTTAGTAGCAACGAGATTTTAAAAAAACTCCATCAACGTCTTCAAAACAACTTAGCTATAGAGAAAACAGTTGTACATGAGCAACTCGCAGCAATTGCTCTATTACGCCTATCTCAGGAAATACAAGCATGATCAGCACTCATATTTTAGATACGAATTTAGGTAAACCGGCTGCACAGGTCGAAGTGAAGTTATTTCATGCAGCAACTCATGAACTAATTGCCAAAGCAACGACTAATCAAGATGGGCGGGTGAGTGATTTTGGAATAACAGTCTTTGCAAAAGGTGCTTATCAGCTTGAATTTGAAATTGCGCCTTATTTTTTCTCACAGCACATCAAAACTTTTTTCCCGCGTGTTTGTATTCAATTTTTTATAGAAGACATTAACCAGCATTACCACATTCCATTACTGATTAGTCCGTTTGCCTACTCCACTTATCGCGGTAGCTAACAAAATATAAATAGGAGAAAAATATGAACCATCGACAAAAAAATGCGATTTCTCCAGAGCATGAATATTTAGGAATCTCCAAAAGTTTTGCTTACGGTTTGCAGCATGTGCTCACCATGTATGGTGGCATTGTGGCCCCACCACTGATTATTGGAACAGCGGCTGGTTTAAGCTCAGCACAAGTCGGGATGCTCATTGCAGCAGCCCTATTTGTAGGTGGATTAGCAACGCTGATACAAACCATTGGAACCAAATATCTAGGCGCAAAATTACCTCTGGTGCAGGGGGTCTCTTTTGCGGGTGTGGCAACGATGGTCGCCATTATTACCACGGGTGGCGGCTTACCTGCGGTTTATGGGGCAGTCATTGTAGCCTCTCTGCTTGGACTTTGCCTTGCACCCTACTTTTCAAAAATCATTCGTTTTTTTCCACCTGTTGTAACGGGGTGCGTCATCACTATTATTGGACTATCTCTGTTACCCGTTGCAATTCGCTGGATGATGGGGGGCAACGACAAAGCACCCAACTGGGGAAGCGTAGAAAATATCTCTATAGCTCTCATGACCCTAGGCATAGTCATTGTTTTAAATATGCTGCCGCAAGCAGGCATTCGTCGCTTATCTATATTATTAGCGATCGTGGCTGGCACCATACTTGCCTACTTCATGGGCTTTGGTGATTTTAGCCAAGTGAGCTCAGGCGCTTGGATGCAATTCCCACATTTATTTGCATTTGGTCTACCAACTTTCGAACTCAGTGCAATCTTATCGATGCTGATTGTGACCTTAGTGATTATGACTGAAACCACAGCCGATATTATTGCTGTCGGAGACATTGTAGGAACTGAGGTCGATTCAAAACGTATCGCAAATGGTGTTCGTGCAGATATGTTCTCAAGTGCTGTTGCTCCTATTTTTGGTTCATTTATGCAAAGTGCTTTTGCACAAAACGTAGGACTGGTGGCAATTACAGGTATTAAAAGCCGATTTGTCGTGGCAGCAGGCGGTGTCATTCTGATTATTTTGGGACTATTGCCTGTTATGGGTCGCCTTATTGCCGCAATTCCCATGCCGGTACTCGGTGGTGCAGGTTTGGTCTTGTTTGGGTCGGTTGCAGCAAGTGGAATTCGCACTTTGGCAAAAATTAATTATAACGATCAGAAAAATTTAATTATTGTCGCGACCGCTTTATCGGCAGGAATGATTCCAATTATTAACCATGAATTTTATGCTCATTTTCCAGTTTGGGTACAAACTCTTTTTCATTCAGGTATTAGTTCAACTTGTATCTTTGCTATCTTATTGAATTTATTATTTAATCATTTTCCTGTATTTCGTAGCTCGCCAACCCCACATTTAAGCCAAACAATAAACACGCGAAACACACACTAATGAGTTAGTTTTTAGCGCCCCACCTCGGTGGGCTTTTTTTTTAACCGTTGATCAAATTTGGCTTCATTTTTGCTTAAGACTCTGTATCCTTAGCGTGCTTTATTTGGGGGGAGATCATTTAAATGCGATTAAAGCAACTGGCGGCGACTTGTGCCTTGTTATCTGCAACTGCCATGGTTCAGGCAAAACCAATCTGGCAAGATTTTAGCGTAACGGGTCTTTATGGTGAAAACTATGAAGTTGTAGACGCAAAAGAAACCACCATTACTTTGGAATATGCAGCAAAAGTTAAATATGCTGATGTGTTCTTTTTCATGGACCGCATGCGCGGTGAAGATGATCACAAAAGCACATATTTTGAGTTATCACCACGTTTAAGCCTAGGCGAAATATCTGGTAAAAAATTGGCGTATGGGCCAATTAAAGATGTGTTAATTAGTACCACTTGGGAAAGTAACAGCGAAAACGGCAATAACTTCGATAACTTCCTATATGGTTTTGCTGTCGACTTAGACATTCCATATTTTAAATATGCAAATTTAAACTTCTACCGCGCGAGCAATGAGAAAACTGACGACGATTATCAAATGACATTCGTCTATGGAATTCCATTTAATATTGCATCTGAAGAGTTCTTGATAGATGGTTTCTTGGATTGGTCAACTGCTGAAGGTGACCATGCCAGCGAAATGAATTGGACAACGCAGTGGAAATGGAATGTGGGTAAACACATTTCTCCTGACACACGTCTATACCTCGGTATCGAACACTCTATATGGAATAATAAATTCGGTCTGCAAGGCCGAGACGAAAATAACGTGAGTGCATTGATTAAATATCACTTCTAAAATTTTTATTTAGAAGCATAAAGCAGCAAGGAAAACTCCTTGCTGTTTTTGTTTTAATCGAGTGGATTGCCCACAATATTACTAATAATACCCTGCATAATATGGCCGCCTTGTTCACGGCGTAATTCTGCATACCATGCCTGCGTAACTGTTTCATCTTTCATATGGGTTACATCACAACGTTTGCGTGCTCGAAGAACCAATTCGTTTGCACGTTCATTACGTTTGTTTTGATAGCGTCGTAAAGCATCCTCTAGGCCCAACGTATTAATTTGCAAAGAACGCGCTAAATAAATCGCATCTTCCATAGCTTGGCAACCGCCTTGTCCAATGTCGGGTGTAGTGCTATGTGCGGCATCCCCTAAAATCACCACACGACCTTTATAAAACTGAGCGAAGGGTTCAATATCATGTATTTCTACCCGATTGGTCTTTTGCGGATCTAAACGCTCAATAAGCTGCTGTACAGGTTGGCACCAATCAGCAAAATATTGTTTTAAAATTTTTTTATATTCATCTCGGTTATTTTCTAAACCTGCTGGTAATGGCACATCTAAAAAGAAATAGAATTTCCCATCTGCAACGGGCATCAGTGATGCACGCTTACCTTCCCCTACATAAGTCGTCCATTGTTTAGCTGGTGCTAAATCTTCTGAGATCTCAACTAAACCATTCCAGTTCACATAACCTGCATAACGACGTTGTACTTGCTGGCCGAGCACATAAGCACGAGTCAGTGAGTGAGTACCATCTGCCCCAATCAATAGATCAGCCTGTGTTGAGCTGCCGTCTGCAAAATGCACCTCAACAAAATCTGCTTTATCCTCAAGACTCACCATTTTTTTGCCTAGGTAAATCTGGTCTCGGCCAAACTCATCCATAAGCATATTTTGTAAATCTGCACGTGCAACCGGATATGGTCGTTGTCCTACTTCTTCAATTAATGGCAATAAACTGAATTGTGTCATCACATCACCAGTTAAACCATCGACATAGGCCAAGTCATCCATTTGTCCGCCAAGTTTAGCGATTTTCTCGGTTAATCCCAGATAGTTTAGACATTTCACTCCATTCGACCACAGTGAAATTGCGGCACCGACGGGCAAAATCTTTTCAGTTTGCTCAAAAATACGAACTTGGTGACCAAATTTCTTTAATGCAATCCCTGTAGTTAGTCCTCCCATTCCCGCACCAATAATCACCACATTCATAACACTCTCCTATAGATATTCACCTATAGGGTGCTTATGCTAAAAACATGCCATCGTTCAAAATTTATTTAGCTTTTCCACAAAACTGGCATACACCATGCTTATATATTTAAGTATAAAACTTGTCTCGACATGCTCTGTGTCAGCACAGTTTTAAATGAAAAATCATGTTTTTAACAAGAAATACGGATACTCCACTATGGCAACATTGCATGCTCCAGCTTTTGAACTTCCTGAAGTTTTGAATACAAAAACTAATTTGGCAGATGCCCGAATTGGTGCACAAGTCATTGAGTGTTCAGATGATTTCTTTGCTGAAGCAAAGCGTATGCTGCAATTTGAAGCACCTGTTTTTGTTGAAGATAAATTTGATGACAACGGTAAATGGATGGACGGATGGGAAACCCGCCGTAAACGTCATGCAGGTTATGACTGGTGCATTGTGAAGCTAGGTGTAAGTGGAAAAATCACTGCACTTGATATTGATACCAGCTTTTTTACAGGAAATTATCCAGCATCTGCATCATTAGAAGCATGTTATGCACCAAATGGTGACCTTACAGGTGCAAAATGGGAGAGTGTTTTAGAAAATACTGAACTTGGCCCAAGTCAGCATCATATTTTTATGGTCAATAATGATGCACTTTTCACCCATATTCGCCTCAATATTTTCCCAGATGGTGGTATTGCCCGTTTACGTGTCTACGGCGATGTTCATATTCAAGTGATTGATCGTGAGCAAACTCTCGATTTATTGGCCCTTGAAAATGGTGGTCGTGTAGTGGCCTATAGCGATGCGCATTTTGGACACCCGCGTAATTTGATTAACCCTGGTCGTGGCGTCAACATGGGCGACGGATGGGAAACTAAACGCCGCCGTGCGCCAGGTTATGACTGGTGTATTCTTGCGCTGGGCAAAAGCGGAAAAATTGAGAAACTGGAAATTGATACAGCTCACTTTAAAGGGAACTTCCCTGCCCAAGTATCTATACAAGCGGTTTACCTTGAAAATGCAACCGATGCACAATTAATCCCACAAAGTATGTTCTGGTCTTACTTACTTGAAGCCCAATCGATGCAAATGGATCATATTCATGAATATGTGAATGAGATTTTACAGCATGAAAAAATCTCTCATATTCGGATTAACATGATTCCTGATGGTGGTATTAGTCGTGTTCGTTTATGGGGGAAAATTGCCAACTCATGATGATGAATACTGTTCAAATTCAGCCTTTAACCATTCAGAACTTTCAGCCCTTCGGTGAGGTCATTTGTTGTGACGGGTATGATTTTTTTCATATTAATGATGCCCACACCGAGCGCTACCATGCGCTCGTTGAGACTGAAATTGAAGGGGAAGCAAAAGCAGGAATTAGTATTTTTCGTAATATTAAGGCCAGTGTATTACCTCTGGAAATTTGTATGCTAGAACGCCATCCAAAAGGCTCTCAGGCATTTATTCCATTACAGCAACAAAAGTTTTTAATTATTGTCGCGCCCGCTTTAGACGAAAATACTCCCGACATTTCAAAGCTCTGTGCTTTCGTCTCGAATGGTAAGCAAAGTATTAATTATCGGGCAGGCACATGGCATCATCCTTTGCTTACTTTCGAGGCACCGAGTGATTTTGTAGTAGTAGATCGAATTGGAAGTGGCGCAAATTGCGATGTTTTTCAATTTCCAAATGCTATAAAAATTATGGTCTAAATCAAAATATACAGATCTGTCTATTTTTAATTTAATGGTCACAACACCAATAGCAACAAACGTTGTGGTGATTTCCAAAAATTTAGGTTTATATAAAAAAATCCCCGCCTATTGAGCGGGGATCTTTTTATATTTTTTTAGACAGTGATATCAGCTAAGTTACCTTTCTGCTCAAGCCACTGCTTACGATCTGCCGAACGTTTTTTGGCAAGTAACTTGTCGAGCAAACCTGCTGTTAAATGTGTATCGTCCAGATCAAGCTGTACCAAACGACGTGTATTTGGATCCATTGTTGTTTCACGAAGCTGAATCGCGTTCATCTCGCCCAAACCTTTGAATCGGGTAATTTGCGGATTACGATTGCCTTTAACATTTTTTAAAATAGTTTCAAGCTCATCATCATCTAGCGCGTAATAAACATCTTTACCAATGTCGATACGGAACAATGGCGGCATCGCTACAAATAGATGACCTTCTTCAACCAATGCTGGAAAATGCTTGACGAATAAAGCACAAAGCAAAGTCGCAATGTGTAAACCGTCGGAGTCGGCATCAGCCAAAATACAAATTTTGCCATAACGCAGTTCTGATAAATCATCACTACCCGGATCTACCCCAATCGCAATTGCAATATCGTGAACTTCTTGAGACGCGAGTACTTCATCTGAAGAAACTTCCCACGTATTTAAGATTTTTCCGCGAATTGGCATGATAGCCTGAAAGTTTTTATTACGAGCCTGCTTAGCACTACCACCCGCAGAGTCACCCTCGACAATAAATAGCTCACTTTCTTCACGCGTTTGGCCAACACAGTCTGCCAATTTACCGGGCAATGCTGGACCAGAAACAATCTTTTTACGCTCAACTTTTTTCGCAGCTTTTAAACGACGACCTGCTTTAGAAATTGCCATTTCAGCAAGTTGCATAGCAATTTCAGCATGTTGATTAAGCCAGAGCGCAAAAGCATCTTTCGCAATATTTAAAACAATATTGGCAGCTTCACGACTTGAAAGACGCTCTTTGGTTTGACCTGAAAATTGTGGTTCTTGGAACTTAAGCGACAAAATATAGTTCACGCCATCCCAAACATCTTCAGCCGAAAGTTTAAGATTACGTGGTAACAAGTTACGTAGCTCACAGAACTCACGTAAAGCTTCGGTCACTCCCGAACGTAAACCGTTTACATGGGTACCGCCTTGTGCAGTTGGAATCAGGTTGACGTAACTTTCTTGAACCTGTTCACCGCCCTCTACATTCCAACAAATTGCAAATTCACATGCCGCACGATCTGCCCGCCCATTACTCACAAAGGCTGGACTTGGCAAAATTTCACGATCTTGCAATTCATCCATCAAATAATCGACAAGGCCATTTTCAAACTGCCATTCGATTTTTTCATCATTAATTTGATCGATATAAGTAATTTTTAAACCAGCCGCTAACACAGCTTTGGCTTTTAAATTATGTTTAAGTGCTTTTAAAGCAAATTTTGGACTATCAAAATATTTAGCTTCTGGCCAGAAATGTACCGTTGTACCAGTCACGCGTTTTGGTGCTTTGCCTTCTAGGACTGCTAAAGGCGCAACGGGCTCACCTTGCTCAAATGCCATTTGGTATAAATTACCCTGACGCTGAACTTCTACCTCAACACGTGTAGATAAAGCGTTTACAACCGAAATCCCCACACCATGCAAACCACCTGAGAACTGATAGTTATCGGTACTGAACTTACCACCAGCATGTAACTTGGTCAGAATGATTTCGATACCACTTTGGCCATATTCAGGATGAATATCGACCGGCATACCACGGCCATTATCTTCAACCGACAATGAACCATCTTTATAAACCGTGACACAGATTTTGTCGGCATGACCAGCCAAGGCCTCATCGACAGCATTATCAATAACTTCTTGGGCTAAATGGTTTGGACGAGAAGTATCGGTATACATTCCTGGACGACGACGAACAGGGTCTAAACCGGAAAGGACTTCAAGTGATTGAGCCGTATATTGTGTCACGTTGTACGTTTTCCTTATTTGATGGTGTGCGCAAAGAATTCGATTACTAACGGTAATTTTTCTTCAAAATCTTCCATGGCATGATTGCCATGAGCATCCGTCAAAATCAATGAGGATGGTGTTGCAGCACTATAATAACGTTGTGCTTGACGATAATCCAAAATTTCGTCGCCTTGTTGCAACAAGACGAGTACTTTGTCAGCATTTTCAGGTTGTTTTAGTTCCAGTTGTTCTAACTGCCGTAATTGAACATGATCAATTGACCATTGATCATTCACCTTATAAGGCATGCTTTCAACTTGAAATAACTTATCAAACAACGTCCATGGTTGCATAGCAGGATTAATCAGTACAGCCGGAATATTATATTTCGCGACAAAATATGTCGCAAAAAACCCGCCGAGACTACTACCGACTAAAGCCACATTGGGCAACGATTCAATTAGCTCTGAGACTTGCTCTACCACTTGATCGGGAGATCTATTTAAATCTGGCAAATACACATTAATGCCGAGTTCGCTACAATACTGCTTAAGGCTTAGCCCTTTAATTGAAGAAGAGCTACTATTAAAGCCATGGAGGTAGATAATATTCATATATTTCCCTCTTAAATTGAGAATAAACTCTCATTTTTGTTCTCAGTTTGTATATAAAAACACTATTGTCAGACAAGAAAAACGATTCAACTTACCATTCATCAGTATTTTAAAAACATGTGTTATTTAAACTACTAAGATGGAAATGTTAGCTGCCGTTCATAAAAAGTACAGCTTAAAACGTCAGTGATAACGTAAATGGGGAAAAGATATGCCGAGCTTAACACCGTTACATGAAACTTATTGTAAATGGGATCGTACGCCACCGAGTCAGGCCGACGTACTAGAAGGTTTAGCTCAACTGTTCAGCACCAGCTTAAATGGTGTACATGAATTAATACAAGTCATTAATATTGAAGTATTAAAAAATGCTTTTGGTATTAGTGCCCAAAATGCTAATAATTTTCAAAAACGCCCTTCTGTGCAAAAGGCATATCAATTTTCTTATGGCGCCTTACAGAAATATGGTCGTTATTTTTTAGCGCCAGGTTTACGTCGCATTATTGAAAAATTTCCAACTCTTCACGAAAAACCATTAACACCAACTCTTCATTTTTTGGTGGGGATTTTAAATGGTATTTTCGGAGACTATTTGCTTAAACAACATAGTCCCCTTGCCTTACCCATGGTGCTATACGATCACTACGGTGCAATACAACAAGGTGAACTCGCAGGCCGTATTGTAATTTTGGTTCATGGTTTATGTATGAACCACCTGACTTGGTCAAATGCACACTATGGCGGCATTGGTGAGCGTCTGCTCGCGCAGCGTGATCACAACACCATGCTGTATTTAAATTACAATACAGGTCGCCGCATTTCAGCCAATGGCCGTAGTTTCTCTAACTTATTAGAAGATTTGGTACAACGTAATCCAAGAATTACCAGCATTGATTTAATTGGCCATAGTATGGGTGGACTGGTTTCCCGTAGCGCACTGTTTTACGGTAAACAAAATATGTACCAATGGATACATATGATCGAAAATCTAGTCTGTATTGGATCTCCTCACCATGGTGCGGTACTTGAGCGCTTTGGTTTTGCTATACAAGATAAGCTCGGGGCATTCCCATTTGTTGGGTTACTGGGCCAGTTAGTTAATATCCGTAGTAATGGCATTTTAGACTTGCGCCACGGTAGCGTTCGTGACGATGACTGGGAATATATGGATGCTCGTATAGGCATGATGGATGACAATCGTGCTCCGGCTCCTCTACCTTCCCATATCAACACCTTTTTAGTGGCAGGAACACTCGAGTTTGAAAAGGTCCGTAATAAAGCGCTTACCGTGATTGGCGATTACTTAGTGAGTGTGAAAAGCGCACTGGGGGAACATCCAAATCCACGTTTTCAACTTAAAGTTCCAGACTCACATAAAGCGGTGTTTTATGGCTTAAATCACTTTGAAATTCAGTATCACTCCAGTGTCGCGGAACAGATTACTCGCTGGTTATATCCTCATGTGAATGATTATGTGCAAGAAGGTATTCAAACGCATATTATTGATATGCCGAACTATACGCTTGAAGATTTGGAAGGGATTGTAGAGACGTAAAAAAAGCCCAACTTTTGTTGGGCTTTTTTATAGAATCTGAAATATTTTAAAAAGAGCTCTATAACTATTATTTATCTTTAAAAAATAAGTTGTCTTTACTATCTAAAACTTCATCAGAATAAAGATAGTATTTTCCTTTATTAAAGACTACTTTTCCTAACTTTTCACCACTTTTAGCTTTAAAGAAATATAGTTCATTATTTTTCTCTTTTACTTTACATATATAAGATTTATCAACCTGAAAGCCAGCAACAGAATACTCACACTTTTTGGGTGTTAGCGTTAAAACCGATTCTATCGTCGCAACATTACCACCCGGCAACTCTTCTGAACTATAATAATGATAAGTACCATTCCACTTATCTGCATTTGCAAATGTGGTAACAGAAAGAGCCAGCAATAATAAACAAAATTTTTTCATTTAATTAATTTATAAATAATCAAGTCAAACTATTATAACCAAATTACAAAATTTAGAGAAATATATAAAATCTAACTATCAGCATGTAAAACCTAAAGATAAGGCTTACTCATAGATTACATTATTATAGAGATTTCTTAGGATGTTAAGGGAAAACATATATGATTTACTTCAATCTTCAATAGTAATAACTTTGTAAGTTATAATATTATGCTATAAACTTTTAATTTATAGCATTATAAGTTAAATCAAGATCCTTTAAGTGAGTAAACATTCAGGTTATACATTTTCGTACATGCTACTCTTTTTGATCCTTATCACATATTTGAGATATAGTTTAGTCAGCATCCTATAAGATAGTTTAGCTAAGAAAAGCTAATTTTAATATTTTTATACAGTTATGATCTCCATTCATTTAATCACTATGGACACAATCTGTGTCCAGTGAAGTATGATGTGTCTAGTAAAATTTACTAATCTACTTTTAGATTAAAAAATTCCACCTCTCTTTCCAACTATTTACACTTATTCGTTATATTAAACTTTGGGGATTTATTAAAACTTACTAAGGTAAAACCTCTATCGATGAAGTTTTCTGAATCTTCATTGGGAGCATGAAAAATCCACTCTGAAATACCATTATTTTTTAAAGTAACATCAAAGTTAAAATTACTTCCCATATTCTTATCTTGGAAATACACCTCATACTCATTAGGATTAGTTTTCAATATTTTAGTTACTTTATAAAATGGTTGATCAGGAGTATCGAATGAGAATTTAATTGATTGATTCTTTTGATCAAAGTTCACAAAATTGATGTTAGTTGAATTTTTTTTCCTATTCGCCTCCACACTACACTCATATATCCACTTATCTTTTTTATCTTTATAAATATAATAATTATTACTGTCCTGAAATTTTAAAAAAAATTCACTAATGTTATTAGCAAAAGAAACACTAGGAAGCATCAATAAAAAATACAAAAAAACAATTTTCATTTACAAATACCTACGCTGATAATATTCTTAGCCTTATTTTTAGGAATAGAAAAGAACGATAAGTCTTCAATCCTCTTATTTCCTAAATAAGCATCCCATTTATAGACATCACTATTATTAATCTTTTTTATTTTATAAGTATATACAATATTATATGGATTACGAACCTCTAATATATGTTCATTTTTGTTCATTTTTCCCTTAAGAATTAAATATTCTGTACTCTCTGGTAATGCTAAATGTAAAGATTTATCTGTTAAAGTTATGTTCTCAAGTTCTTTAGTTGATTCACTTTTACAAAGCCTAACAAATCCCCCTTTCTTCTTATCAATCATAATATAATCACCCGTAGGAATTTTTGCTACAGTAGGAAATGCTACTATTATAAGTACTAACAAACTTATTAGTTTCTTCATCATCATACTAATTTCTTCTAACTTGTGTCATCGTATAAGTGCTTCCATTATAAGCTGTTTTACCCCGTAAAAATCCATTAATTATATAAAGCTTGTTACTATTACTTGTTCCTTTTTCTTTATGGCGTGTTCCTACATCATAAAAACGATAGTAAACTTTTCCATTTTCACATCCTCGCCCTACAACTACAATAAAATGATCTGTTGTTCCTTCATTAACCCCATATCCAAGTTTATGATCTACACCAATCATAACAGGATGACCAACATTAAGTTCTTTATCCAAATAATTCATTCCATTTTGAAAATTTGATGTTGCTTCAATTGTAGAATGATTCGAATTTTCCAAAGCTACTTGGAATAGTCCAGTTGGTGAACCAGCTGATGAACTAAGTTTGCTATTTTTCAAAATTAATACACATGTCCGAGCACAAGCTACATTTGGTCTAGGTTGGGTAAATTGAGAAATCCACTCTACAGATGCACTCAAATCTACATGTTTTGTTTGGCAATTCGGACATATATCTTGTATAGGCTGTACAGGTTTAATTGAACAAGCGAAATTATTTTCTTTATTTTTACTGTCTAAACCTGTAGTAAGATGTTTATTTATTTCTTGAGTAACCTCCCAGATATATGTCTTCCCATCCTCAAACCCTCTTATAGGAATTTTTTTCTTATTCTTATCTAATTTAAAATTACCATTCTTATCTTTTCTATAAGCAAAAATATTTTGATATTCTCCTTTTTCCTTCATAAAAGCAGGATTAGCATGATAAGCACTTCTCTCACTACCACCCTCATATAAAATATCATTTGGCTTATTTTTACCAGACAATAAAGCATTAGGATAATTAATATACAAATACATATCTGTTAATGACTTCATTAATTTATGCCGATCAGATCTTGTGAAATGTTGTTTAACGAGATCTAATTGTTGAGCCCCGCTCATTTTAGTAAGTTTTTCTACCGAGATATTATTTAAATCTTTTCTAACATCTGGACCAAATTGAATAAGACCATAATAACCTAAACCATTAGGTTGGGCTGGATCAAATGAACCACCTGTTTCCAAATGCATACATGCCATTAAATAATTAGCCATATTTTTAGTATCATTTGGCCACATATCTTTACAAATCTGTATAACCTTTTTTCTAAACTCACAATTTACAAATTTTGTAGTTTTCCCCCAAATTAAATCATAATCTTTACAAACACATCCACTTAAACTTGCTACAGCTACTGGTTTTTTATCTTCATTATGTTCTTGCTGTACTTCAATTTTTTGAGTGGGTGCGGTTGACGTTTTCTGTTGAGGAATTGATTTAGAATCCGATGCCGTTGACTGCTCTTTTTTGGTCACAGGTGGTTGTGGTTGTGGTTGTGGTTGTGGTTGTGGTTGTGGTTGTGGTTGTGGTTTAGTCTGCCCAACCTTTGGTTCTGCAGTTTTATTTGTTGTATCTGTTTGTGGAGCAATACTTGTTGATTTACTCTTTCTATCAATAGAAACTGTTCCCGTTTTCTTATGTGGGGGCACTTTAAAAGTCATATTTTCATCAAGCTTAATTATTGCATCTGCGTTCCCTTCAACTATATCAATATTTTCATTTTGATATATTTCATGTGGAGATTTTATATTTGGATTCAAAGCTAATAAAGCGGAAACAGTTGTATGATGCTCTTTTGCTATTTTAGATAATGTATCTCCACTTTTAACTTTGTATGTTCCTCTCCAATATTTACCTTGTTTTTGATGAGGTAATAGAGTTACATCAAATTTCATTTTTGGACTAATAAGCTTTACTTTTATATTTTTACTTGGGGTATGTACTTTACCAATTTCTTTCAGAGTATTATCTATATCCTTTCTTACAAAAATAGTTAGTGTATTTCCTCCCACATATTTAAGTGTGATTTCACCTTGTGCATTTGTATTACCTTTTTTTACCAAATCCTTCCCATTCTTAATTTCGTAATATAAATTAGGAATAGGTTTATGTGTTAAATCATGTAATGTAAAAGTAATATTATAAAGTTTATGTTTTAATTCTGTATTCATCTTTTTTAACCGTATATATTTATTTAATATCTTGATTTTGAGATTCAACTTGAGAAACTTCTTCTTCAATTTCAACAACCCAATCCGTATTTGTATCCACAAAAACTTCAGCAGGTTCTGAAGAATCAGAACTAATTCGTGCAGTACGACCATTCTCATCCAACGAGCCAGTCGAAACTCGTCCATTTTTAAACTTAGCTACATAAGACAATCTAGATAAATCAAAATCCCAAAATAAATCATAAACATCTAATTTATTACTGTACATCATGGTACTTGGCAGTTGAGGAACCTCATAAGAAACCTTGGCCCCACTCGTAAACAAATGCTGCCCAGCTTTACTTTCAAACTTACCGCCTGTTGTTGAAAACACGCCATTGGCATTAATTTTGAGCTGTGACCCACCAGCTGTTAATACAATTTCTTTAGGACTCGTAAGCTCGATTTTATCTTCAGTAGAAATGAGCTTGATGACCTTCTTGGCAATTGCTTCAATAGCATCATCTTGTGCTTGTAGTTCGAGCTTTCCTTTTGCTGCATAAGCACGCAAACCCTTTTGCGCAGCGAACAAACTGATTTTGTCTTGTGCATGCCCAATAATATTTTTTTGTGCACTTAAATTAATAGAACCGCTGGCACTTTCGGCAATATCTTGCGATGCTTGCAGAATAATATTTTCAGGTGTCGTCAAGGCAATGCCATTTGGCGATGCTAATAACATAAGCGCTTGTCTAAAGATTTTGCCTTGTTCTTGCTGTTTAGTATCGGAACTGCTTTCTAAACCTTGGGTATAACCTTCCATAAAGCCTTGCAAAGAACTCAATGCTTTAGAAGGTGATATTTCTAATTTACTGCCTTTACTAAAAGTTCCGCACACACTCATCATGTCAAAGTCTTTAGTCTCGACATTGGCTAAGACTTTTCCGACCTCTTGAATACTTTCAAATGGATTTTTATGAATACGGTCTTTAATGCTGGCAAGTTTTCCTTTAACGATGTCTGCACCATGTTCTTCAACGTTTTCGATGAACGCTTTTAAGTTTTCTACCGCATCTTTGGCATCGGTAAAGAAAGCATTAAATTCATCTACAACGCCTTTTGTATTTCCACCTAGTGCACCAATGTCTTGAATAAAGCCACCACAGCTTTTTAGTGCGTGAATTGGGTCGTTATTAATCCCTTCTTTAAATAGGTTCACCGTACTATCTAATGCCTGTCCTGTGGTTTTTAACTCAAGCGACTGGATGAATTTGGGTAAGCGATTAATCACATTCAAAGCATCAGTTTGTTGCTTAGCTGCAACTTCACTGAGCATTTTCATGCTTTCATAGCCTTGTGAAAGTAAAGATTGTGCTTGAGCAGCCTCTAAATGGTCTGCAATCGCCTGCTCTTGTGCATAGGTACTAATGAGCATGCCTTTACCCGCACGCACAGCACCCCAAGCATCTGTTCTCAGCTCAAAACCTTCACCACGGCCTTGGCTCGTCTCTTGTTCTTTTGGATGGCTTAAGTTACCCAAATTCAGCTGTGTTGCTGCATGACTACTTTGGAGTTGGGTACTAATTTGTCCGGTTGTGTCATCAAAGCGTAATTGGTTGAAGCCACTACCATTGATTTCCTGACTGCGAATCCCGCTCAATTTTTTAGTTGCAGGAAGTTGCCCTTTTACATCGAACTTGGTTGGTGAGCGCTGCGCTTCATGGATGCGCCCAGTCACAAATGGACGGTCGATATTGCCATCAAAGAAGTCAATAACAACTACCTCACCAATACGTGGCAAGAAACGTGCGCCATAGCCTTCTCCTGCCCAAGGAGTCAGTACATCCACCCAAGCTGAGTCAGTATCGTTGTCATTGCTACCTGCACCACCGTCATGGCCATGATCATCACTACGGGTAAATAGAAAACGTACTTTAATGCGTCCCCATTCATCGACATGAATGGTTTCTCCTTTTGGCCCCACGACTTTTGCTCGTTGTGGATAGGCAATTGGTCGGTGCTGCTCTGGATTATATTCAGGTGCAGTCTTGATTTGACGGCGTATTAGAGTCAGCTCATTACCTTGACGCTCTATATCATCATAACCATGTTGATCCCAACGACTTTGGGTTAATAACTGGCTAACTTGCTGATGTAAGTCTTTAGGTAAGTTATTTTGGTTATAAAAGTTTTTAGCAATGATCAAGAACTCTTGATCTGCCCCTTCATGCTGATCAATTTCAGGGTGCTCGCGTAGATTAAACCAATAGCCGACTTGGCTATCGCGGACACTACTATAGGCTTTAAAGTATTTGGCCCGACTCGCATGCATGTCGGTGAAGTGCTGATTTAATTTTTCTAATTGGCCACTGCCTGAAGCTGTTGCCTGATCTTCCCCTTTTAAATCTTGCATCCAAGCGGGGCTTACATGCCATGCTTGTTCAAGACTTAAAGTGGCTGAGTCAAAGTTGTCTGAGTGTGTATGCGTGGTAACAACCGAACCATTACCCTCTTCTTGTGCTAACGCATCAGGTTGCCAGCGCTGCACATGCACCGCTGTCGGTTGCAGACTCCGCACTGCAACAAAACCAGTAATACTATCTTGATATTCAGTTGCACTACTTCTGTGATAGCGAATACTACGACGTTCTAAAGCCTGATACTGGCTATTGTCATCAATTAATCGTAGTTTTTGAGCTTGTATTGGTGCAGTAAAATGAGGGACAAAAAGCTCTGATTCATCAATAAGCCAACTAATGCCTTCACTTCGCCATAAACGCGTAAGGAAGTCATAATCAGACTCATTGTGCTGCATGGTAAACGGTCGAATATCATAGTTTTGACCTAAACCACCCAAGTCTAGACTTAAACTCGCAGCAAAAAGTGGACTTTTTTCTTGCCATTCTTTAAATAGAACTTCGGTAATTTCTACAATACTTTTATTCATAAAAACACGACTATTACGGCGTTTGTGCCATAAATTTGTCGCATCTTCTAAAGTCAGCTTATAAAGCGTTAAAGCGCCATCACTTTGCCCATAACTGGCTTCAGTCACAATACCTGTTGTTCGGAACAATTGTCCCGAATCTGTGACCTGATCAACAGCGACTTGCACACCAATAAATTGCTTCAGTGCAATTTGAGAATTGGTTGAAAGACAGATCAACTCCGCCATTAGGCCACCATTCAACTGATGTTGGCCTTCTATACGTTGTAAGAATACTTGGTTATTGAGTAGTTCATTAGAAAATTGTACGTGAATAGCACGTTTCTGAGCATTTAGCCCTATTTTTTCCAAGACACTAAATATATTAAAAAGCATTTTTTTATAATCATAAGGATGTATAAACGGCTGCACTTTATAAAAAACAGAACTATCTGTCTACAAAATTATTCGTTATTTTTATCAATTTTTCTTATATCTTCACTCATTCGAATATGATTAAAAAAAACTCAACCTGAGTTGAGCTTTTTTTAATCACGTTAAACTCACTTTTTAGCAGTCTTAAATACTGGATAAAAACGGAATAACTGCCATAAACAAACAAGTAATAGCAAAAGGAAATAAACCAATGACCAAACTGGTAAAGACTGACCTAAAAAGGTCCAGCCAATTGCCGCGCACTCGCCTGAACCAGAAAGCACTTCTTGTAAAACTGCTTTCATAGGTAAAACATCAATTAAATAATTTAAACCCGGTCCACAACTTGGTACTTGGTCTGGTGGTAAATGCTGTAGCCAAATATGACGCCCTGCTACGCCCACTGACCATAAAATTGCGATACCTGCTAAAAACGCATAAAAACGTTTAATCGCATTGGAAACAGGGTTATGCAAAAATGCAATAAGCGCCACAAAACCCATTGCCATTAAGCCAACACGTTGAAAAATACAGAGCGGACATGGCTCTAACCCTTTTACATGTTCCAAATACAACGCAAAAGACATGCCGACAATGCTTGCCAGTACAAGTAGTCCACTCACCAAACGGTAACTTAATCGCATGTAAAACCTCATTTTTATCTATATTGTTCAAGATATTGATCAAAACTGATCTGACTATCTTGTTCAAGTTGTTCTTGCTGCTGTAAAGATTGTGCAGCCAATTGTTCAAAATATTGCAAAGTCTCTGCACTGATTTCATGCTTTTCATAACTTTCAGCATGTAACTGTGCCATATGACTGCCAAAGCTCCAGGTTCCACCGTGCTTTAATGTGTCATCAATCACATGAGCAGATAGAGTCTCATCTACTTCATCAATGCGTTCTTGCATTACGGCCAAAGCCGAGCTGTACAGTTTTGTAGCATAGGTCTGATCGAGTAAATGAGCACAGTCTTGCATGTTAGAAATATGCTGACGTGCCCAATCTTCAATATGGTAAGACCCGTTTAAATCAGTAATGGTGGCGTTTGGTGCTCGACCACGGTTAACCACTTCTGTCTGGTTCTTCTCAATCAAATCCTGCTCTGGACATAACAACTCAGGGCTATCGCTTAATAAACAATAAAGCGTTAAGACCTCAAGGAAACCAGCCGTTGTTTCATTTAAACCAATTGCCGAATATGGATTTACATCCACTGCACGAAGTTCAACGTAACCCACTCCTCGATTTTGCAAGGCTTGAGATGGCGTTTCACCTGCGTGTGGCACCTGTTTTGGACGCACGAGACTGTAATACTCATTCTCGATTTGTAAAACATGGTCATTAATTTGCAGCGGTTCACCTGATGCATCATTTAACCCTAAACGACTAAATGGCGGGTAAGGAGAATGTACAGCTTTTTGTAAACCAGCCAGATAACCAGATAAGTTGTTGTAGTGAATACCTAAACTTTTTTGTGCCGAGTTTTGGTAGCCTAAACGTCCCATACGTAGCGCTGTAGCATACGGCAAATAGTATGACCCTTTGATTAAAGGCAACAAATGATGTTCATGGCCCGTCAAAAAACAACGACAAACCGAAGGGCTCGCCCCGACCAAAAACATAACCAGCGGCGTTAAACGAATAAAGTTACGGATAAGTCCAAAATAGCGATGACTACGATAATCTTGCAGACTGAGTGATTTTAATTTTTCGTCAGTTTCATGTTCCTGCAAAGCAGAAAAAAGAGTATCAGGAAAAGATAAATTATAGTGTACGCCTGAAATGGTTTGCATACGGCGTCCATAGCGGATCCCCAAACCACGGCGATAAAGCGTCTTAAAGCGACCAATATTAGACGTGCCATACTGAGCTAAACGAATGCGCTCATCATTGTCATCCAACATACATGGCATAGACAACGGCCAGAGTTTTTCACCATTTTCTAAATGACGGTGTACAACTGCATGAATATCTGTAAGCTCATGCAAAGCATCGCCAATGGTTGGCTGTGGTGAAGTAATAAACTCCATCAACGCTTCAGAATAATCTGTGGTGATTTTTGGATGTGTTAAAGCTGAGCCTAATGCCTTTGGATGTAACTCTTGTGATAAGAACCCATTACTTTGCATACGTAAGCTTTCACGTTCTATTCCACGTAACATGCCTTGTAGTAGCGACGAATCCACCCAAGCAGGAATAACTGATTGAGATGGTGTAGTGGGTTGACTCATGCATTTGCTCGCTTATAAAAGATCACTATATACAAAATCGTGACATGATACGGCTATTGATATGATCACATCATTTCAGTTTGGCAATTTTTATCACAATCTTGTTATTTAAGACACGAAAGAATTGTGATTTTATTGAAGAATAATTGCTAAAGAGTTGTCAATATCATGAACGATCAAGACATTTTAAACTTCTGGTTTTCACCTGAACACCGTTCACTTTGGTTTGCAAAAAGTGATGAGTTTGACACAAAAATTCGTGATCAATTTGCAGACGTTCATCGTCAGGCAACTCGAGCAGAACTCTGGTCTTGGCGAAAAACACCAGAAGGTCGTCTTGCAGAGATTATTGTGCTAGATCAGTTTTCTCGCAACATTTATCGTGATCAACCTGAATCTTTTGCTTACGACAGCCTTGCTTTAGCTTTGTCACAAGAAGCAATTAGTTTGCAACTCGATGCACAGCTTAACCCAGAGCAACGCTCGTTTTTATATATGCCATTTATGCATAGTGAATCAAAACAGATTCATGAGTTTGCCTTAAAATTATTTCAACGCCTCGGCAATGAAATTAATTTAAGCTTTGAGAAAAAACATAAAGTGATTATTGATCGCTTTGGACGTTATCCTCATCGCAATGCCATCCTTGGGCGTGTCTCAACACCAGAGGAAACCGAATTTTTATTAGAACCGAACAGCAGTTTTTAAGACTTCTCTATTTTTAATGCTGAGTCATTTATTTTTTCATGCTCAGCAGGGAGTTCACCATGAAATATCTCTCTCTTTGTTTAGCTTTGGGCACTGCCTTAACTTTAAGTGCTTGTTCAACCCTACCAAGCAAGCCAAAAACATTTGATCAGCTTGGACAGTTTTCGGCCTATCCATTAAATGCTCAAACATTTCGAATCAGCTTTCAAGCTGACTCAAATATGAGCTATGGAACAGCTGAAGAAATTACTTTGGTGAAATCAGCACAAACGACTGTACAAAAAGGCTTCCGCTTTTTTAAAGTGCAAAATGACCCAAGTAATCAAAGCCAAAAACCACCTCGTCAGGCTGTGGTTTACCCGTCTGCACCGAGTTTCTACCCATATGGTTATGGTCGTCGTTATCCGGGTTTCTGGCATGATCCGTTCTATGATTTCCCTCAAGTGGTCAATATCGACCCTGTTCAAGTGTCGTATACTATTGAATGTTATCGCGATCAAAAGCAGGCTCCTCAAGACGCTTTTGATGCAACGTTAATTCTCAGATCTATCGGACAAAAATATGGCTTAAGTCCGACAGGCGAGTTGTTGCCGCCACCTGAGCCGCCAGTAAAACAAAAATGAGTAGGATGACCGTATGAATATGGCAGAAGAAGTACACCATGCACCCAATCTAAAACGCAGCAAATATTTCGCGACAATGGCACTTGTTATTGTGGTGGTGCTGTGGATAGGGTTATTGATTGCCAATCGCTTTCTGCCAGAGTATACGAACTTAATTCATATTTTAATGTTAGGTGCGGAAGCTGGTGTAGTGGGTGGACTCGCAGACTGGTATGCCATTACCGTTTTGTTTCGAAACCCATTTGGTAAGCTTCCTATCCCTAAATTTTTACGGGATCATACCGAAATTATTCCGCGCAATAAGGCTCGTATTGCAGAGTCAATGGGCCGATTTGTGCAGGAAAACTTCCTGTCACCTCAAGTAGTAGAACGAAGTTTAGAAAAAACCGATTTAAGCCTTGCCATTGGGCAATGGCTTGCCAACCCACAAAACAACACGCAAGTGGTACAGCTCATTCAGCAAACTGTTCCGAAAATTTTTGAGTTTGTTAGCCAAGAGCAAATTGCTAATTTTGTGCAAAACAACAGCGTGCAATGGGTGCGTAACACCCAAGTCAATAAACTCGCGAGCGAAATGCTCCGTGCGGTATTGGAAAATGACTTCCATCAAGACGTATTGCAACGTGGTCTCGATATCGCGCATGAGTGGGTGGTACAAAATCCAGATAAAACCCGTGAATTGACCCGAAAAATGTTTAAAGCGCTGGGCGTCTGGTCACTTGCAAAAGGTGCAAGCTGGATTGGAATTGATGTGCAGCAACGTACCATCGACTCTCTGGTTGAAAAAGTAGAGTCGATGCTGGCCGACCCAGAACACCCTTGGCGTCAGGAAATTGAAACTGTTGCACACTCGCTCATGCTGGAGTTAGCCAATCCTGACAGTGTGGCAAGTCAACGCTTAAATAGCGGTAAAGATGCGCTGCTCGACAGTCCTCAAGTCTTAAACTTCATTAGTGGCGCGGTGACTATTTTATGTGATGCGATTAAAGAAGATTTAATGAAAGAAGACTCTGGCATTGCAATGAACCTTAGAGCTGCCATTCAACAACTGGGTGAAAATCTTGTTCAAAATGTAAAAGTACGCAATGTTCTCAACAAAGAAATGACAGGACTTGCCCTGAACTTTACAGACCAATATAGCCATAAAATCATACGCTATGTAAGTGAGCGCATTCATGAATGGGACTCGCGTGAAATGATTGGAAAAATTGAGAATGAAGTCGGTGGTGACTTACACATGATTCGCGTAAACGGCGTTGTGGTCGGTGCATTTATCGGTTTAACTCTAGGTGTAATCCGCGCAGCAATTGAATCGATTTTATAACCTAAATAATTTCTTTAAGAGAATAATATGCTACAGCTTCAATCAAAATTGCCCGCTCAAGGGGTCACTATTTTTAGTACCATGACGGCAATGGCACAGCGTTTGGGTGCACTTAACCTTTCACAAGGTTTTCCAGATTTCCCTGCCCCTCATGCTCTGCTCGAAGCATTATCTCAGGCAACTTTGGCTGGACATAATCAGTACCCGCCCGGTGACGGTATTCTCGCACTACGCGAGCAGCTTGCTTTACAGTTTCAGCAGCGTGATCAGCTTCTACTTGACCCTGTCACCCAAATCACGATTACGCCGGGTGCAACCATTGCAATTTTTTGTACCATACAGGCATGCATTAATGCGGGTGATGAAGTCATTATTTTTGACCCAAGCTATGACAGTTACGGCCCTTCTGTTGAGTTAGCCGGTGGTAAAGCTGTTCGTATTGCTTTGCAGGCACCTGACTTTAAGGTGAACTGGCAACAAGTTAAAGATCTGATTAATGACAAAACCCGTATGATTGTGGTGAACACACCCCACAACCCAACTGGTACTATCTGGGAAAAACAAGATTGGTTAGAACTTATTGAACTGATTCGAGATAAAAATATTGTGGTTTTATCCGATGAAGTCTATGAACACTTGGTTTTTGATGGCCACCAACATTTTAGCGCTTTGCATTTTCCAGAGCTTAGAGAGCGTAGTTTTGTGATTGGTTCTTTTGGTAAAACCTTCCATGTAACAGGCTGGAAAACGGGTTATTGCGTGGCTTCACCAGAGTTAATGCGTCTATTCCGCCAGATTTACCAATATGCAAATTTCTGTGGTACGACACCTTGTCAAATTGCGCTAGCGCAATATATGCAGCAACATCCGGAACATATTCAGGAACTTTCGCAGTTTTATCAAACTAAGCGAGATCGTTTTAATCAAGCGATTCAGAATAGTCGTTTTTTAATTAAGCCCTCTCAAGGTACTTATTTTCAAAATCTTGATTACAGTCAAATTAGACCTGACTTAAACGATGTTGAAATGTGCCAGTTTCTTGCGGAACAACATAAAATTGTGGCTATTCCAGTTTCGGTTTTCTACCAGCAAGCGCCAGAGCCTTTACGCTTGATCCGCTTCTGTTTTGCTAAAAATGATGAAACATTGCAAAAAGCAGGAGAAATCTTGAATGAATGTTAATAAATTTAGAAACTTAGCACAGTAAAACACTACAAGAAATTTCACCTAAATGTGCTAAGTTGAATATCCGCCCCGCTCATCAAAGAAATGGGCGATGGAGAATACATGCCACCAAGACAGTCTTTAATTCATCAGCAAAATCTATGGAAAACATTCTTTGTTTTCTTATTGCCACTCATTGCAACCAATATCTTGCAAAACCTTTCCGGCACCATTAACACCATCTTTGTTGGACAAATGATGGGGGTCGATGCAATTGCCGCAGTCTCTGTGTTTTTCCCTATTTTATTCTTGCTACTCGCCTTTATTATCGGGATTTCAACCGGTACCACTGTTTTAGTAGGACAAGCTTGGGGCGCACAAAATATTGAAAAGGTTCAAAGTGTCGTCGGTTCTACTCTATTTATGACACTAATTGGTGGGGTAATTACTGCAATTATTGGTGTTTGTTTTGCCCACAATATTTTAGAGCTTTTAGGTACTGACCCAAAGGTAATGCATCTTTCTTTACCTTATGTGCAATGGATGTTGGCAGGTAGTCCGCTTTTATTTGTCTATATTATCTATACCTCAATTTTACGTGGTGTAGGTGACAGCACTACCCCTTTGCTGGCGCTTGCTTTAACCAGTGTAATCGGTTTAGTCATTACCCCTATTTTACTTAAGGGTTATTTTGGCTTCCCTGCTCTCGGCATTATTGCTCCAGCAATTGCAACCATTACAGGCTATGTGGCTATCTTAATTTTTCTTGCGATTTATCTAAATAAGAAAAAGCATCCCCTTCGGCCCAACCGCCAGCTTTTGCAACATATCCGTCATAATCCGGAACTTAGCAAAATTATTTTGCGTTTAGGTGTTCCAACCGGTATTCAAATGATTACGACGTCTATGGCAGGACTCGTGATTGTAGGTTTAGTTAACCGTTTTGGAGCGCATGCGACAGCGGCGTATGGTGCTGTAAACCAAGTCCTTAACTATATTCAGTTTCCTGCTTTATCAATCTCAATTGCAGCCTCAATTTTTGCAGCACAAGCGATTGGTGCAGGTAAATCAGACTTACTTGCACGTGTTACCCGCACGGCTTTAGGTATGAACTTTTTATTTACAGGTACCCTAATCGCACTGGGCTATTTATTTTCAAAATACCTAATGGCTTTATTTATTACCGACCCAACTGTGGTGGTACTAGGACAACAACTTTTATTTATTGTACTTTGGGCAATTTTATTCTTTGGTGCAGGTGCTATTTTTGCATCGATTATGCGTGCCAGTGGTACCGTGACCGTCCCAATGCTATTAAATATCTCGGCTATTTTATTTATTGAAATACCATGTGCTTACTGGTTTAGTTCAATGTGGGGACTTAAAGGAATCTGGATTGCCTATGCCTTGGCATTTGTTAGTCTGTGTATTGTTCAAGGCTTGTATTACCAGTTTATTTGGAAGAAAAAGAAGATCAAAGTTCTGATTTAAAGCAGCTTAAGTCTGATAAAAAAAGCCATCAATTGATGGCTTTTTTGAATTTAAATCTTATTTCATCCATTTTGTCACAATGGTTGAAGCACGTTGGTATCCAGTCGGGAACAAACGCTGGAATGCATCAAGAATTTTTGCATCACTACCAATAAGTAAACGGCGTTTATTTTTCAAAACCGCATCTAGAATTTGACGAGCTGCTTCTTCTGGCGGGGTACGCAGAAACTTATCAAAGTTTTCAATCGATTTATTTGGATCCATACCTAAAGTACACAAGCTATCACTCATTTTTGCAGCTTTAGCAATGTTGGTACGAATACCACCCGGATGTACGCATAACGAGCTTACGCCACATTTTTCAATATCTAATTCTTGGCGTAACGATTCGGTAAAACCACGTACCGCAAATTTGGTCGCATTATAGGCAGACTGGGTCGGCTGAGCTGTTAAACCAAATAAGCTTGAAATATTGATGATATGACCATCTTGAGTTTGCTTAATAAACGGTAAGAATTCCTTCGTCCCGTAAACCACACCCCAGAAGTTAATCCCAACAATCCACTCTAAATCTTCGTAGGTTGCACCTTCTACAGTTGAGCCTAAAGCAACTCCGGCATTGTTAAAAATTAGGTTAACCGCACCGTGGTCTTGCACAGTTTCTTGTGCCCACTGCTTTACCGCTTCACGGTCAGAAACATCAAGTTTTTTAGTGGTTACACTAATATTTCCGTAGGGTTTTAATAGCTCAACAGTTTTCTCTAGTCCCTTTTCATTAATATCACTCAATGAAAGATGGCAGCCTTGTTTCGCCAAGAGAATTGCTAATTGTTGCCCAATGCCAGAACCTGCGCCCGTAATTGCAGCGACTTTGTTTTTAAAATTTTTCATTGTCCATCCTTTGTTTTTCGATTTGCACAATCGGTTCATTGCATGTGCACTTTAGACTCTTTTAATATAATTTTGACAATATTCATTGTCAATATAGTACACTGTAATTTCAGATAGATTGGCACAATTGTGCTGACAGCTTTATCATAGGCCCCATATTTGCCGAAAAACCGAAAAATCAGGAAACCATTTAGTTATGGCGACAAACGACTCAACCAGTAAAAAGAAAACAAAAGCTGTGAGTAAAGAACGTCAGTTCAAAGGATTATCTCTTTCTGAACGTAAAGAGGCACGCCGCGAAAAACTCATTGAAGCCGGTATTGCAACTTATGGAACCCTTGGCTTTTTTTCAGTGACGGTAAAGGATGTTTGCCAAGAAGCAAAACTCACCGAACGATATTTTTATGAATCTTTTAAAAAGAGTGAGGATTTATTCCAGACCATCTTTTTAAAAATGATTGAAGAGTTACAGCAGAACTTGATGCAAGCTGTCATTAAGGCAGCACCAGATCCGGAAAAAATGGTGGACGCTGGTTTAAGAGCACTGCTCACGACTTTAAAAGACGATCCAAGACTGGCTCGTATTGTCTATGTCGATGCAGTACTGGTTCAGGAATTACATAATCAGGCTACCATTCAAGAAACGCTTGCCCAGTTTGATCGCATGATTCAAGCCTTTGTTATGCTGACCATGCCACAAATACAGCACAAGGAAAATGAACTCTCTTTAATTGCAACTGGCTTAAATGGATATGTCACACAAATTGCGATTCGATGGGTCATGGGCGGCTTTGAACAGTCTCTGGAACAAGTTTTAACCGCATGCCGTATCGTTTTCTTAGCGCTATTAGCAAAAGTTTCAAAATAATATTAAAGTTTTTTGACACTCTGTTTAATCGAAAGATACGACTCAAGGTCAGCTCATAACACCTTGAATGGTTTTAAGAAAAATTTTACAGTCCTGTCATCATTTGGTCATGTGCTTGCCGTATTTTTGTCACAAATTATTGCTACATTCGATTTTATAGACTTTTCTGCAATGAAATTGTCATAATTAATCTTTGTAATAAGCCTGTCATAACTACAAAACGGTTCACCGTTAAAATCTACAAGGTATTACGCTGTGAAAGATGACTATATTTTAATTGTCGATGATGAGCTTCCTATTCGTGAAATGATCCATACTTCTTTGGACATGGCAGGCTTTCAATGTTTACAGGCTGAAGATGCCAAACAAGCTCATCAAATTATCGTCGACCAACGTCCGGCGCTTATCTTGCTCGATTGGATGTTACCCGGAGGCGTAAGTGGTGTTGATTTGTGCCGCCGCTTAAAACGTGATGAAAACTTAGCAGAAATTCCAGTCATTATGTTGACCGCTCGCGGTGAAGAAGACCATAAAGTACAAGGTCTAGATGCCGGTGCAGATGACTATATGACCAAACCATTCTCTACCCGCGAATTGGTTTCTCGTATTAAGGCTGTTTTACGCCGCGCAAATGCATTAAGCGGTGAAAAAACAATTGATGCCAATGGTTTAATTCTTGATCCTGTAAGCCAACGCGTAAGCTTCGGCAACAGCATTTTAGATATGGGACCAACAGAATATCGCTTACTTGCATTTTTTATGACCCATCCGGAACGTGCATATACACGCGCCCAGTTGCTCGATCAGGTATGGGGCGGTAATGTATACATTGAAGATCGTACCATCGATGTACATATCCGTCGTTTACGTAAAGTTTTAGAACCTTTTGGTGTTGACCGATTTGTTCAGACCGTACGTGGTACAGGTTATCGTTTCTCTACACGTGCAGATTTAGCCGCAGGTTAACCAAAATTTATGTATGAACCCTACCCCGTCCCTGAACAGGTACGTGAACAAAAGCTTTCCCGTTACAGTAGTTTATGGACGTTTGCTAAACAGGATTTACGACTTTTATTATTTTTCCTGATTATTGCAGGTTTAGTCGGTTTAGGGGTTGGGTATTTCTGGAGCTGTATTTTTATCGCCTTCGTGGTGTTTTTTGCACTCCAGTTGCGTTCTTTATATTTGGTCAATGATTGGATTGCCAACAATCCTTACGATGTTCCTCCCAACCTAAGTGGAATTTGGGGGGCATTATTATTTAATGTGTATCGTGCTCAGCGTCAGGAACGTATTGTTCAAGCTGAAATGGTGGGGCTGATTGACCGCGCTCAATCGTCTTTAGTTGCACTTGCTGAAGCAGTCATTCTCATTGATGATCAGCATCAAATTGAATGGTGGAACCCAGCCGCAGAGCGATTATTGGGTATTAGCCCGCTCGATCGTGGTCGAAATTTATTAACGATTTTACGCCAGCCTAGTTTTATTGAATATTTTAATAATATTGATCAGGCACCGGATGGTATCAAGCTACACTCGAATTTTGATGAAGACCGATATGTACAGGTCAAACTCACACGGTTCGGTGGAGAAAGCCGTTTACTCGTAGCATATGACGTGACGCGTATGCACAACCTTGAACAAATGCGTAAAGACTTTGTCGATAATATTTCGCATGAACTTCGTACCCCGTTAACTGTACTAAGTGGTTATATCGAAACATTTACCGATCAAGAAGATATTAGTCCACGTTGGAAACGCGCATTTGACCAAATGCAATCGCAAACCAAGCGTATGAATGCGTTGGTTAATGATTTACTGCTGTTATCAAATTTAGAAAATAATAAGAAAATTGCGAAAAATCAGATTATTGAAATGCCGAGCCTCATGAATCAACTCTTTGATGATGCTCAGGCCTACAATGCCGATTATGGTCACACGCTCAATTTACATATTGATAGTCACTGTGACTTAATTGGTTCTGACATGGAAATTGCCAGCGCGTTTAGTAATTTAATTACCAATGCCATTAAGTACACACCAAAAGGCGGAACCATTACCATTGGTTGGCACGACGATGGTGATCATGCTTACTTCAGCGTGCAAGATACAGGCATTGGAATTAACCCAAAACATTTGCCACGTCTAACCGAACGTTTTTACCGTGTAGACAGTGACCGTAGTCGTCAAACAGGTGGTACAGGTTTAGGTCTTGCGATTGTAAAACACGTACTCATGCAACACGGCGCGTATTTAGACGTGCAATCTAAAGAAAATGAAGGTTCAACTTTTACCGCAGTTTTTCCAAAAGAAAGACTATACAACATGACTTAAAGTTAGCCCCTTTCATAGATAAAAGCCGACTCATAAAAAGTCGGCTTTTTTGTGATATTCACATTCTGTTTATTTAGAAGTCGAGCAATACGACTTGATCTGATTTTTCTCTATAACGTTTAAGAAGTTGGTAGCGAAAGTATTACTTTGACGTAATGCATCCCGATGATCTCCACCATCAATCGTTTGATAAATGGTTGGTTTTTTTAATTTACATAACTGTTGGTAATAAGCATATGTGCCTCTCGGATCAACTAAATGGTCTTTAGAACCCTGCACGATCATTAAAGGAACAGTCGGCACCATATTCTCAATCGACTGTTTTTTAAGATAAGTCAAAAGAGGCTTTAAATCTGCATCGGAGCGAAATACTCTCGCAGGTGATTGTTTTAAGTCTGACTGAAGCTCAGATAAACAGCGGCTTCGTGCTTGAGTCAGCACAGTGTTCATTTCAGGGCTGACTAAATTTTCAGGAACAATCCTTGGTTCTGCTGCTTGCGCACCCAATAAAACAATCGGGAAAAACGCAGCCACACTTGGGTCAGGACTTGGATTGCTCAGTACATATTCTGCAATGCCTTCATATTGATAGCCGCCGGGAGCAAGAGCAATCGCCCCTTTTAAATCCAGTTCGGGTGCATCTTTTTGTCCATAGGCTGCCACGGCAATAGCAGCAGCTCCGCCTTGGCTATGCCCCATCACAAACCATTGTTTACTAAAATCTTTTGGCTTAAGCAGATGTAATGCCCGCACGGCATCTACGACTGTATGCAGTTGGCTATTGGCATTCATATAAGGATGTGCACCCGGTGTACCCAGTCCCTGATAATCAGGTGCGACTACGGCATAGCCTCGTGCAAGCCAAGAATCTAAAGCCTTTGAAGCAACTTCTTGATAGGAATGAACTGGACCACCTACATAGTCACCCGAAGGTGCACAGGTGTCGGCAACTCCGGTCGTACCATGTGCCCAAGCCAGGATCGGCCAGCCATTTTTTGGCGGTGTTCCTTTTGGCAATAAAATGAAAGCCGATGTGACGATCGGTTCACCATTCACACCTCGACTACGGTAATTTACCAACAAGCGCTGATCTGCATGAGGAAATAAACTCGTCACGTCTTGCTGTTCTATAGACAGTATTGAACCCGGTTTTTCACTCACAATTTGCTTATTTACATCTGTAATTGGAGTAGCCATAGCAGAACCTGATACTAAACAAACGCTGCTAAATAAAATTTTTAGAAAAGAATTACTTTTTTTACTCAAGGGATTACTCCTCTACTTTCTAATCATCATTTCAAATTGAATTTATAAAAAATATGCCCCTATTGCATACAAAGAACCGAGCAAGAGGCAAATGAAAGAACTCACATACCAAAATAGATCACTATTCCCACTAAATCTAGCCTTTAACCATGGAAATGCCAAACCACGCAAAATAAATATCATGGCAACTAGAAAAATATAAATAAAAAAAAGAGAGCAAATGCTCTCTTTTTAAATCTGATTTATAAGTTAAATCGTATGGCCCATACGCTCGCCCATGACGACAACTGACTCGGCTTTAAAGCGTTTTTCCCATTCGATTTTATCTTTTTCAAATAAAATAATTGCGGTAGAACCTAAATAAAAACGGCCAAGCTCAGCACCTTTCTCAAGCTTCAATTGATGATGCTGTAATTCGATACGACCTGAAGGTTTTACTTTGCCTGTTGCCACAGTTTCAATACCAGCAACAATCATAGCACCCACTAACACAACAGCCATACGGCCAAGTTCAGTATCAAACAAGCAAACCATACGCTCATTACGGGCAAATAAACCCGGTACATTTTCAGCAGTCACCTGATTTACTGAAAATAACTCACCCGGTACATATAAAGTTTCAGTTAATGTTCCTGAAAATGGCATATGAACACGGTGATAATCACGTGGAGAAAGATAAACTGTTGCAAACTCCCCTTCTTGGAAAGGTTGAGCAAGTTGTGGGTCACCAATTAATTTTTCTACAGAGAAGCTTTGGCCTTTTGCCTGAAAAACTTCGCCAGCAGTAATTTTACCAATTTGAGAAATTGCGCCATCTGCTGGAGACACGATGCTATCGGCATTTTCATCAACCAAACGCACGCCATCTTTCAATGCACGAGTAAAGAAGTCATTGAAAGACTTATATTTTAAAGCATTGTTTTGCTCAGCAATCGATAAATCAATGCCGTATTTGGTTTTAAATGCATGAATAACCGCAGTTTTTAATACTGGATTTTCACTTGCAGCAACTTTACCCACCACACGGCTTAACTGATGCTGAGGAACAAGATTTTGTGCCTTAATAAATAATTCTTTTTTTAAGCGAGATGTAAAACTCAAGACGGCGTTTCTCCAGTAATGATAGGACTATCGAGGCGATTGCCCCATTCACTCCACGCACCATCATAAGCTTTTGCTTCCCAACCCAAAAGTCTAGCCAAAATATAGGCCAAACCAGAACGGTGATGTGACTGGCAGTATACGACTACAGGTTGTTTTAAATCGAACCCAAGTTGTTCAAGACGCTGCCGTGTGCGTTCAAGCGGATGCAATTTTAGATGATTTTGACGATTAAGTGCAGTACTCCATTCAAAATGGAGTGCATTTGGAATGTGACCACCGCGTCGAGCCGCTAAACGAACACCACTATATTCATCAATCGTCCTACAATCCCACAGTTGAATATTTTCCTGTTCAACCTGTTTGCGTAGCTCCTCATAGTTCACTCGGAACTGAGCAGCATGAGACAAATCAATTTTTATTAAATCATCAACTTGAGGTAGTTTTTCAACCTCAGCCGTAGTTGGTAAACCAGCACCTAACCATGCATGAATACCACCATTAATTAAACTGGTACGGGTAAATCCTAAGCAATGTAAGTTCCAGATTAATCGCCCAGCCCATGCACCACCTTCATCATCATAGACCACCACATGGTGATTTGGCGAAATATTCAATTTTTCAATCAGCGCTTGTAAACCTGCTTCATCGGGCAAAATACCAGTGGCTTCTTCATGTTGAGCCACCAACCATTTAGGCTGTAAGTGAATTGCATGAGGAATATGAAGTTGCTCATAAACCGATGCACGGCTCAAATCTACAACACGAATATATTCATTGCCTAAATAAGGCACCAACTCTTCTGCTTCTATTAATAAATCGAGTTTAAAATCTGGGGATGTCATCGTCATGGTTACTTTTTATACCAGCTTAATTTCATATTAGCATAAGCTTATATCTATCAAACTCTGATTTTCTGCTACCGTTTAGCAAAAAATCAGATATAAACATTCTCAAGCCTTAAGTGCTTGGTTAGATGTCGAACTGCATTGTAATTAAACAGCTTTCTCAAGCTCTTCAATTTCAAAAACCTGACGTAAATAAGCCAAGAACGTATCGTTATCCGTCATGGTTTTTCCTGGGCTATCCGAGATTTTCGCAACCGACTGACCATTACACTCAACCAGTTTCAACACAATATTCAGCGGTGTTTGACCCATGTCATTGGTCAAATTGGTTCCAATACCAAAGCTGACCTGAAAACGGTCTTTGAAATATTGATGCAATTCCCACGCTTTTGGTAAATTGAGACCATCACTAAAGGTGAGCATTTTGGTTTTGGTATCAATTTTTAATTTACGATAGTGCGCGTAGGCTTTATCGCCCCATTCATACGGGTCACCACTGTCATGGCGCAAACCATCGAATAGTTTTGCAAAGTACAAATCAAAATCTCTTAGAAATGCATCCATCCCAACAACGTCAGTCAAAGCGATTCCTAAGTCACCACGATACTCTTGAACCCAAGTTTCTAAAGCAGCTTTTTGAAAGTCACGTAAGCGAACATCAAGAGCCTGAAACGCTTGTAGGAATTCATGCGCCATGGTTCCAATTGGCGTAATATTTAATTCTTTAGCAAGCAACACATTACTTGTTCCACGGAACACATGCGGGACAGTTTTATGGAAGGCTGCAACTACATGTTTTTGCCATTCAAAGCTATAACGACGGCGTGTACCAAAATCAGAAACTAAAAATGGTGGGTCATTCGGCTGTTGAGATTTTTCATATTGCTGAATCAGTTCGAGTTTTGCCTGTAAACGTCGTTCGCCTTCAGCCCAGACTTCATCGGTTCTAATACGGCTAAAATAGAGCTCGTTTACAATGGCGAGAACAAAAATCTCAAACATCATGGCCTGAACCATCGGCCCTTCAATATGAATATCTAATCGGCCTTCGGCATCAATACTGGCCTGAATAAAACGACGTTTGAGTTGGAATAATTCTAAATAATCGACAAAGTCGCTTTTAATAAATCGTAATTTTCTTAAATATTGTAGCTCGTCTTCTTTATATTTGAGATTACATAGATGGTCGAGTTGCTCGTTTAAATCATCCAAAATATCCACTAATGGATAAACCGTATCTTCTAAGTTTCTGCAACGAAAATGATAGACACTATGTGTTTGCGGGAATTTATGCAAAACCACTTGTAGCATCGTAAATTTGTACAAGTCTGTATCTAGTAAAGAATGGATAATTGGAGACATAGTCAATGATTATTCGCTTGCTTCTTAGCATTAAAGCATATTTTTATGGATGAATTGCGAGGTTTTATACCATTGTTGCAGTTGCATGAAATTTCCTTTTAAAAATCATTTAAATTAATTTCTGCTAAACTGCATCAATTCAAACAATTGCAGAAACTCTCTCTAACAATGCGCGCTTTAATACAACGAGTTCTTGAAGCTAAAGTGGTGGTAGACGGTGAAACAACCGGTGAAATCCAGCATGGCTTATTGGTTTTTTTAGGAATTGGCCGAGACGATACTTTAGCTATGGGTCAAAAGCTTATCGATAAAATTTTAAAATATCGTATTTTTGATGATGAGCAAGGCAAAATGGGCTGGAATGTCTCTCAGGCAAACGGTGGTGTTCTGCTTGTTTCTCAGTTCACCCTCATGGCACAAACACAAAAAGGTTTACGTCCAGACTTCGGCCCAGCCATGCCCCCTAGCGACGCAAAAGCACTCTATGAACAACTGGTTGAATATACCCGTTCACAGTTTGAAAATGTTCAAACAGGCATTTTTGCTGCTGATATGAAAGTACACCTCATTAATGATGGGCCAGTAACGTTCAATCTAGAAGTCGAAGCATAGACATAAAAAAACTCCCAAAATGGGAGTTTTTTTATGTCTGGATATTAACGACCAGTTTTTTCTTTAATAAAAGCACGCGCCTGACGTACTTTGTCTTTTACTGGTTTTGGTAATCTTGGTGGAATGAGTTTAGCTGCTTGGTTAAACCAAACAAGCAAGCTGAAATCGCCTTCCATTTTAATGCTACCGTCTTGCATACCTGTCATAAATGCAGTTGGATCGCCTTTAAGTAAAGTTTTTACACCTTGCTCACTATCTGCAAACTGCAAAATAAAGTCAGCTTTTTCAGGTGAGCCAGCAACTGTATCGATGTGGCCATGATTAATAATAATTTGGCGAGCAACACCTAAGTCAGTACCAATTTGAATACGGAATGCACGGTCATGAACTAACTCAATAAACTTAGGACTTGTACGTGCCAACTGTTTCATACGCAGTGCCAAACCTGCTACCAATAAATCTAACGGGTCTGTACTGACATCAACAAGTGGTAACTTAACTACAGGTATAGAAGAAAGTTTCATGAACATTCACGCCTATTGTATTTTTATGAAAATCTGGGGGCAAAACTCAGCAAGGACTCACCATTGCCTGTTTTGTGCATCGACTGATGATATTCTAATTGGCAACGCAATCTATATATGAAACGTCAACAGACCAGTCTATCGTAGCATAACTGGCTATTTTTTAATAAATGCTTTGTATAATAAAAATCATGTTTTCGTAAATAAAAAAGGCATGCTGTGCATACCTTTTTACCGTTAGATAACAATGTAATTATCGGCTAGAACATTGCTGCTGATCATCTTCATATACCGGCGTATGTTCTATATATTGGCGATTTGCCAAAGCCTTCTGTGCCTGTTTATCCTCACGTAATAAAACAAATGTAACCATTACCATCGCTAGACTTAGTGCAGTTAAATAACTATATGTGACTGGCATTTCAAAAGTGACTTGAACTCCAAAGCGGACCACTTCCAATAGCCCCCAAAAAAACATCCCTGCAAGCATAAAACCAAGCCAACGACGGTAAGGAGAAAAGAAAACAGCAACAAGCGCGACAGCAATTAAGCTGAATCCGGCGATAGCGGCAAAATTCGCTGTTACCATAGAAACCTCCGTCTTAATGAAAACGTCTAAAAACATTCGGTCTTAACTTCAGACCTCATTCCAAAAACAACTTTAATTCATGATTTGTGTTGAAGCTTAGAAAGCATTATGGATGTTTTTTTTTAGAAAAAAAGACCTGTTATTCGACAATGCGACATACTTTGTCGCAACATTCTTTTGTCATTACATTTTTATAAAAATTAAAAAGTTCTACGTCCTATATAGCATCAATTCTGGCGTGTCATTACAAAAAAATATGCTGTTTTTTTACCTAAAAATAAGTTTTTTTCAGTTTTTTTTATTGCCTTTTTTCTGTGCACAATTTTGTCATAACTTGCTTGTTTTTATGACTATTCTGGACAAAAAAAGCGCTACTCTTGAGCAGCGCTTAATGATTCTTGATTATTAGTTAAGCTCGGCTTAAATCTTTGTCATGCATTCCGAGTAAATACAGCACACCATCCAAACCAACGCTTGAAATGGCTTGATTCGCATTTTGGCGAACGAGTGGTTTAGCACGATATGCAACACCTAAGCCCGCAATCGCAAGCATTGGCAAGTCATTTGCGCCATCGCCTACAGCCATTGCCTGCTCTAGCGAGATACCGAGTTTGTTAGCAAGTTCGCGTAATAATTCAGCTTTACGTGCGCCATCAACAATGACGCCTTTCACTTCACCAGTCACAATGCCATCTTGTACATCTAAAACGTTGGCATGAACTTCGTCTATACCCAATTTAGCTTGTAAATATTCAGCAAAATACTGAAAACCACCAGATAAAATTGCGGTTTTATATCCAAGCGCTTTTAAAGTCGAAATAAGGCGTTCGGCACCTTCAGTAATCGTTAAACGCTCAGCAATTTTTGGTAAAACCGATGCATCTAAACCTTTAAGTAAAGCAACACGCGCACGGAAACTTTGCTGGAAATCAAGCTCACCTTGCATGGCTCTTTCAGTAATTTCAGCAACTTGCTCGCCTACCCCAGCTTCGCGTGCCAATTCATCAATAACTTCTTGTTCAATTAAAGTTGAATCCATATCGAAACATACCAAACGGCGGTTGCGTCGATAAGCGTTATCTTCCTGAACAGCAACATCAATATTTAATTCGCTTGAAAGACGTAAACAAGCAGCACGCATTGCTTGTGCATCTAAAGTTGGGCCACTGCTTAAACCAAACTGTACACAGGCACGACGAGGTAATGTGCTATCTTTTTCAAGGTCTACACGGCCTGATAAACGGGTGACCGTTTCGATGTTAAAGCCTTGGCTAGACACAATTTGTGTAACCGCTTGTAAATGCGCAGCAGTGAGTTCAGGTGCCAAAGCCGTGACGATATAACGAGTTCGTCCGCCTTCACTCACCCATTGATCGTATTCTGCGCCCGAGATTGGTTTAAAGCGCACTGTTAAGCCAATATCATGTGCTAAAATCAAAATCTCTTTCATTGCCAACGCGGTTGCAGTCTCATTATCTGAGCCCACCACGATGCCCAATGTCAGTTGATTATGAATAACGGCCTGACCTACATCCAGTATTTGCAATGAATGTACGGATAGTACTTGCATTAATCGGGTAAACTGGTTTGGTTGGTCCGGTCCTAAAAAGGATATAAGAATGATTTCTCGCATGAATTGACTCTAGTCTGAGTGACAACTATTGTAAGAATCATAATCGAATTTCAATATAATTGCCTTGGAAGTTTAACTTGATTGCGCCTAGACAAGGGCTATTTGCTAGCCTACTGATCATTAGTTTTGCATTGCATACCTTTTTATTGGTGATTGCAACGACACACCAGCTCAATGAAAACCGTGCGAGTCAAGGTCAGCTCATGACCAGCCAACTCGTAGCAGACAGCTTATCTGAGCTTGAACCTGCCAATACGGTATCTTTGGCGCTTATTGCCAATCGCTATGCGACCAATCCAAGTGTGGCATCTATCCGTATTCTTGATGCTAATAAACAAGTTTTGGCAACAAGCGGTATGTCAAAAACTCGCGAAGGTGAAATTTTTGTTCGTGATGCTCTTCAAAATGAGAAGAAAGTCGGTTCTATTGAAATTACGCTTATTCAACCAAGTATCGGGGAAATTCTTCGCACTCAATGGCTTGCCATTTTAGCGTCATTGTTCCTGCATGTTTTATTATGGCTTGCTTACCGCGCAATCGCTCGCCCAACCCGTAGCGAATACTTGGCTCGTATTAACGAAGAAAACCGCTTGAAACATGAGATTCAAGAGTTAACTCAAGCCCTAGCACTTGAGAAGCAAAATACGGTGACCTTGGTTGCACAAGCTCAGCAACAAGCCAAAGCGAAACCGCTTGTTCGTTCGCAACCAGAAAAAAACGCAGAGTCTTCTGACCAAGATACTTTGGCACTGAACATTCAGTTTTATGACCCTAAACAATTATTAAGCAGTGTTAACCAGTCTGTATCGGTACCGTACTTTAAACTTTGCCAGCTCTTCTTAAATAAAAGTATTGAACTATGCACAAAGCATCATCATTTAAAGACTACCGATGTTGAGGTAGTTGATGAGTTTAATGCGGAAGGCGCAACACTTGCCATTTCAACATCACATCCGCACGCTGTAGAGTGCTTGCTCATGGTAGGTACGGTTTTCCAATTGCTTTCAGACGTTTTATATAAACGTTACCGTGAAGATAAACGTTTTGCCCTGCAAACTCGTAGCGCTGTGTGTAATGCTGTAGAAGCTATGCAAATAGATGCCAAAGAGGCAGCTCAGCGTTTAGCACAACATCTTCATGCTAAAGAGTCTGCACTTTATCTTGATAATGAACAGCTTAAAGCAATTCAAGACAGCTATCAGCTTGTTGCTATGCCAAACCCAAGTAATATCATGACTCGTCATGCATTTATGATTAATGGGATGAATGCTGAATGTGCAGAGCTTGCGCAAAATATTCGAACTGAAATTCTCATGGGTAAAAAATCAATTCCACAAAATGATAGCCCAAGTAGTGCAGCATCTTAAAAGTCACTAAGCGCATTGAAACCTAGCCTTTTGGCTAGGTTTTTTTATTTAAATTCATGGTATTTATGATAAATAATTTTATTTTCTTATGATTTATTCAGATAAATAAATCCAGATCTATTCTATCTGGTTGTAAATTTGGATAAATCAGAATCATAGGCAAAATTCTATAAACAGCGTAAACTATGCGAAATTTATTCAATAGAAATTGTCTTACGACAAAAAAAGGTGAAAGCGAATGCCGCTGAGTCGTGTTGAAGATCTTGTCGCCGATATTCGTGCAGGCAAAATGGTTATCTTGATGGATGACGAAGATCGCGAAAATGAAGGTGATCTTGTCATCGCAGCAACGCATGTTCGTCCTGAAGATATTAACTTCATGATTACCCATGCACGTGGTCTAGTGTGTCTAACGTTAAGCCGTGAACGCTGTAAACAGTTAAACCTCCCACTCATGGTTGACCAGAACGGTGCCCAGCACAGCACTAACTTTACGTTATCTATTGAAGCGGCTGAAGGGATCACCACTGGTATTTCAGCAGCAGAGCGTGCACATACAATTCAAGCTGCTGTCGCAGCACATGCTAAACCAAGCGATATCGTACAACCGGGACATATTTTCCCACTCATGGCACAACCAGGTGGCGTATTGCACCGTGCAGGTCATACTGAGGCGGGTTGTGATTTAACACGTTTAGCAGGTCTTGAACCAGCTTCTGTCATTTGTGAAATCATCAATGAAGATGGCACAATGGCACGTCGTGCAGATTTAGAAATTTTTGCTGAGAAGCATGGCTTAAAAATTGGTACAATTGCCGACTTAATTCACTACCGTATGACGAATGAGCAAACTGTAGAACGTTTGGATCAAAAAACGATTCAAACAGAATACGGTTCATTTGAGCTCTATCGCTATCGTGAGATTGGTAACCCTGACATTCATTTGGCTTTAGTGAAAGGCGAGCCAAAAGAAGGTGTTACAACGGTACGTGTACATGGTTTTAGCCCAATTCGTGATTTGCTTAAGCTTAATAAGGCGGATGGCGAACCTGCTTGGAATCTTGACCGTGCACTACAGACAATTGCAGCAAGTGACCGCGGCGTTTTAGTCTGGATCGGACAAGATCATTTGCAAGACTTGGGACCAGCGTTGGATGATTTAAATAAGCCAAAACCGGTGAAATCCAATGCAGCACTTTCACACCAATATCAAACGATTGGTGTAGGTGCGCAAATTTTGCGTGATTTAGGTGTTGAAAAAATGAAGCTTCTTAGCTCACCATTGCGTTTCAATGCTTTATCTGGCTTTAATTTAGAAGTAGTGGAATATATCACTGCTGATCAAATCACAACGAAATAATCGAGGTTGCTATGGCAATTCGCCGTATTGAAGGTTTATTACATCTCGCAAGCGAAGGTCGTTATGCGATTTTAGTGGGTCGTTTCAACAGCTTTGTTGTTGAACACTTATTGGAAGGCGCGATCGACACATTAAAACGTCACGGCGTAAATGAAGACAACATTACTGTTATTCATGCTCCTGGCGCATGGGAACTCCCGATCGTTGCTAAAAAATTAGCTACATCAAACCAGTTTGATGCCATCATTGCTCTTGGTGCAGTGATTCGTGGCAGCACACCTCACTTTGACTTTGTTGCTGGTGAATGTGCAAAAGGTTTAGGTGTAGTTGCGTTAGAAAGCAGCTTGCCTGTTATCAATGGTGTATTAACTACTGACAGCATCGAGCAAGCAATCGAACGCTCAGGTACAAAAGCAGGAAACAAAGGTAGCGAAGCTGCTTTAACTGCAATTGAAATGGTTAATTTATTAAAGGCAATTTAAAGCATGTCTCAAACACTGCAAGCCGCTTACGCAGCAAAACGCAAAGCACGTCGTTTTGCTGTACAAGGTATTTACGAGTGGCAAATGAGTCACAACCCTGTACATGAAATTGAAGCACGTACACGTGCCGAAAATGCAATGCACAAGGTAGACTTAGGCTATTATCACGAACTACTGACTCAAGTTATCGCTGGGCATGAAGAGCTTGATGCGTTACTTATTCCGGTACTTGACCGTGAAATTGACGCGCTTGATGGCGTCGAGCTCGCGACTTTACGCTTGGGTGCTTATGAGTTACGTGATCATTTAGAAATCCCATACCGTGTGGTACTTGATGAAGCAATCGAACTCGCTAAGCATTTTGGCGGAGCAGACAGTCATAAATACATCAATGGTGTATTAGACCGCCTCAGTTCGACACTGCGTAGCGCAGAAAAACAACAAGCAGACTAATAGGCTTGGTGTTCTATGGCTGAGTTCTCAATTATTGACCGATACTTTAATCGACAGTCAAATCCTGATGTCGCGCTTGGTATTGGTGATGACTCAGCCTTAATTACTCCCCCTCCAAATCAACAACTGGTGATCTGTGCAGATACACTTGTTGCTGGACGTCACTTCCCTCTTGAAACCTCGCCTCATGCGATTGGCTGGAAAAGTGTTGCCGTAAATCTCTCAGATATTGCTGCAATGGGTGCCAAACCGCATAGTATTTTACTTGCGCTTAGCCTGCCTCAAGTTGACCATGCATGGCTTGCAGAGTTTAGTCAGGGAATATATGACTGTTGCAATCAATTTGGCGTCGCCTTAATTGGTGGAGATACGACCCAAGGTCCACATCTCACCATTACCGTTACCGCGATGGGCTGGATAGAAACCGGACAAGCCGTATTACGTTCAGGCGCTAAAGTGGGTGATTATGTGTGTGTCAGTGGCCAAGTTGGCGATGCAGCCTACGGTCTTCAACACTTAGGGCATCCGCTGCAACAAAGACTCGACTATCCAACACCTCGCTGTAAACTCGGACAAGAGCTTAAAGGGCTCGCCTCTAGCATGATTGATGTTTCAGATGGCTTAGCTCAAGACTTAGGACATATTTTAAAAGCATCCAAGGTTGGAGCACGTCTCATTTTGGAAAAACTGCCTGTTGACCCTGTATTGCAACAATTAAACGAACAACAACGTTGGCAATATGCCCTTGCAGGTGGAGACGATTACGAATTATGTTTTACAATAACACCGCAAAATTATGAAAAACTTTTGCAAAAACAACTGGACGTTAAGATTACAATGATTGGACAGATCGTTGAACAAACAAAACTAACTTTTGAGCATTTGGGTTCAGATTGCCCGTTGCAAATTCATGGATACCAACACTTTGCATAAACCGCCGATTCATTTTAAGAACATGTCTTGGTTCAACCGCTGCATCGTTTTCTGTGGGGTTGGTTTTGGATCTGGTCTCGCACCTAAAGCACCCGGAACTTTTGGCTCCGCTTTTGCCTTACTTTTCATCCCTATCTGGGTATCTCTCGGTTTTACGTTAAGTACAATTGCTATTCTCATCATGTCCTTGGTGGGAATTTATATTTGTGACCAAACCGCAAAAATCATTGATGTTCATGATGATGGACGAATTGTTTGGGATGAATTTGCAGGACAATCAATTACTCTGCTGCCTTTAATATATTTTAATATTATGTCGTTACAATGGGCGCTAATTGGTTTTTGCTTATTCCGCCTGTTTGATGTTTGGAAACCTTGGCCAATCCGTGTTGCCGACCAGAAAGTTGCTGGTGGCTTCGGAATTATGCTGGACGACATCATTGCAGGGCTTTGGGCGGCACTATGTATTATCATATTTATTACTTTTTGGGGCGTAACGCCATTTAAGTAGGTTTACTCATGTCAACTACCGTCATTATCCTAGCTGCAGGCAAAGGAACGCGAATGCGTTCACAACTACCTAAAGTACTACAACCTTTAGCCGGTCGACCGCTACTAGGACATGTTATTAAGACAGCAAAACAACTATTAGCAAAAAATATCATTACCATTTATGGACACGGCGGCGATCACGTAAAACAGACGTTTGCACAAGAAAATATTGAATGGGTTGAACAAGCAGAACAATTAGGTACAGGTCATGCTGTACAAATGACTTTACCGGTGCTTCCTAAAGACGGTATTTCATTAATTCTATACGGTGATGTACCTTTAGTACGTCAAGCAACGCTTGAGCAACTTGTTGAAGTATCTAGTAAAACCGGTATTGGTATGATTACTTTACACGTCGATAACCCAACAGGTTATGGCCGTATTGTTCGCCAAGAAGGAAAAATTCAAGCGATTGTTGAACATAAAGATGCAACAGATGCTCAGCGCCAAATTCAAGAAATCAACACAGGTATTTACTGTGTAAGCAATGCAAAACTTCATGAATGGTTGCCTAAGCTTTCTAATGAAAATGCGCAAGGCGAATACTATTTAACGGACATCGTTGCGATGGCGGTAGCAGATGGCTTAGAAATCGCCTCTATTCAGCCAGAACTTGCTTTTGAAGTTGAAGGGGTGAATGACCGCTTACAACTTGCAGCACTTGAACGTGAATTCCAACAACAGCAAGCAAAAGAACTTATGCAACAAGGCGTAACTTTTGCCGACCCTGCCCGTTTTGACTTACGTGGTTCTGTAAAAGTTGGACACGATGTTCGTATTGATGTGAATGTCATTATTGAAGGTGACTGCGAAATCGGTGACTTTGTAGAAATCGGTGCGGGTTGTATTTTGAAAAATACAAAAATTGCAGCGGGAACTAAAATCCAAGCGTATAGCGTTTTTGATGGTGCAGTTGTTGGTGAGAACACCCAGATTGGCCCATTTGCACGCTTACGCCCAGGCGCTAAATTGGCGAACGAAGTCCACATTGGTAACTTCGTTGAAGTCAAAAACACAACTATCGGTCTTGGCAGTAAAGCCAACCATTTCACCTACTTAGGTGATGCCGAGATCGGTGCGGACTCAAATATTGGGGCAGGTACAATTACCTGCAATTATGATGGTGCAAATAAACACAAAACCACTATTGGCGATGCAGTCTTTATCGGTTCTAATAGCTCGCTGGTTGCGCCTGTGACTATTGGAAATGGAGCAACAGTCGGTGCGGGTTCTGTGATTACGAAAGATGTGGCTGAACAAAGTCTCTCCTTTGAACGTGCTCAACAAATTTCTAAAGCAAATTATCAACGTCCCCAAAAGCGTGAAAAATAAGAGGATTGAATTATGTGTGGTATCGTCGGAGGCGTTGCAGAGCGTTGTGTAACCGAGATTTTAATCGAAGGTTTAAAACGTCTTGAATATCGCGGTTATGATTCAGCGGGCGTTGCTTTACTGAATAATCAACAAGTTTTACGTGAGCGCCGTGTAGGTAAGGTGATTAACCTTGCCGATGCAGTTGCTGACCAGCAGCTTACTGGGGTAGTTGGTATTGCTCATACACGTTGGGCAACACATGGTAAACCAACTGAAAATAATGCTCACCCGCACATGTCGGGCAAAGTGGCAGTCGTTCACAACGGTATTATCGAAAACTATCAAGAGCTTAAAGATGACCTTCAAGCTTTAGGATATGTATTTACCTCTCAAACAGATACAGAAGTTGTTGCTCACTTAGTTGCTGAAGCACTAAAAAGCACTGACAGCTTACTTGAAGCAGTAGAATCTGTTGTTCCTCAGCTTAAAGGTGCATACGCACTGGGTATTATCCATAGCGATTACCCAGATGAGTTAATCACTGTACGTGAAGGTTCACCACTCGTGATTGGTGTAGGTATTGGTGAGAACTTTATTAGTTCAGACCAACTTGCGCTTTTACCTGTGACTAACCGTTTTATGTATTTAGAAGAAGGTGATATTGCTCGCCTGACTCGTACTTCAATTGAAGTATTTGCAAACGGTCAACTTGTTGAACGTCCAGTGAAAGAGCTTGATGCAACAGTAAGTAATGCTTCAAAAGGTGAATTTAAGCACTACATGCTCAAAGAAATTTATGAGCAACCAGAAGCAATCAAACAAACGATTTCTCAAGCACTTGACGGCAACAGCTTACGCGCAGATTTCTTGCAAGATGCCAATGCAGATTTCAGCAAAATTCAAAGCGTACAAATCATTGCGTGTGGTACAAGTTACCACTCAGGTATGATCGCGAAATATTGGTTTGAACAACTCATTGGCGTGCCATGCCAAGTGGAAATCGCGAGTGAATTCCGCTATCGCACACCTGTAATTGTTGAAAACACGCTCTATGTTTGTATTTCTCAATCAGGTGAAACAGCCGATACTTTAGCTGCATTACGTGAAACGCAAAAACGTGCCAAAGCAAACAAGCTCAGCATTCAGACTTTAACCATCTGTAACGTTGCAACGTCTTCAATGGTACGTGAAACTGATCACCACTTATTGACCCTTGCTGGGCCTGAAATTGGTGTTGCATCAACTAAAGCGTTCACGACTCAGCTTGCTGCGCTCATGCTACTCGTTCTCAAAATTGGACAAGTAAAACAGCGTATTAGCAATGCAATGATTGAAGAGCTTGCTCGTGAATTATGGCACAGCCCGAAAGTTATTCTTGATACGCTTAAAAATGATGATGAAATTTTACGTTTATCAGAATTGTTCGTTGAAAAACAACACTGTTTATTCTTAGGCCGTGGTACACACTATCCAATCGCATTGGAAGGTGCATTAAAGCTTAAAGAAATTTCATATATTCACGCAGAAGGTTATGCGGCTGGTGAGTTAAAACATGGGCCATTGGCACTTGTTGATAACGAAATGCCAATCGTTATTCTTGCTCCAAATGATGAAATGCTTGATAAGCTTAAGTCGAATATGGAAGAAGTTCAGGCGCGTGGTGGTGAGTTATTCGTTTTCGCTGATGAAAATAGCGGCGTAGTCGAAAAAGATCGTCAACACGTTGTACAAATTCCGGCAGTAAACGAATGGCTTGCTCCAATCATTTATAGCGTACCAGTTCAGTTGTTGTCTTATCACGTTGCTGTATTACGTGGTACAGACGTTGACCAGCCACGTAACTTGGCGAAGTCAGTAACTGTAGAGTAATTCAAAAAGATCATTATTACGGCATCACCTGCTTTAATAATTGATTGATTAAGCCCGATATGTAACGCATATCGGGCTTTTTTATTGCTTGATTCAAAGGATTGATAAAAAATTGGAAAGCAATCCTAGATAGGTAGCCGAAGTCAGTTTCTAGTTTAATAATTAAAATATTGTGATATTAGAGGTTGATTCTTCTGATAATAAGAAACCACTTCCACTCGTGTTTTATTGCTTAAAAAATAGAAAATATATGATTATGAATTAAAAGGATGGATGGGATGTTTAACTAATATCACTCTAAATTATATTACTAATTAATCCACCACAGTGAAAAAGTTAAAGAATTTTAGTTCAAGCAAAAAAAGATATTTATGATATTAATGTTCAAATCTATTTTGGTAAAAGCAACCTCAAAAACTCTTTTCAGTCTCTTGACCTAATATTATAAATGGCAGGAAAAATTGAAAAATACGGCCTCATTACATCTGATTTTAAAATTATATAAATTTTTCAGCGTATCTTTTCTTATTTTAAAAGACATCTAACAAACATTAAGTTATTATCATATAACAAGAAAAAGTATCCATATTAGATACGTACCTCATAATTCTGATTATTTAAGGTTTAATATGTCTGTAAAATCTTTTAACTTTAGAGCTAGAGCTCGTACTATTGAGCACTTAGGTAAAGGACAAATTGCAGACTGCCCCACGGCTGTTAGTGAGCTTTGGAAAAATGCTTATGATGCTTATGCAAGAGATGTTGCATTATTTACTGTAGATGCCGATTATCCTTGCGGTGCATTAATCGATAATGGTTGTGGTATGTCACCAGAGCAAATTATTGATAACTGGCTAATTGTTGGTACTGAATCCAAAAGTAAGAAAAAAGCTCTAAGTGAAAAAGATCGTTTTGGTATCTCAATACGTCAAACACAAGGCGAAAAAGGAATTGGTCGGCTCTCCGCAGCATTTTTAGCAAACGTCACTTTCCTTGTAACCAAAAAGTTAAATGGCTCTTTTACATCTCTTCTTGTGGATTGGCGGTTATTTGAAAATCCATATCTTTCATTTGAAGATATCAGTATTCCCTTCTTGGAGTTCGATACGATTAATGAAATCACAATTGCATTTGATTTACTAAAAGAAGAACTCATCAAAAATGTTGAATTTGAAGATAAAGGCTCAATAAAGCAAAGAGCATGGGATCGTTTTTCTGATGATGAACTAGAAGAAAGTAATTCCCGTGATATTGTTACAACACAGGATCAAATTCTCTATTTTTGTCGACATTCTGTCTTAGATGAAAGAGCAATTACTCCTTGGAAAGAAATACTAAATAAAGTTTCTGAAAAAGATGGTGGACAACACGGAACAGCTTTATTTTTACTTGATTTAAGAAGAGATTTAACATTATTAACTAATCAAGAAAACTTAGGTACTCAAAACCACGAATTCATTGCAACTCAACGTGACTTAGTTGATACATTAAGAGCTTTTACAAACCCATATGTTGAAAAAGATCAAAATTTCTCTTACGAAATTTTTACGATTAAAAAAAATAATTCCTCAAAGCCAATATTAACTGAGCAAGAGGTTTTTGGGCTTTCAGAATTTTCATCGCTTGAACATATAGTAATTGGAGAATTTGATGAAAAAGGCTGGTTTAAAGGCAATGTAAAAGCTTTTGGTCAAGATAAAGGGGAAATATCAATTGCTCCAAATATCAGTATTAATCCTAAATCTGGTATTGGTAGTTTTAAATTTCAACTTGGTTCTTTCGAATTTAACCAAAATATAAGTTCACTTGATAAGAATCAAATCGATGTATTAGATGAACAAGGAGATAAATATGGTGGACTTCTAATCTTTAGAGATAATTTACGTGTACTCCCTTATGGTCGTCTAGATAATGATTTTTTTGAAATTGAAGCCCGTCGTACTAAACATGCAGGTACATACTATTTTTCTAATCGCCGAACGTTTGGTTATATTGGCATTACGCATCAGAATAACAAAGAGCTTAAAGATAAATCTGGTCGAGAAGGTTTTATTAGAAACTCCGCGGCAATCCAATTAAAAATATTAGTTTCAGACCTTTTAATTGCGTTAGCAAATCGATATTTTGGTTCTAAGTCTGAACAACGCCAAGAGTTACTTCTAGAAAAGCAAAATAAAGAGCTTAGAAAAGATGCACAAACACAAGCTAGAAAAGCTTCTCAAAAAAGCTTCAAAGATGCTTTAAAAAGCCAAACACCAAAATTAGATGATTCTTTATCAATAGCCAAAGATCTAAAAGATAGTATCGAAAATGTAGATAAACTTAGTGCCGATGAACTACAAAAAGTTGATCAGCAAGTCTCAAAACTTGAAGTGATCCGGACTGAAATTAAAACGCCTACCAAACCACCCAAGCTAGGAATTCATGAAGAAAAGTATAGGGAATATCGTGATAAATATAACGAATTCTCAGCTTATGTTATTCAGTTAAAAACTGTTGTTAATAAGATGGAGTCAGAATTAAATAAATTAGCTCCTCAACAGACAGCCAAGAAATTATTTGATAAAAACCAAGCTATTCTAAATTCTAAATTAAATAAATATCTTTCAGTCATTGAAGCTAAGATTGATGTACTTCATTCGACTTGGAAAAAAGATATTAGTGAAGATAGAAGCTCATACTACAGTCAAGCAATAAGTATTGTTGAAAGTGTTGAAGACTCCTCTCATTTAGAAAATGCCCTAAACAATCTAGATATTATCTATCTACAGTTAGTAGAGGCCTATACATTTAAATATGATGCAATTTTAAAAACATTAGAAAAAATATCTGACGGCATTAACTTAGATTCAGCATTTTCAATAGCAGAAGAAGAACGATCAGATATTGAAGAAAAAATGCGAACAATCAATGCGGTCGCACAACTTGGAATTAGTGTAGAAATTTTATCTCATGAGCTTGAAGAAATAGATTCATTGGTCACTCGTGGATTAAATTCATTGCCAAGTGATGTAAAAGAACATCCTGGTTTCAAATTAGCGTACGACTCTCATAAAGCACTCACAAGCCAAATTCGCTTCCTTTCCCCATTAAAAATTTCTGGCTATCAAGCCCGCCAGACAATTACTGGTAAAAATATCGAAGCCCATATTGAGCAGTTCTATCGTGATCGTTTTGAAAGACAACGTATTAATTTTGAAGTAACTGAAGCCTTTAGATCTTTAAAAATTAGTGACCTTCCTTCACGCATCTACCCAGTATTCATTAATTTGATTAACAATGCGATGTATTGGGTTGCATTAGTTGAGGACAGAAAAATTAAAATTGATTTAATTGATGATCTCGTTGTGATTGCAAACTCAGGGCCAAAAGTTGATGAAGATGATGTTCAAAGACTGTTTGATCTTTTCTACACAAAACGAGCGAATGGACGTGGTGTAGGACTTTACTTATGTCGTGAGAACTTAGCTGTAGCGCATCACAAAATTTGGTATGCCGAACAACATAATGACGACCCTTTCATATTCGAAGAGGGCGCTAACTTTATTATTAAATTTAATGGATTGGAGAAATAATTGTGACTGTTGCACTAAATTACGCGAGTTTAGTTACTCAAACATTTTGTGATAATGCTATACGCAGTGTAATGATGATAGATGATGAATTTTTATCATATCCCGCTTTAATTGAGGGATTAAAGAGTAAACAAGTTTTAGCTACTAAATTAGTAGAAAATTCCTCAAGAGCCGCTGAGTTAGAAAAATTTTTTCAATCAAAAAATATTCTTTGTGATATCGACAACTCAGCTGAACATGCACAATGGGATAAAATTCGGAAGTCTGATCTTATAATTATCGATTATCACCTCGAAAATGATAGTCCTAAAAAGACCTTAGAAATTCTAAATGATTTACAAACCTCTCAGCATATGAACTTAGCGGTGGTCTACACAAATGAACCATTAGAAACGGTTTGGAAACAGATCGCTTCATCTCTCGTGAAAAAACATAAAACATCAGATGTTCTATTAGAACTGGACATAGATGAATTAGATGAGATTTGGGAAAAAATAATATTAGATGATACTTATAACCTTTCAAACGATGAAATTTCTGAGTATTTGAATACCAAGCTTCCCCCTAAACGTATCTCGAATACAATTGATGCCGATGAAGAACTATTCTCTATTTCCTCTATAATTAAAGCAAAATACGATAATCCAAATGATGATTTCCAGCTTATAGATAACCTTTCTACCTTAATTTGTAATTATCAACTTGAACAAATATCAGATGAATTTGGTATTAATCCTACAATCGAATCTAGCAAATTTATATCCAATAAAAATGGAAATAAATGGATTAAAATCAACAATATTTTTATTTGCCTAGTGAATAAAGTTGATAGAAGTACTAGTATTGACACTCCACCACAGAAAATTTGGGACACACTAAACGAATCACTTATTGAATGGAAGCCTACATACTATCAATTAATGCAGTCCGAAATTCAAAACTTTATTGAGTCAAATGCATTCGCTTTTAGTTCTAAACATGATAATGAAATTCTTTCGCAAGCTGCTTGGCTAAATGAAATTTTAAAATCCACTGAATTATCTCAATTTAACATCATTCAATCTCTTTTTAAAAATTTATCTGAAGATCTATTTTTTAAATTTAAAAAGAGCTCTAGCTTAAATAGATATATAGATAATATTTTTTTAGTATATAAAGAAAAATTTACTAATTACCCAAGTTCTAACCAACAGAAAAGCCTTGAATTTTGTGCAAAAGAAATGAATATCGCAATAGGACAAGATACATATCAAGATATGTATCATGCTCTGAATATGCATGCATCTTCAAAGAATTATGAAGAAAAGCATATTTCTACAGGAACCGTTTTTTTAGATAAAACCTCTGTACACGACAAATTTCACAGAACCCTTATCCTATCAGGATTCTGCCTTCTTAAAATTGCCAAAATTTCCTTAAACTCTTCTTTTTTCCCAAAACCAATTAAACGCTGAATCGCCATTTGAACATAGTCTAAACCATAGCGAAATAAACTCATTGAGAGTCGTCCATGCTTCTTTATTTTTATCGCTTTTTTTTGATCATGTTGCCATTCACCCGTTAAGTAACACCAACAGAAGCTTATAGCTAACACCGCAATCAATTTTTTCACTCGTCTAGGGTCTGTCAAGCGCGTATTTTCAAGATTAAACCCGCGTCCTTTGAGACAACTGAATAAGGTTTCAATTTCCCAGCGTAATGCATAATCCTGAATAGCATTGGCATTAAACTGAGGAGAAACGACGAGTAAAAGCTCTCCATTTTCTAACTGTAGTGCACTTATATATAGTTTCACCCGACCAACCAAAATCCGTCGTTTACGACATTCAATTTGACCAACTTTAAGATGGCGAAATAAATCACTAATTTTATGATTCTTTCCTAAATGATTGGTGACAATGAAGTTTTTTTAACACGAATGCAGAAGTTGATGTCTTGTTCAATTAACCATGTAAACCACTGCTCACCGATAAACTCTCTGTCTGCGAACACATTCACAATACGGTCTTTACCAAAAATGGCTATAAAGCGTTGAATCAAAGCAATGCGCTCTTTCGTATCTGAATTTCCACGTTTATTAAGCAATGTCCAAAGGATAGGTATCGCTATTCCACGATAAACGATTGCGAGCATCAGGATATTAATATTTCGTTTTCCCCATTTCCAATTGGTTCTATCTAAAGTCAGTTGCACTTGGTCGAATGAAAACATATTGAAAATCAACTGAGAAATTTGACGATAATCAAAATACTGACCTGCAAAGAAGCGCTGCATACGTCGATAAAATGATTGTGGTAAGCACTTGATGGGCAAGGCTTTAGATGCAGAAGAAAGATTACATGTTTGCTTTAAAATAATCACAAGCATGATGAGCGCAAAGCACTTTAAATGTGACTTGTTCCATTTTAGAGATTTGTTTAAGATAAGATATAACTCATTGAGATGTGTCATAGTATTCGTCGTTAGAAAACAATTATTATGACATTATTTCAATGAGTTATCTATTTTTGTCGTGTACAGAGAGATAAAACTTATAATAAATGGTATTTATGTGTTTCTGCAGCTTGTGATATGGTTCCAGCACAAGGAAATGATCCTCATCATATTAGGCTGACACCCCACAAGATTATTAAGGTCCTTGAACTATTCAAAGTAAGTAAACCAAGAGATGCCCTAAGAAATGCTTCTCACTCGAACTATATTTATATCTTAGATGGAAATAAGCCTCTATACTTATCGATTGTTACAAGTAGTCGACCATTACCAAGTATTGATTATCTTTTATTAAAGGATCAAAAAAATACTTTTACTAATCAACCAAATATTATTAACGGATATTTGATAAATAAAGATTCAACTACTGACAATCCTAATTTGGAAGAGATTGAACTTAAAGTTAAGTCCCAATTACGTACAGGATATGCTGAAAGATTTCAATCTGTAGCAGCACAATATACAGCTAGAATTGGGGTAGATTATTTCAATGAAAAGACTCTGTAAACGGATTAATAATTGATTTCTTAAACCTTTAATTCGGTTAGGTAGTGGTTCAGAATGGCTAAACCAAATTGTTTAGCCATTTCACAAGGTACAGCATTTCCAATCTGTCTAGAAGCCTCAACCACACTTCCCTTAAAGATAAAGTCTTGAGGAAACGTCTGTAACCGTGAAGCTTCTCTTACACTAATTGCACGATGCTGATTCGTATCTGGATGACCAAAACGTCCATTAGAATAACTATAGCAACGTGTTGTTAAGGTAGGAGCTGGCTTATCCCAACTCATACGACCATAAACATCCATATGCCCAGAATGTGTCTTATGGCATTCATTAATCAAATGTTCAGGCCAATGACGTCGATCCCCCCCTTCTGGAGTGTTCTGAATACGCTCTAGATTACGAGAATTCAACGTTGGACATCTATGCCACGGATCGTCAGGATGTATTCCACCAGCCTTAATTGGAGGAAAATCACCTATAAAGTCTTTAACTGTAAGGATTGATGGAAGTCCTTCACCATGTGTCCTTGGTGGAATTTCCATTTTTTTCGATTTACAAGCCAGTAAAACAAACCGCTTACGTTTTTGAGGAACGCCATATTCTTCAGATTTTGCGATGAATTCTGTAATCTTATATTTTTTAGATTCTAAAAAAGTGATGAACCGCTTGTAAGGGCCATCTTTTTCTTTATCGATTTTTTGAAGACCAGGAACATTTTCTACAAGAATATATTCAGGTTTTAATTTGCTGATAAACCGGTGTGTTTCATCTAATAATGTACGTCGAATATCATCTTCACTTTTTGATTTATTTTGTGTAGAGAATGGCTGACATGGGGCACATGCAACAAACAAAAGAGGTTCTTTTTCTCTGTTTTTCTCTTTAAAAGCTTTTGCTAATTCTTTTTCATCTAATTCTCTAATATCAACATTATAGAATAATGCCTCAGGGAAATTAGCCTGATATGTCTCAGCCGCCTTTATATCAAAATCGAGTCCAATAGTGATATCTAATCCAGCTTGACGTAGTCCTTCACTTGCCCCACCGCAACCAGAAAAGAAATCTATTACTTTCAAAACAACACCAAGTTATATATTTAAAAAATATGCCAAATCATAACAGAAGATACGTTTCTAAAATTATTTTGGAAATAAATCTTTTGCATCCAATTCTAATAAAGCTGCCAATTCATAAATTTTTTCTAAAGTAGGATTACCTCTCTTTCAATCCGTCCTAAATAACTACGAGCAATGTTACAGAGCAATGCCAATTGCTCTTGTGACATGTTTCTTTCTTTTCTATATTTGCGAACCAATTGCCTAAATTGAATAGTAAGTTCTTACATAAATATTCAAATGCTTAAAAAACAGAACTATCACTATTTGAGGACTATATCCACGGTCTATAACTCTCTACCGCTACACAGAGTTTTTACGTATAAGAAAAACCAGTTTGATAGCAAAGCCCCCCTAGGCCCCTATGTCACAACAGTCTTTTACTTTTGCGCTGATTTAAAGTTTGAGAGATCATTGCGACACAGAGATAAAGGAGCTAAGCGCAGGACTTAGCCCATTTTGGTTTTATGGCAGCGCCAAATGCTGCTGAGCAAGTTAGGGGCAAAGTCCTGTGGGAGAACAGGACTTTGCAAACTGGTGCGTTTTAAACGTTGTACGGTTTGAGGTGAATACACCTGCGTAAGCTGTTGGCAAATACAATCACAACTGGCTTGCATGCGTTCACCTGACAAACAAATTCTTTTAAATTCCTGCTGAGCATGGGCATCATCATGCGTAATTCCATAACCACCTATCACAAGGTTTAAAACCAATATAATTTTATAAAGTTTCATATTATTCTCATGATTATTTAAATCCTTAAATAAAATAAAAATATGATTTGCATAAATATTAAAATAATTTTTTAAATAAAAATTAATCCTCCAACAAAAATAGGAAAATAAAATAATTAAGATTTTAAAATAAAAATAATTTATAAATTTAAAAAATCAGGATATAGAAAACCCAAATTTTAAATAAATAAAATAGTTAAATAAGAGAGAAAATGAGTTTAAATTGTGGCATGGCCAACTCCTTAAAAATGGAGTCCTACCACCAAATCACCGTCAATTGATTAGGGTGGTAGAACGAAAGAGGGTTAGCAGACTGACCTAGCGACCAGCACGCGCGTACGCGTCCCCCTTCCGCCCTACCATAGAGAAAAAGGGGGCACAAAGGTTCCACACGGGGAATACTTAGGAAAGTATAACCCGCTACGCTAGGGACGGTCTGCTAAAACCGGCTGGCAATGTAGGCCAGCAACGAGATAATAATCGGTGATTTTAAGTACGTCAATTTATTTTAATAAAAAAGTTTAAATATAATAATTTAATTAATACTTAAATAATATTATCCATTTTATTATATTTATGACTTTTAATTAAATTTAAAATATAAACTTTGGTTGCATCTATATTTATTAAATAAAATAGACTGATCATTAATTCTAATTTAATAGTTTATATAAATACATCTAAGATGAAGACAATTTAAATATATAAAATATCTTATAGAAAAAGCCCTTACTCCCTAAGTTGATAAGCCAACATCTGTTCCCACCCTTTCAAGCGCTTATTTTTCTATAGCTTTTACTGTAAATACGCACCTAACAAAGAGAAAGGCCATCAACATGTTGCTATATTGCTTAGTACAGATGTTGACCAGCAGCCTAACTTGGTTAAATCAGTAACAGTTAATGAATTTAAAAGTATATTTGGCTTTTTTATTGAATTTATAAAGCTCTAAAACATAGTAGCTCCCTTTTATTAAGACATTCTAATAAATATAAATAATTCAATATGTTATATACAAAAACCAACAAAAACATTTGGATTTATACATGAAAAGTTATGGTATAAATCACGCTTCGAAATTTGCCTAATAACTATAAATTTCGACTATTACAAAACACTTTCTAATTATAAGGAACGACTAATCATGGCTAATGGATTCCCAACTGGAAACTTTAGAATCGTTAACAAAGAAACAGGTGCGTGTATTTCAAGTTTGTACGGTGGTCAAACCGATGGTGTACACACGGTAACTAGACGTGGTGAAACGGGTCATTTTGCATATTCTCATACAAATGACCGAAAATTTACGGTACATGATAAGGTTAAAAACATAGACGAAGAGCTTTGGTATTTTGATAGCCACGAATATCGCAGTGGGCGAGAGAATAAGCTATTCAACAAAGTTAAAGATATCCGATCTAGTTGGGTACTCGGTGCTTACGTTAAAACAAAAGTGATTGGATCTAAACTGAAAGACCACGATTTAGAACATTTTGTTAGTCTTTTACCCAAGCAAGATGAAGAAACACTAGCTCATTTAAGAACCAATGATGGTCTGGATATTATTCGCTTATTAGAAAAATTTATTGATATTAACGGCGAAGAAACCATTAAATCGGAGCTTGTGGGTAAGCTTGATAATAAAAAATTTGATGAATATTTAAATCCAGTCCTCGCTCATGCATCAATTCGTAGCATTGAGCAAAAGTTCTATAAACTTGCTTCCGCTCCTTGGCTACGTTTAAATATTCCTGATTTTAAAGGTATTCCTGAAATTGATGAACAACTCTATAAGATCATTTTTGCCTCTGTGCAATTAGATGTCTTGGATCTTAAAGATGGGCATCGAGATTCTGTGTTCCGATTGTATTTTCACCATTACGATATCAATGAACTTCTAAAAAAAATTAAAAAAGAGCAACTTGAGGCACTACGAGTAAAAGCATGGACAGAGCTTCAAGATGTAGAAGACTCTCAAAAAGAAGCCGTAAAAATTATTCTAGAGCTTAGAAAAACGCTAGATTTACATACTGATGAAAAAAATATGAATACGGCCCAAAAAATTTTGCAGACAGGTTTAAAGTCAAATGAGTCTTTTGAACAACTGCAAACAGCGTTAAAAAGTACAAAGCGTAAAGAATTACAAGCAGTTCATTCGCATAGTGGCGATATTTTCTTGCAAGGAGCTGGCCGCCAGTACCAAACTAGTTGGGCATTTGAAGATGGCTATATTTTTGTAGAAGGCCAACCAGATGCAGTACTGACACATCTCTGGGGTTCATCTGTAGGTATTAGTCAACGATCTAATGATCCAAGACAGCGCTGGGAACTTAAAAGAGCTTAATCTAAGGCGCTCTAGCTTAGGTTTAGTCATTAAAACCTTTAGACAGTGACGCGAAAAGCTAAATAAGTTTATTTGCAATCATCCAAAGAATTTAAAATTATTCTTTGGATGATTTTGAGTTTTATCGCCATAAATCTGATTATAAAATTGAAATAGTCATAAATTTCATATACTTTAAATTGCTTAAAATTCACTCAAAAATAGTAACAATAAGATAGGCAAAACATGATTTCTTTAGAGCTGTTCATTACATTTTTAATGACTACAATTATTTTTGCTTATATTCCGGGTCCAGCCATGCTGTATACCGCTGCACAAACGCTTTCCCGCGGTAGAAAATCGGGTTTAATGGCAGCATTTGGGATTTTTTTAGGAGGCTGTTTTCATATCATTGCCGCCTCTTTAGGCTTAACGACCATCTTTCAAATTATTCCAAAACTCTATGATATTATTAAAATTTTAGGTGCTTTGTATTTAGTTTGGTTAGGTATTAAATTAATTAGATCGTCCTCTACCCCAACTATTCAGCAAAATGTTGAAAATGGTCAGTTATCTTTAAGGCAGAGCATACTGGTCGAAGTGTTAAACCCTAAAACCGCTATTTTTTATATCGCATTTTTACCTCAATTTATTAATACCTCATTCGATTTTCCAGTTTGGTCTCAATTCATCATTTTAGGGCTAATTGTGAATCTGATCTTTGTATCTGCCGATGTGGTTTGTGTGTTTTTAGCCAATTATATTAGCCAAAAATTAACTAAATCGAACAAGCCCCAAAAATCTATGTCCGTGATGGGTGGACTCATTTTTATGGGGCTTGGCGTTTTTCTGGGCTTTAAAAACCAGTAGTTTCTACAGGTAAACGTTTACCTAACAAAGAAAAAGTAACATCCGCAACTTCCAACGGGTCTGAACTGGTCCAAATAATATGATTTCCCTCATTTGGACTGTCAGAACTTAAATGATATTGATTGAGCTGCCGAATTAATTGCGCTGTTACAGCTTCCGAAGGCTCAATAATTTGAATATCATCACCTACAATTTCCTGAATCGTATCCGAGACAAACGGATAGTGTGTGCATCCTAAAATAATTGTATCCACTTTTTGTTCGACCAACGGCGCCAAAATATTTTCTAAATAATCCTTAACTTCCGCGGTATGTGCTTTGCCCGTTTCGATTTTTTCGGCTAAGCCAATACAAGGCACCAAAGACACTTTGATATTTTGTGCATAAGTTTCGATTAAACTTTTTAAGTTTTTACCCTTCACCGTGGTGGCAGTTGCCAAAACAGCAATATGCTTGCTCATGGTCATTGCCACAGCAGGTTTTACCGCTGGTTCTATCGCTATAAGTGGCACATTAATTTGCGCTCTAATGGTTTCAATCGCTACAGCCGTCATGGTGTTACAAGCAATCACGATCGCTTTGCATTTGCCATGATTAACGAGGTTTGAAATTAAATGCGTGGTTCGTGAAACAATCCAGCCACTTTCTCTATCGCCATAAGGCACGTATTTCGAGTCTGCAAAATAGATAATATCTTCATTCGGAAGCGCCTGCCGAATATGCTTAAACAGAGACAGCCCGCCTAAACCAGAATCAATCATTCCAATCGGGTTGTTATTGTTATTCATGGTTTTTCCTACATTTGATGTCTTTAGAAAAATTCGTTCATGGTTGCCAAGTCTGTGAGCACGACTTTAGGCTGAATGGTTTTTAATTTTTCAGCCGATGTATAGCCCCAACCTACCGCAGCAAAATCAATACCTGCTTTATGCGCGGCTTCACCGTCAGTGGTTTGGTCGCCGACATAAATGGCTTGGTTTTTACTTAAGTCCAAAATGTTAAGAACATGTTTTATTCGCTTCGCTTTGCCAAATATAGACGAGCCACCATCAATATGGCTAAAAAGCTCACAGAGTTCTTTACCTAGTACATTTTGACAGTTTTCTTTAGAGTTTGAAGTAATAATTGCGAGCGTATAACCCCGCTTATGCAGTTCAATTAAATGGTCGCGCATGCCTTCAAACAGATGAATTTCTTCATCTCTTTCTTTCATTAACCGAATAAAATCTTTCGCAATCCAAGGCAGTTTCCACCTAGAGACATTCATCTCTTTCATAATTTCTTTAGGCGTGAGTTGTTTGTAGTAATCAACTTCATGCTGTTCAACGGACTTAAATTTGTATTTGGAAGAAAGTTGATTTAAAACGCCCAGAAAAAAGTTAAAGGAGTCGACTAAAGTGCCATCTAAATCAAAAATAATAGCCTGATATTCTTTTAGGTTTTTGTCCATTTTCAAGTTCGAAAATATATTTTTTATGATTATATTCTGTTTTTAAATCAGGCCCAACGAGGACCTGACCTAAATTTTGAATTTTATTTTACGCTGCCGCTTTTTGTTCCTTTATCCAATTTTTAATACGGGCATCGAGTATATTTAAAGGCAAGGTTCCTGCGTTTAAGATCATGTCGTGGAAGGCTTTTATGTCAAAACGATTTCCAAGCTCATGTTTCGCAAGCTCCCGTAGCTCTAAAATTTTGAGTTGTCCCATTTTGTATGCCAATGCTTGGGCAGGAATAGCAATATAGCGGTCTGCCTCTGCCTGAATATCAGGTTCATCTAAAGCTGAGTGTTCTCGCATAAAATCAATCATTTGCTGACGAGTCCACTTTTTATAGTGCACGCCAGTATCAACCACTAACCGACAAGCGCGGAATAACTCACTCGATAGTCGTCCATAGTCCGAAAGCGGGTCTTTATAAAAACCAACATCTTTACCCAATTGCTCTGCGTAAAGTGCCCATCCTTCAATATAAGCGGTGTGGTTGGGCTGCTTACGGAACATCGGCAAATTTGGCAGGTTTTGGGCAATATCAATCTGCATATGGTGCCCGGGAATGGCTTCATGGTAAGCGGTCGCTTCCATTGATATTTTGGAACGTTCAGAGAAGTCCCCAGTATTTACATATACTTGTCCGGGGCGTGAGCCATCAGGTGTTCCTTGGTGATACTCGGCACCTGCCGCTTCTTTTTCTCGATATTGCTCTACAGGTAAAACTTCGACTTTATTTTTGGGCAATAAACCAAACAGCTTCGGCAACTCTGGTTGCATTTGGGCGATATATCCGCGATAAATCTCTAAAATTTCTTCACGAGATTTTGGGAAAACCGCAGGATTTGTTTTTAAGGATTGTTGGAAACTTTTTAAGTCATTGAAACCTTGTGCTTTGGCAATTTTCAGCATTTCCGCTTCTATACGGGCAACTTCTTTTAACCCCAATTGATGAATATTTTCAGGGCTTTCCAAGGTGGTCGTATTATTTTCTACATAATAGCGATAAAGCTCATCACCGTTTGGCAAGCTCCATATCCCCTCATGCTGTCGCCCATGGGGTAAGTAGTCTTTCTGAATAAACGTACCTAGTTTTTGATAAGCGGGGCGAACTTGCTGATCTATGGCTTGTAGTATTTCACGACTTAAACGTTCTTGTTCTGCTTTCGAAATGTTTTTTGGAAATTGCTTTAATGGCGAAGCAAAAACACTATCCTTCCCTGCTGGCGTTGCAATGCTATTAATCTGCTTTGCCACCTTTTCAATTAAATACTTGGGTGGCATCAAGCCATCTTTTTGTCCTTGTTTCGCTAACTCAATACCTTGATCAAGAATAAGAGGGATTTGTTTTAAACGAGCAATATAGTCTTGGTATTGTTTAGTATTATTAAATGGAATCGAACTAATAAATCCCGGAAATTGTAAATGCAGCCCCCACATTTGATTGAAAGGCATCTCATAGAGTTTCAAATCATAACTTTTTAGTGTCTCTTTCAACTGATAAATCATTAAGTCTTTATTTAATTGATCAGTTGCTGAAAACCCTGTGCTATCAATTGCTTCAAAACGTTTTAAAAAATTTTGAGTAGTTTTTTTATCTTTCTCGATCTGATTTTTTGAAACCTCGGTCCAACGATTGTTGTAGCGTAAATCGCCTAATGTCGTTGCAGTTTCAGGATTATTTTTCAAAGTATATTCCCACTGTTCTTGTAAAAGCTGGTTTAAAGCTTTCACCCGAACAGAGACATTACTGTTTGGTTTAGATTGTGATTTTTCGATGGTATTTGTATTTATTTCGGGGCTTGCAGCATCAGACGAATGAGACATCCAAAATAAAACACTGATACAAGCAAAATGTAAGGTTCTGTTTTTCATTTAATTATCCAGACATATTTAATGAAGTTTAAAATATAGACAAAACAAATTACGTGCCAAGCAGCCTATAAAATAGTGTAAAAATCGAGTATTTTTTTAACTCAATGATTTTATAAATTAATTTTCTTTTGAATTAAATTATTTATAGTTGCTATCTATATTCCGTATCTGACTTTAAGGGTTTGGAAACTTAAAAAAAAGCGCACGTGAGCGATCACAGTGCACTTTTCATTTTTACATTAAAAATTGTTTCTTAAGAAAACAAATATTGATAAACAATATATGCAGCCAGTTTTGCTGTTCTATTGTCTAAATCAAATTTTGGATTGCACTCGGCAATATCTAAAAGTTTGATTTTTCCAGTCTCTTGAATATGCTTAAAAATTGCTTCAAAAGTGGCTAAATCAATGCCTTTTACAGCAGGTGCACTGACTCCCGGTGCAACCGCAGCCGCAAAGACATCTAAGTCAATCGTAACGTACAAACAGTCTACTTTTTCAATAAAAGCATCCACCGCTGCAAGCACGTTTGGTAGGTTAAAAATATTAACCTCATGATCTCTTAAATATGAGCAATTTAAAGCATCGGCGGTATCAAACAAAACTTTAGTATTGGCATGGTTAGCAACCCCAATACATAAGTAATTAAATTGTTTTTGATACTCTTCTGAAAGTCGAGCCGCTTGTAAAAAAGGTGTTCCAGAAGTGGCATGCTCTGCTTCACGCAAATCAAAATGGGCATCGAAATTAATAATACCTATTTTTTTATCTGGCGCGTTGGCTTGTACATATTGGAATAGACCGCTAAAGCTACCAAAAGCGACTTCATGTCCACCGCCTAATACAACAGGTTTTAGGCCATGTTGCAGGCTATTTGCAACTTGTTCCGCTAACTCAGTTTGTGCTTGCTCTAAGTTCTCATATTCACAAGTCACTGTACCCAAATCGACAATACTGACTGGGCGATGAATCGGTAAGTTAGCCAATTGTGTGCGAATCGCATCTGGCGCATCGGCAGCACCGACGCGGCCTTTGTTACGTTTCACGCCTTCATCAGAGCTAAAGCCAATCAGGGCAAATTCGGCATGTTGGTTTTTATTCACAATATGATGGATACGTTGGTGTGCTTCACCCTCGCCATCATGTCGGCCTTGCCATTTAAATGTGTGATTCATATGACACCGTTTAAAAAATAACTTCTTGTCCATGCTGAACCACTCGCTTAGGCAAATCTCCGCCAAGCCAGTAAACAATTTCAGATGGATGCTCAATATCCCAAGCCACAAAGTCAGCGACTTTACCTTGCTCTAAACTACCGTGCGTTTGCTCTAAACCAAGCGCTTGTGCCGCATGAATGGTGACACCCGCTAATGCTTGCTCAGGCGTTAAACGGAATAACGTACTGCCCATATTCAGCATTAAACGCACAGAAAGTGCCGGAGATGTACCCGGATTTAAATCACTCGACAGCGCAATACGCACGCCATGTTTAATGAGGCTTTCAATTGGGGGGTATTGTGTTTCACGCAATAAATAAAAGGCACCCGGTAGTAACACAGCAACCGTGCCCGACTCTGCCATCGCTTTGACATCGTCTTCGGTCATGTACTCTAAATGGTCAGCCGACAAAGCATGATAACGTGCTGCCAAGCTTGAACCGCCTAGCGATGAAAGCTGTTCAGCATGAAGCTTAACGGGTAAACCCAATGATTGTGCTGTTTTAAAAACACGTTCAACCTGAGCTGGTGAAAAGGCTAAATGCTCACAGAAAGCATCCACTGCATCGACCAAACCTTCAGCATGCAATTTAGGCAGCATTTCTGTACAGATATGCTCGATATAAGCATCGCTTTGGTCTTTGTATTCTGGTGGTAAAGCATGAGCAGCCAAACAGGTGCTTTTGACCGTCATTGGTAATTTTTCACCAATTTGACGGATCACACGCAGCATTTTGCGCTCATTTTCGTAGTTAAGTCCGTAGCCAGACTTAATTTCGATGGTCGTTACACCATCTTGCTGCATACAGCGAATACGTTTTAATGCTGAGTTCAGTAATTGTTCTTCGCTGGCTTCTCGGGTTGCACGTACTGTACTTGCAATACCGCCACCGCTCGCCGCAATTTCAGCATAACTTACGCCTTCTAAGCGCTTTTCAAACTCAACGCTACGGTTGCCACCAAAAACACTATGCGTATGACAGTCGATGAACCCTGGGGTTACCCAAGCTCCATTTAAGTCAACTGTTTCGGAATAAGTGTCGGCAGGAAGTTGTTGTTGTTTTCCAATCCAGTGGATGAGATGCCCTTCGGTAACAATCGCAGCATCTTCGATATAAGAATATTGCCCATTTTGCATGGTGGCAATATGGCAGTTCTGCCAAAGTTTTTTCATTAGCCTATCCTCGAAACTGCCCAACAGTAAAACCATTGGGCAGTTGATTTGTTAGCTTTCCATTTCTATGTTTTGCTGGACAGGCTCACTTTCCTTTCCCAAGCTTTGCTCCGGCTTTACCCAAATGCGATACGCAATGGTTAACAGAGCAAGCCATGCCGCACCTACATAAATTGCAGGACGCGAGTCTGGGAAGTAACCCATCATCACTAAAATGAACACCATAAACCCGATTGCGAAAGCAGGAGCATATGGCCAGCCAAATACAGGGAAATCCAGTGCCTTAATTTCAGCAGTAGATAATTTACGGCGCATTGCCACTTGCGAAAGCAAGATCATGAGCCATACCCAAACGGTTGCAAACGTTGCAATTGATGCAATGATGACAAATACATTTTCAGGAATCAGGTAGTTCAACACTACGCCAATTAACAGCACGCCAGCCATAACCACAACAGTCATCCATGGCACACCATTACGTGATAATTTTTGGAAAATTCGAGGTGCTTGACCACGATTTGCCATACCGTACAACATACGGCCGGCACCAAACACATCACTGTTAATTGCTGAAATTGCAGCAGTTACCACCACAACGTTTAGAATATTTGCAGCAGATTTAATGCCTAAGTTTTCAAAAATTTGTACAAACGGACTGCCTTGGCTACCAATCTGGTTCCATGGGAAAATCGACATAAGTACAAAAATAGTGAGTACATAGAACAGTAAAATACGTACTGGAACGGCATTAATTGCTTTTGGTAAGGTGGTTTTCGGGTCTTGTGACTCACCTGCGGTTAAACCAATAATCTCGATACCGCCAAAGGCAAACACAACTACAGATAAACATCCAATCAAACCTGCAATACCATGCGGCATGAAACCGTCATAAATCCATAGGTTTTGAATTCCCGGTACAACACTGCTGTGGTCAACGTGGAAGCCGTAGAACATGAGACCTAAGCCACCTAAAATCATGGCAACAATGGCACTGACTTTGACAATTGAAAGCCAAAATTCAAGTTCACCAAAGACTTTTACATGAATAAGGTTAATCGCGCCTAAGAACATGATCAGAGACAAAATCCAGATCCACCGCGGCACATCGGGATACCAGAACCCCATATAAATACCAAACGCAGTGACATCGGCAATTGCAACGATCACCATCTCAAAAACATAAGTCCAACCTGTGGTAAAACCAGCCAACGGGCCAATGTACTGAGATGCATAGTGGCTGAATGAGCCAGAGACAGGGTTATGGACAGCCATCTCACCCAGTGCGCGCATAACGATATAAATTGCAATCCCTGCAACGATATACGCGAGTAATACTGAAGGCCCTGCCATTTTAATGGCAGTTGCCGATCCATAGAAAAGCCCAGTTCCAATTGCTGAGCCCAATGCCAAGAAACGAATATGGCGGGTGTTTAAGCCCCGCTGTAGTGTGGAGTTTTGTGACATTTTAATCTCCAATCCTTGAGGAAATTTAGTTGGATTCGGTCACTCCATGTGACCGTTTTATCAATCACACTTCAGATAAACTAGGGAGCAGTTTTGGAATGAGTAACTTGTTTAGGCAACCACTCGCAAGCAATTCGCTAGCCTGTTCAATATCAGGAGCAAAGAAACGATCTTCGCTGTAGTAAGGAACTTGATCGCGCAAGATTTTACGAGCTTGTTCAAGTTTAGGCGAGCTTTTTAAACCTTCACGGAAGTCTAAACCCTGACAAGCGCCTAACCATTCAACAGCTAAAATGCCACGAACGTTGTCAGCCATATACCAAAGTCGCTTACCAGCATTCGGAGCCATTGATACATGGTCTTCCTGATTGGCAGATGTTGGTAAACTATCAACACTTGCAGGATGTGCTAGTGCCTTATTATCGCTCGCAAGTGCTGCTGCTGTCACTTGTGCAATCATAAAGCCTGAGTTAACCCCACCATTTGCCACCAAGAACGGTGGAAGTTGTGACATGTGGCGGTCCATCATCATCGAAATACGACGTTCTGACAGTGAGCCAATTTCTGCAATTGCCAATGCTAAATTATCGGCCGCCATTGCAACAGGTTCCGCGTGGAAGTTACCACCAGAAATCACGTCGCCTTGTTCAGCAAAAACAAGCGGGTTATCCGATACAGCATTTGCTTCAATTGCTAATACTTCAGCCGCCTGACGGATTTGGGTTAAACATGCACCCATCACCTGTGGTTGGCAACGTAAAGAATATGGGTCTTGAACTTTGCTACAGTCTTCGTGTGAATGTGCAATTTCACTTGAGTCTGTTAATAGGTCACGATACGCCGCAGCCACATCAATTTGACCACGTTGACCACGTACTTCGTGAATACGCGCATCGAATGGTGCACGTGAACCCAGCATTGCTTCAACGCTTAAGCCACCACAAACCGTTGCAGCAGCAAATAAATCTTCAGCTTCAAACAAGCCACGTAACGCATAAGCCGTTGAAACTTGTGTACCGTTTAAAAGTGCCAAACCTTCTTTAGCTGCTAAAGAAATCGGTTCTAAACCTGCAACTTTTAAAGCTTCAACTGCTGGTAACCATTCACCTTTATAACGTGCTTTACCTTCACCAAGTAAAACTAAAGACATGTGTGCAAGTGGTGCTAAGTCACCTGATGCACCTACTGAACCTTTCAGTGGAATGTGCGGATAAACTTCGGCATTAATTAAAGCCAACAAAGCATCAATCACTTTACGACGAATACCCGAGAAACCTCGCGCCAAGCTGTTTGCTTTTAACAAAATAATTAAGCGAACCATTGCATCATCAAGTGCTTCACCCACACCTGCTGCATGCGAAAGAACTAATGAACGCTGTAATTTTTCTAAGTCTTCAGGCGCAATCTTGGTCGAAGCAAGCAAGCCAAAGCCCGTATTAATACCGTAAGCTGTACGTCCTTCATTTACAATTTTCTCAACACAAGCCACGCTCGCGTTAATTGCAGATGAAGCACTTTCATCTAATTTCACTTTAATTGGATTGAGGTAAGCTTGACGTAAATCGGCTAAGGTCAGTTTTCCCGGTTGGATCAATAATTCCATGTTGGCTTCCTAATTTTTTGCACTATATTCTGCTGAGACGGTGCTTTTCACAATTGCAAAAAGCACCGCTTGTTCTTCCATGTATTTTTATTGCGTGATCATTGGCAAGTGTAAGCCTTGCTCTTTCGCACAGTTGATCGCAATTTCATAACCTGCATCGGCATGACGCATAACACCTGTTGCAGGGTCATTGGTGAGTACGCGAGCAATACGTGCAGCAGCTTCATCTGTACCATCACACACAATCACAACGCCTGAGTGTTGAGAGAAGCCCATACCTACACCGCCACCGTGGTGTAAAGACACCCAAGTTGCGCCGCCTGCTGTATTGAGCAATGCGTTTAATAAAGGCCAGTCTGATACTGCGTCTGAGCCATCTTGCATTGCTTCAGTTTCACGGTTTGGACTTGCAACCGAACCTGAGTCTAAATGGTCACGACCAATCACAACTGGTGCAGACAATTCACCGCTACGAACCATTTCGTTAAACGCCAAACCAAGTTTTGCACGTAAGCCTAAACCTACCCAGCAAATACGCGCTGGTAAACCTTGGAAGCTAATGCGTTCACGCGCCATGTCTAACCAGTGATGTAAATGCTCATCATCAGGAATTAATTCTTTAACTTTGGCATCTGTTTTATAAATGTCTTCTGGGTCACCAGAAAGCGCTGCCCAACGGAATGGACCAATACCACGACAGAACAATGGACGGATGTATGCAGGTACGAAGCCTGGGAAATCAAAAGCGTTTGCTACGCCTTCATCTTTCGCCATTTGACGGATATTGTTGCCATAGTCAAATGTTGGAACACCCATTTTTTGGAAATCAAGCATTGCTTGTACGTGCTTCGCCATTGACTGTTTTGCAGCTTTTACCACAGCTTCCGGTTCAGTTTTCGCACGTTCACGGTATTCATCCCAAGTCCAGCCGACTGGTAAGTAACCGTTAAGTGGATCGTGTGCACTTGTTTGGTCAGTCACCATGTCTGGACGTACACCACGGCGAACAAGCTCAGGTAAAATTTCAGCAGCATTGCCATGAAGCGCAATTGAAATTGCTTTGCCTTCTTTTGTATAGCGGTCAATACGCGCTAAAGCGTCGTCTAAATCAGTCGCTTGTTCATCTACATAACGGGTACGTAAACGGAAATCGATACTTGCTTGTTGGCATTCAATGTTTAAAGAACACGCACCTGCAAGTGTTGCAGCTAAAGGCTGAGCACCACCCATACCACCTAAACCGGCAGTAAGCACCCAACGACCTTTTAAGTCACCGTTGTAGTGTTGGCGGCCTGCTTCAACGAAAGTTTCATAAGTACCTTGTACGATACCTTGGCTACCAATGTAGATCCATGAACCCGCTGTCATTTGACCGTACATAGCCAAAGCTTTTGCGTCTAACTCGTTGAAGTGTTCCCAGTTTGCCCAGTGTGGCACAAGGTTTGAGTTTGCAATTAAAACACGAGGTGCATCTTTATGAGTTTTAAATACACCTACTGGTTTGCCTGATTGAACTAATAAAGTTTCGTCAGTTTCAAGATTTTTTAGCGTATCTACAATTTTGTCGAAACATTCCCAGTTTCGTGCTGCACGACCAATACCGCCGTATACAACCAACTCTTTCGGGTTTTCTGCAACGTCCGGATCAAGGTTATTCATCAACATACGTAATGGGGCTTCAGTTAACCAACTCTTAGCCGTTAATTCAGTGCCACGTGGTGCACGAATTTCTACATCACGAAATTTTGTTGTCGTTGTTGTCACAGTCGGACTCCTTCCTTTGAGCTTACATCAGCAGAACATCACTTGTTTCTGCATTTGTATAGTAATGTATTAACTTGTATATACATCCATATACTACACAAATATTTTTCGGCGTGAAGAGGGTTGCTCATATTTTTTTGAAAAAATTGAATAAGCTTATGAATTAAATTAATTTATTTTTATATTCTGCATAAAAAAAGCACATATCTTTTCACTCGATATGTGCTGTTTAATATGCCAATTACTTCGCTTTAACGTTGAATTAACTCAATAACATAGCAACTTTGGCGTTGTTTTTTTGAAAAATTGATTGAGGTCACACCAGCATTTTTTTCAATTTTTAGCGTCTCGTGAGCAGCAAGTTGAAAGAGATCACCCTCAACGCTTACTTGTGTCTCACCACCCTGATTAAAAATAAAAATCAGGTCTGCCGAGCTGATAAATGCCTGCTCCGTGGCCTCATTCAACCACTGAAAACGAGCATGAAACTTTGCAGGGTCATAAATTAAATTTAAATCTCGAATTGCCCCATCGACCAGTTCACTTTGAACCTGACTCTCACCATGAAAAGCAAAAATATCACCTTGGTTTAGCGTTTTGGCAGGCAGATCATCGACATGCAATACCATGCCCTGTCCATCAAGTATGCTAATAATGCGCTGCTTATTGGGAAATAACGAAAATGGCCCAGAAGTGGTCACATCTGCCATCGAAATGCGCCACTCAAAGTCAGCCTCACCTTGGCTTCGCGCAATTTCTAAAGTGAAACCTGCACCGTTTTTCCAAAGCATTTTTGTATATTGATCGGCCCTGATCAATTCAATCATGGATTAAATTTCCCTTCGAGATAATAGCGGCTACCCGGATAAATTAGACGTGCGCTTGAGATCAACTGCTTGTTTGACCATGTACGGCGACGGATGAGTAAACACGGCTCAGCTTTAGTAATTTTCAACCATTTACACTCTTGAGGAGATGCTAAAACAGCCTCGACAATGTGCTCGCCTTCTGACACTGGTGCTTTTGCCATGAGGTAAGCATTCGGCGTAATGGTTTTAAAATCTTGTTGTAGATAATCTGGGATCAGTGCTGCGTCAACTAAACGATCTTCGACTTGAACAGGGACATCATTTTCATAATGCACAATAATCGAGTGAAATAATCTTTGCCCTTCACGAGTCTGCATTAACACGCTTTGCTCTGCATTTGCATAAATTTGTTCTAAGACTAAAACTTCAGCGTGGTGCTTATGGTTTCGTGCAATAATCTCATCGGCAATATTATTAATTTGAAAAAGTGCAGTTCGGCCTTGCCCTTCAGCAACGAATGAGCCAACGCCCTGAATACGAACGAGTAAACCCTCGGTCGTTAACTCACGAAGCGCACGGTTGACCGTCATGCGGCTACAGCCAAGTTGATTGACCAACTCACTCTCCGAAGGAATTTTTTTATTTACAGCCCACGAGCCTTCATAAATTTTTTGTGAAATCAGTTGTTTTACGCGTTGATATAAAGGAACTGGACTATCAGCTTCAATCGAAAGCTCAGCATGTTCTTGTTTTGATGTTCTGGGCATAACAAATACTCAAAAAGGCAGCAGGCAAAATGGTATTTTAGTTGACATGCTATGTATATACAACTACATACAACATGTTAATTGATGAATTAAATAGATTTTAAAAAGTTTAAAAAATAAACATAGCTCAATAAGAGCTAATTTAAAGTTTTATGTAGAGAAATTCAAATATATAAGGCTTTTATCAATATTTATTTAACAGTTGTCTCTGCTATGTCTTTATTCAATTCAACCATTTGAAAAAACATTCATTTTTTAATTTACGAAATGATGCTTAAAATTTTTATTTAAAATAACCGATCAATAGTATTCTTCTGCCACACAGTATATTAATAAAGCTGGAAGCACATCGAATGCGTAATTATAAAATAGATATTCTTCGAGGAATGTCTATCCTATTGGTTCTTTTACATCATTTTAATATTCCCTATAAACTTAAAGATACATGGTTAGGTTTTGATTTCTTAGGTGAAGCATTTAGCACAGTCATCGCAAGAAACGGAAATTATGGCGTCACCATGTTTTTTGTGATTTCGGGGTTTTTAATTACCCATCACACTTTAAAACGAGACAAACAATTCTCCGCAATTAACCTCAAACATTTTTATATCCGACGGGCAGCGCGTATTTTACCGTGTCTGGTATTACTGATTTTAGGGGTAAGTATACTCGGTTCATTTGACTTAAAACCCTTTATGAACCAAGCACCCAATGGCATTGAGGTCTCTTATCCTTTAACCATTTTTGCGGCTTTAACCTTCTGGATGAATATCCTGATTATTAAATTCGGCTGGATAAACTACGCTTTGGGCGTGTTGTGGTCGCTCTCTGTAGAAGAAGTTTTTTACTTTGTGTTTCCATTATTGTGCCTCTTCACACGTAGTAATAAAGTCTTTATTGCGGTGCTCATTGGAGTGATTTTATACGGGCCTTATTTTAGGTCTCTACATTTTGGCGAAGAAAGCGGTGCCTATTTATATCATTATTTTTCAAGCTTTGATGGTATAGCTGTCGGCTGTCTAACTGCTATTTTTTCTTATACTTATCGACCAGATTGGACTTATAAAAAACCTCTGTCTTGGTTGCTTATTTTGAGTATGACCGCTTTATATTTATATGCGCCAATTAAAGAAGTCAGTACATGGGGAATTAGCCTATTTGCTTTTGCTACAGGTCTACTCATTTTGTGTTTTCAGCATCCTTCCGAAACACAAGCGCATAACCTATTGACCAAAGTAATGGTCTGGTTGGGGAAACGAAGTTATGAAACTTATTTGTTTCATCTGGTGGTGCTTGGTCTTATAAAGGTTGCCTTTATTCCGGCTCAAACCGACGCTAGCATCAAAATCATGCTTTTAATGGGCTACTTGGTTCTGACTTTTATCATCAGTGCGGTAATTGAAAAATATTATTCCACCCCACTCAATAACTACATTCGAAAGCTTTTTATTAAAGATAAAACATAAAAATAAGCCCCTTTTAAATAGGGGCTTATTTCATTAAGCGATCAACATGGTTTCATCGTCTTGCTTAAAAGGATTCGACCATCTCTGCCAAGCTTGTGGCCCTAAAGCCATTTCTTCGTCGTTTAACAAACAATGATCTAAGCGTTGTATTAAAGCTTGCTCATCCATTTGCATACCAATTAAAACCAGTTCCTGACGCGCATCACCTGTGCGAGCGTCCCAATCTTTCTTAATTTGTTCAATGCTGGCTAAGTCACTCGGCCAGTCTTCTTCTGCAACAGCCGCCCACCAATAACCTGCTAAACCATGTCGAGCCATCGCACCCGCTTGTGACCATGAATAAGCCAATGTCGGTTCGGCAGCCAACCAGAAAAAGCCTTTAGAACGCACGACTCCCGGCCATTCAGCCTGTACCAAATCATAAAAACGCTCTGGATGGAAAGGTCGGCGTGCGCGGTAAACAAAGCTACTAATGCCATACTCTTCAGTCTCTGGCGTATGCTCACCACGTAATTCTTTTAACCAGCCCGGTGCTTGTGCCGCTTCATCAAAATCGAATAGCTGTGTATTTAAAATTTTATCTAAAGCGATCTTTCCAAACTGAGCAATTTCAATTCGGGCACGCGGGTTAAGCGTTTTTAAAATTGCAATGAGCTGGTCTTGCTGAGCCTGATCAATCAAATCAATTTTATTCAGCAGAATCACATCACAAAACTCGATCTGATCAATCAGAAGGTCAACCACAGTTCTTTCATCTTGCTCACCTAAGGACTCGCCACGTTGTTGCAGGGAATCAATTGAACTGTAATCTTTCAGAAAGTTAAACGCATCGACTACCGTGACCATGGTGTCGAGTCGAGCGAATTCATTGAGAGAGTTTCCATTTTCATCTTCAAAGGTAAAGGTTTCTGCAACAGGCAGTGGTTCTGAAATACCCGTCGACTCAATCACCAATTGATCAAAGCGCCCTTCATCGGCTAAGCGTCTCACCTCAACCAGTAAATCTTCTCGTAATGTACAGCAGATACAGCCATTGCTCATTTCAACCAGTTTTTCATCCGTTCTTGAAAGCTCTGCCCCACCTTCGCGTACTAATGCCGCATCAATGTTTACCTCAGACATATCATTAACAATCACGGCAATACGGCGGCCTTCGCGATTATTTAAAATATGGTTGAGTAAGGTGGTCTTTCCTGCACCTAAAAACCCCGATAAAACAGTGACAGGAAGCTTAGCAAATGAGTTGGCGTTTGCAGTGTGCATGGCTTGATCTCTTTGAATATTATTTAAACTGATCATGGCTGGCCATCTAAATATGGCCAGATCACAGGCGTAATCTATTTCTAAACCACAATAATGTTATGTTATAACATAACTATTGATCAAGTTTTTATTCAGCCTTTATTTAAGCCAACTCAGTTAGTCGTTGAAAAAATTGCTTTTATAGTCACTGACAAATTGAGGTTTTATAGTGATGGTCAGGTCCCCATGATCGAAAGCCTTGGCTATCAATATGAATTTGTCCCGAAGCATAAACACCCAGCCCCATGTTAAGTGCTTGCCCTTTGGTTTCCCAAAACTGACAAAGCTTGGTTTTGGTTTGTTGGATATTGAGCTGGTCTAAATCACTTGGTTGTTCTGGTCCAATCCGAAAATCAAGCGCTGCATTAAACACATGGCGAGATGCGTCAGCACCACCTGCACAGCGGTTTAAAGATAAAGCCCGATAAGCCGATGTCACTTCAAAATCATTAATTACGCCATCGTCAACTAATGCTTTTAAAATACTAAGCGTCGGAACAATGTTGGACCAAATCTCGCGTGGCGGCACCGCATAAGGCTCGACTCCACATTTTTGCCAATCTCTGGCCGAACGTAATAACTCATAATCTGGCACTAAATTGGCAAGCCCTTTTTGCTTAAGAAATTGCTTATAAGCTTGCACAGACTGGCCATGATCTGCGGTTGCGATCCAAGCGGTATAATCTTCGGGTTGTTGTTTTATTCTCTCTACTGTTTTAGAGGGTTTAGGCAAAGAATGATGATGTTTAGAGGCCGTTGGCTTTGGTGTTTGAGTCGTACATGCCGCAAGAGAAAGTAAGATTAAACCTAAATAGTAATGTTTCATAAATATGTTGTTCCTCCCCCAACATCGGGAAGCCTTAGTTATTCATTTAAGAGATGTTATAATATAACAATTACAAAGTCCTTTCATTTCTGTTGTAAATTTTAAAAATAAAAAAGGACGTATCAATACGTCCTTTTTAGCTTCCAACTCAAACCTGATTACATATCAGCTTCTAAAGCATGTACAGGCTGCTCAGCTTTTAACTTACGGCGTTTAAATTGGTAAGCCACCATCAAACACAAAATCCATCCTGGAATCATCATGACCGCCACACGCATATCTGGTGTTAGCGACATCACAACTAAAATTCCGAGCATGAACACCATGCAAAGATAGTTGCTAAATGGGTACATGAAGCTTGGGAATTTCGTCGTTTGACCTTGGCGCATCATAAATTTACGGAATTTTAAATGTGTCCATGAAATTACAACCCAGTTAATTACAATCGCTGCAACCACCAACATCATGAGCAAGCCAAATGCTTTTTCAGGGAAAATGTAATTTAACAACACACATAAAATAGTGACTGCCGCAGAAAGGATTACTGCATTGGTTGGAATACCGCGTTTATTAATATGTGCAAATACTTTTGGTGCATTGCCTTGCTGAGCAAGACCTAACAACATACGGCTACTGCAATAACTTGTACCGTTATAAACTGATACCGCAGCAGTCAAAATTACGAAGTTGAGTAAAGTCGCAACACCTTGGCTGTCTAAAGAAGCAAATACCATTACAAAAGGACTGCCGCCTTGTGCCATTTGATTCCACGGAAATAATGCGAATAAAACAAAAAGTGTCGCAATATAGAAAATCAAAATACGATAGATAATCTGATTTACTGCTTTAGGTAAGGTTTTGTCTGGGTCACGTGCTTCAGCTGCAGTAATACCAAAAAGCTCAATACCGCCAAAGGCAAAAACAATGACTGCCATGGCCATAACCAAACCTTTAATGCCATATGGGAAGAAACCACCAAGTGCCCAAAGATTGGAAATGCTGGCTTGTGGCCCTGCTGTACCGGTTGCAAGTAAATATGAACCGAAAGCGATCATAGCTAAAATGGCTAAGATTTTGACAATGGAAAACCAAAATTCCATTTCACCAAAAAATTTAACGTGCAGTAAATTGATACCGTTAATGAGAATAAAGAACGTTAGCGCAGATGCCCACGTTGGGATTTGTGGCCACCAATATTGGATATACAGACCAATTGCGCTGAGTTCTGCCATACAGACAAGGACATTGAGTACCCAATAGTTCCATCCTGACATAAAGCCTGCAAAAGGCCCCCAATATTTGTAAGCAAAATGGCTAAAAGACCCACTTACTGGTTCTTCCACCACCATTTCACCGAGCTGACGCATCATTAAAAAAGCAATAAATCCTGCAATCGCGTAACCCAAGATTACCGACGGACCTGCCAATTTAATCGATTGTGATATACCAAGAAATAGCCCTGTACCAATCGCTCCACCCAATGCAATGAGCTGGATGTGGCGATTACTCAAACCATGTTTCAGGTTTCCTTGCTCTTGTGTTGACATATGATTATTCTCATCCTTGTCACGTAATTTTTTTCCACTAAATTACGTATATCATAAATTGATCAGATTTTCATAGAGATTGATGAAAAAATAATTGCGTTACTTTTCTCACAACCGCGCATGAAAACAGAAAATGCAAGAAATAACAATTATTATGCAATGTGTAATTAAATTATGTATTGCGTAATTTTATGAATTCAGTATTATAAGAACTAAGAAGCAATTGGTTGTTCTCGGTCTATATCAAACTCATCAGCAAAAAGATGATCTAAATTAAGATTAAATCTTATTGAGTAGCTCAGTCCCTAGACCGAACTTTTATTTGTATAAGACGCGAGATGAAGACAAGGAAGCGAAAATGGAACAAAAACTAAATTCTTTTATTGAAGTTTCACCTCAATCTGATTTCACTATTCATAATTTGCCTTATGGTATTTTTAGTAAAACAGCCGAAGGCGAGCGTCAGGTCGGTGTAGCTATCGGTGATTGGGTCATTGATCTCGCTGCTCTTGAAAAGCATGGTCTTTTAAAACTTTCAGATCAAGACACTTACTTTAACCAGCCGACACTTAATAAATTTATTGAATCAGGCAAAGCTAACTGGTCTAAAGTTCGTAAGACGTTACAGTCTCTTCTTTCAGTTGAAAATTTAACGCTTCAAGAAAATGAAGCATTGCGTCAGGAAGTTTTAGTTAAGCAAGACAGCGTGACTTTACATTTACCTGTTCGCGTACCGGGCTATACCGATTTCTATTCTTCTAAAGAACATGCGACCAATGTGGGCTGTATGTTCCGTGACCCTAAAAATGCATTGCTGCCAAACTGGAGCGAATTACCTGTAGGTTATAACGGCCGTGCTAGCTCTGTTGTAGTCAGCGGAACTCAAGTAGTACGCCCTTCAGGTCAGATCAAACTTCCAAATGAAGAACGTCCAGTTTTTTCAGCTACTCGTAAACTCGATTTCGAACTTGAGACAGCATTTATTGTGGGTAAACCAACGGAGCTTGGTCAGCCGATCTCGATTGAAAATGCTTGGGACCATATTTTTGGAATGGTATTACTCAACGACTGGTCAGCACGTGATATCCAGCAATGGGAATATGTTCCTCTTGGCCCATTCAATGCGAAAACATTTGCAAGTTCGATTTCACCTTGGGTGGTAACGCTTGAAGCACTTGAACCATTTAAGGTTGAAGGCCCGAAACAAGAACCGAAACCACTGGCTTATTTACAAGAAAATATCGCCAACAGTTATGACATTAACTTGAGTGTTGAAATTCAAACACCAAAATCAGCACAAACTGACGTGATCTGTAAAACCAATTTCAAATATATGTATTGGTCTATGGCTCAGCAGCTGACTCACCACACGATTGCGGGTTGTAACGTTCAGGTTGGTGACTTGATGGGTTCAGGTACTATTTCAGGTTCTACACCTGACTCGTATGGTAGCTTGCTTGAGCTGACTTGGAACACCACGAAGCCTTTAACACTTGCTAATGGTGAAACTCGTGGTTTCTTACAAGACGGCGATACCCTCATTATGAAAGGTCACTGTGAGAAAAATGGTATCCGCATTGGTTTTGGTGAAGTTCGAAATACTGTGCTTCCTGCATTAGCTTTTGATTTTGCAGAGACTTCGGAGCCTGACTATGAAGCTGTATAGTTACTTTCGTAGCTCTGCAGCTTACAGAGTACGGATTGGCCTCAACCTTAAAAGTCTCGCTTATGAAACTCTGCCAGTTCATCTGGTTAAAAACGAGCAGCAAAGTGAAGACTATTTAAAGTTAAACCGCAGTGCTTTAGTACCAACTTTAGTGGACGGCGATTTAACCTTGTCACAATCATTAAGTATTTTGGAATATCTGGATGAACAATATCCCGAAACCAAACTCCTTCCAAATGATGTGAAAGAGAGAGCCAAAATCCGTGCTTTTGCACAGGCCATCGCTTGTGATATTCACCCGTTAAACAACTTACGTGTTCTGAAATATTTAAAAAATGATTTAAACGTTTCAGACGAACAAAAAAATTATTGGTATCAGCACTGGATTCTTGAAGGCTTTCAAAATCTCGAACAGCTACTTCAAGATTCAAACGGACAGTTTTGCTTTGGACAACAAGCAACGATTGCCGATTGCTGCCTGATTCCACAGGTCTACAACGCGAAACGCTTCAAGATAGATTTAGCTGCGTTTCCAAAAATTGAATCAATTTATCAACATTGTTTGTCTATCCCAGCCTTCTATAACGCGGCGCCAGAACAACAACCAGATTGGGAATAGTAAAAGGAGTTTCAACATGACATTTGCCATTAAAAAAATACATCACGTTGCATATCGCTGTAAGGATGCAAAAGAAACTGTTGAGTGGTACAAAAAAATGCTCAACATGGACTTTATCTTAGCTTTTGCTGAAGACCATGTGCCTTCAACCAAAGCCTTTGACCCTTATATGCATTTATTCCTAGATGCTGGTCAAGGCAACGTTTTGGCATTTTTTGAATTGCCAACCCAACCAGAAATGGGCCGTGATGAAAACACGCCTCAATGGGTACAACATATTGCCTTTGAAGTTGAAGATTTAAATGCCCTTCTAGCTGCAAAAAAACATTTGGAAGAAAATGGCGTTAAAGTGTTAGGAATTACTAACCACGGTATCTTCCACTCAATTTATTTCTTTGATCCAAATGGTCATCGTTTAGAACTCACTTATAACGATGTACATGCAGAAGAAAAAATTGCGAAAATTACCGAAGAAATGAAAACTGAAATGTTAGATGAATGGAGCAAAACCAAACGTGCTCCACACCATACTCATTTCTTGCATGAAGAAGAATTAGGCGCTTAATTCTTTTAAAGCAATCGTTTCAAAAGTCGGCATTGGTGGGAATAGTTTGTATGAACTGTTCTATATCAATGCCGATTTATATTGTTTAAATCTACTAAACTTCTATCAATTTACGCTATAAATGAAAGATGAAGGTCATTGTAAGAATTGTTGATTATTAAACATGTGAATTTCGCTAATAGAAAAAGGTGATTTCTATTTTTCTATAGGCTCAGGCATGATGTAAAACGCATCAATTCCAATTTATGTTTTTAAACAGAACTGTTTAACTGCTGAAGTAAATCGATTAAGGGTATTTAAATGATTGAAGAAAAAATATCTGGGGGGGTTCAATCACTTGAAGTTGGTTTATCCGTACTAAATGCCCTGTTAGAGCACAATCAACCGATTATTCTCAAAGACTTGTCCAGTAAGCTCGAGATGCACCCTGCCAAAGTACACCGTTATTTGGTGAGCTTAATTCGCATGGATTACGCCAAACAACTTGATGATGGTCAATATGCTCTAGGTGATCAGGCATGGCGTTTAGGCTTAAACTGCATTCAGCACAGTGACACTTTGCAGTTGGTACAGCATCTAATTTACGACCTACAAAGTAAAATTGGCTGTGGTATTCAAATTAGTAAATGGTCACCGAAAGGCCCTGTCGTGGTTCAATCGATTGAATCTAACCACCCTATTTCGATTGTAACCAAAGTCGGTTCAATTATGCCTTTGGTCAATTCTGCTGCAGGGCGTTTATTTGCGTCTTACCTTCCTGAGCATTTTATTCGTCCTTTATTAGAAGCTGAGTGGCAAAAACACCAAGAACTTGGACTAAATATTGCACCGCACAACTGGCAAGAATTTTTAGAACTTAAAGAGACGATCCGCCAGCAACAAATGTCTGCGGCTAAAGGTGATTTGCTGACAGGAATTAATGCGGTGGGTCTACCTGTATTTAACTCAAACCAAGGGATTGAGTTTTGTATTGTGGCACTTGATAGCGAAATGTTCTTACCTGTTGACCCACAAAGTAAAATTATTGAAACACTTAAAAATGAGATTAATTCAATTAATCAATATATTAAAAGCCGCTAATCATTAGCCATAAAAAAACCAAGAGCAATGCTCTTGGTTTTTTTAGATTAGAGACAAAGCAAAAATTATTTTGCTTCAAGAACGCCACGGCGAATTTGGTCACGTTCGATTGATTCAAACAATGCCTTGAAGTTACCTTCACCAAAACCGTCGTCATCTTTACGTTGAATGAATTCGAAGAAAACTGGTCCAATCATGTTTTGAGAGAAGATTTGCAATAAAAGCTTCTTCTGACCGTCTTTAGTATTACCATCGAGCAAAATACCGCGCTGTTGTAATTCATCAGTCGGTTCACCATGCTCAGGTAAACGGTCTTCTAACATTTCATAATATGTATTTGGTGGTGGAGTCATAAATTGTAGACCCAAACCTTTTAACTTATCCCAAGTCGAAATTAAGTCATCACAAATAAACGCAATATGTTGAATACCTTCGCCATTAAAATCAGCTAAGAATTCTGCAATTTGACCGTTACCCTTGTCTGAGTCTTCATTTAAAGGAATACGGATCATGCCATCTGGAGCTGTTAATGCTTTAGATGTTAAACCTGTATATTCGCCTTTAATGTCGAAGTAACGAATTTCTTGGAAGTTAAAAATCTTCTCGTAGAAGTTTGCCCAGTACTCCATACGACCTTTGTAGACGTTGTGAGTTAAGTGGTCAATTTCTTTTAAACCAGCACCTTCAGGGTTTCTTTGCTTGTCGTCAAAGAAAATAAAGTCATTTTCATAAATATCACGGTCAACCAAGAAGATTGGCATGCCACCAATACCTTTAATTGCCGGAATGTTAAGCTCCATTGGCCCAACATTAGATTGCATTGGTTCTGCACCAAGCTCTACAGCCTTTTTATAAGCTTTTGCCGCATCGCGTGTTTTGAATCCCATCGCGCAAGCAGATGGACCATGCTCATTGAAAAAGAATGAAGCATAAGATTCTGGCTGATAATTCAGGATAATATTGATATTTCCTTGACGCCATAAGTACGCTTTTTTCGATTTATGCTTGGCTACTTTTGAAAAGCCGATTGTTTCAAAAATTGGATCTAATTCATTCTCTTTTGAAACAAACTCAATAAATGCAAAACCGCATAGTTCTAATGGGTTCTCTAAAATATCCATCTAGTTTCCCTCTGGTGATTACCTGATCCGTTTATTTCTCATGCTGATCTGGTCAGCTCCTTTCTCTATAGAATACGCATTTGCTGGGAGAGTGTTTGAACCGTCAAAATGCCTTAGCCCAACGCATCCTATGAGAAAAAAACCAATAACTAAAACGAAGATTGAGTGAGCGCAATGCCGATGATTAACTTCCCTTCTATATGGTGTTTATTTTCCATACACACTGTCCTTTCTTATCTAAAAGTACGATTGAGATTTTTCAATAAATCTTTAAAAATCGCCTTTTCCTAAAGTCATTCCTAGATTTATGGAGACCAACATCCTTGTTGGACCTCCAATGGCCATTTACCTTAAAACAGATGCTACTAAAAACAATTAAATTATGCAATACATAATTTAATTATGAATTGTGTAATTTATTAATCCATTTACTGTGTTTGTATCAGCTCGTTTTAAATTTCTTAATTTATAAATCATTGGGTACACTCAAACAGGATTTATAGCTCTAATGGCAGAAAACGAATGCTTTTAATCAGTGCCTGTTTAATTGGTGAACCTGTACGTTATGACGGCCGATCATGCTTACACACTACGCTTCAACAGCTATTTTTAAATAAAAAAGCTCATGCGCTCTGTCCCGAGTTATTAGGGGGCTTTAGCACCCCTCGTTTACCCGCAGAAATTGTGGGCGGTACAGGCCAAGATGTATTAGATAGCAAGGCAACCATAAAGGATTCATCTGGTTTAGACGTCACAGATTTATATTTAAAAGGTGCCTACCGTACTTTAGAAGTGGCACGGCACATAAAAGCAAGCTGTGTGGTTTTAAAAGAAAATAGCCCGTCTTGCGGCAGTCAAAAGATTTACAACGGTACTTTTCAAGGTGAGAAGATTACGGGAACTGGTATAACCACAGCGCTTTTGCAGCACCATGGTTTCAAAGTGATTTCTGAAAACGAAATTGAAGACTGGTTAGCGACCCACCCGCTTTAGTGCATTAATCAGCTTTTACTTGAGTAGATTTGTCTTCATCTGTACGCCGTGCCCAGTAAGTCGCAAGTGCAGGGCCAGAAATATTATGCCAAAGACTAAAAATAGCACTTGGTAAGGCAGTAATCGGAGAAGCCGCAAAATGTACCGCTGCAAGTGCCACACCTAAACCTGAGTTTTGCATACCAACTTCTATCGCAATTGCCTTACTGTCCGCATAAGGTAATTTAAAGAATCGAGCTGCTGCAAAACCTAACAAATATCCAAATCCATTATGCAATATCACCACTGCCAAAATGAGCAAACCCGACTGGAAAATAGCGGCTTTACTGCCCCCAATAATGGCTGCCACAATCGCGACAATCGCAACGACCGACACCAAAGGCATGACTTGAATATATGATTCGACCTGACGTTTGAACCATATCCTTAAAATCAGGCCAACCACAATAGGCAACACCACCACTTGTAAAATCGAAATAAACATCGAAGCTGCATCAATCTTTAGCCATTGGCTGGCAAGCAAATAGAAGATTGCAGGTGTTAATATTGGTGCTAAAAGTGTTGATACCGATGTACAGGCGACCGATAAAGCTACGTTGCCTTTCGCCATATACGTAATCACGTTTGACGCCGTTCCACCCGGACAGCAGCCCACCAAAATAACGCCGACTGCTATTTCAGGCGGTAAATTAAATAATTTACACAAAACAAATGCCAATCCCGGCATGACCACAAAGTGGGCAACAACGCCAAGCAATATCGCCTTAGGGCTTTGCAACACCCCTTTAAAATCATCGACAGTCATGGTCATTCCCATGCCGAGCATAATAATGCCCAAAATCCATGGAATATAAGCTTTAAGCCAGACAAAAAACTCAGGTTGCCATAGTGCCAATAGCGCAAAAACGATGACCCATAAAGCAAACGTTTTCTGAACAAATTGAGTAAAACGTAATAATGCGGACATGTTGTTTATCCATACCAAATTGCAATTAAAGTCAAAATACGTAAAGCAATATGCTTAGCTTCGTCTCAACAGATCAGTCGATTGAATACGGACCACACCTTGTTGCTGCATCGCTTGCCATGCCTGCTCTAAAGAACCGTTGAGATTAATACCTTTACAGGCATCTTCAATCACAAATGTTTTAAAGCCGAGTTGAATTGCATCTAAAGCAGTCCATGCTACACAAAAGTCCGTGGCAATACCGACCACATAAACCGTATCAATTCCACGCTCTTTTAAATAGCCCGTTAAACCTGTCATTGTTATGTGGTCTGCTTCCATAAAAGCCGAATAGCTATCAATATGAGCATGAAAACCTTTTCGAATAATGAGTTGAGCTGTCGGAATATTTAAATCTGGATGGAACTCGGCATCATGCGTGCCTTGTACACAATGCTTAGGCCAAAGCACCTGCGGTCCATAGTCAAGCTCAATCGTTTCAAAGGGCTGTTTACCCAAATGGTTGGCTGCAAAAGAAATATGATTATCTGGGTGCCAATCTTGGGTGAGGACTACATTTTCAAAACAACCCGCCAATTGGTTAATCGTTGGAATAATAGTATCGGCATCGGCAACCGCCAAGTTTCCACCTGGCGTAAAACCATTTTGTACATCAACTACGACTAAAGCCGCATTTTGTGGTTGTTTATTCATTTTCATGCCATCTTAAGTCCCATTCGGGAAAAATATGCATTTTATCTTGCCATAAAAAAGACGGTATCAAGTAGGGTTTCGCAGAATTGCGCCATATTCTCTTATTTACTGTCTTTTACTTGAAATGATCAAATTGGCATACTATGTTTTGCTCAAGTTTACATAGGGATTATCGGTTAAGCATATTGTTCTTATGCGTCTGATCAGTCATAATTTGCATAATTGTCATTCAACAATCTGTTATTGTTAGAACTGGACAATCAAAATACTGCAACCATCCCACATTTTGTTTTTCTTACCTCAGATTCGGATGGATAAATAGGATATTTTTTAAAATGACTCAGCAAGCACAGACCATTCAAGGCTCAATCGTCGCAATTGTCACTCCCATGTTGAAAGATGGCGGTGTAGATTGGAAGAGTCTTGAGAAGCTGGTTGAGTGGCACATAGAACAAGGTACAAACAGTATTGTAGCCGTCGGGACAACCGGCGAAGCCTCAACATTGAGCATGGAAGAGCACACACAGGTTATTAAAGAAATTATTCGTGTAGCCAATAAACGTATTCCAATTATTGCCGGTACTGGTGCAAACTCAACCCGTGAAGCAATCGAATTAACTAAAGCTGCCAAAGACCTCGGTGCTGATGCAGCTTTACTTGTAACACCATACTATAACAAACCAACCCAAGAAGGCCTTTACCAGCACTATAAAGCGGTTGCTGAAGCTGTTGAATTACCTCTTGTTCTTTATAACGTACCAGGTCGTACTGGCGTAGACTTGTCAAACGATACAGCGGTACGTTTAGCAGAAATTCCTAACATTGTCGGCATTAAAGACGCAACAGGTGACGTACCTCGTGGTAAAGCTTTAATCGATGCTTTAAACGGCAAAATGGCTGTTTACTCAGGTGACGATGAAACTGCATGGGAACTTATGCTTCTTGGCGCAGACGGTAATATCTCGGTTACTGCAAACATTGCTCCTAAAGCAATGAGCGAAGTATGTGCGGTTGCAATTGCTAAAGATGAGTCACAAGCGAAGACGCTTAACAATAAGATTGCAAATTTACACAATATTCTATTTTGCGAATCAAACCCAATTCCTGTGAAATGGGCACTACATGAGATGGGACTGATTGATACTGGTATTCGTTTACCACTCACTCCTCTCGCTGAGCAATATCGCGAACCTCTCCGCAATGCCCTAAAAGATGCGGGAATTATTTAATAAGAGCAATTTATGATGCAATTACGTCTTGGTTTAGTCCTTGCAGTTTCAGCCTTAAGTTTAGCTGGCTGTGGTCGCTTCGCACTCAATAATCACTCTTTAGATTATAAAAAAGCAAAGCAACTCGCCCCGCTTGAGTATCCTGCCGATGCAACTGTACGACCAGTGACACCTTTGTATCCTGCACCAACAGTAGACCAGCTCGCTATCGATCATGCGCCGAAGTTTGAAAACAAGCGTGGCAACCGTTTTGCATTACCACGCCCTGAACAAACTCAAGGTGATACAGCAGATGCATCTGCTCAATCAGGTAGCGCGCTTAGTCGCCCTCAACTTGTGACAGATGGTAATAAAAACCCACTGTTAAAAATTGATGGAAGTACTGCTGAGATTTGGCAATACACCAAAGCAACTTTAAGTACGTTAAATTACAACATCATCGCTCAAGGCAGTAATCAAGCGACGATTAAAGTAAATGATAAAACTTATGTGCTGAAACTAACTGGTGTTGGCTCTAGTCATAGCCTTGCTCTATTTAATCCAGACAACACTTTTGCCAGCCCTGATGTTGCCGCAGAAGTGTTAAACCAGATTTACCAAAATTGGCCAGCCTAGTCGTTTACTAGGCATTTTTCTTTAAAAGGTTCCCTCATGTTAAAACAAACCTTGCTCTATACTGGTAAAGCAAAATCTGTATATGAAACAGACAATGCCGACCATCTGATTTTAGTCTTTCGTGATGATGCCTCTGCGTTCAACGGCGAAAAAATCGAACAACTAGATCGTAAAGGCAAGGTGAACAACCGTTTTAACGCCTTCATCATGGAAAAACTTGCTGCTGCGGGTATTGAAACGCATTTTGAAAAATTGCTTTCTCCAACTGAAGTGCTTGTTAAAAAGCTTCAAATGATTCCTGTTGAATGTGTAATTCGTAATTACGCAGCAGGTTCTCTATGCCGTCGTTTAGGTGTAGAAGAAGGTAAAGAGTTAACTCCTCCTACTTTTGAATTGTTCTATAAAGATGATGGCCTAGGCGATCCAATGGTTAACGAATCTCAAGCAATTGCTTTAGGTTGGGCGACTGCTGAACAGTTAGAACAAATGAAAGTGTTAACTTATAAAGTAAATGATGTATTAAAAGCATTATTTGCTGAAGGCAACATGATTTTGGTCGACTTCAAACTTGAATTCGGCGTTTTCCATGACCGTATCGTGCTTGGTGACGAATTCTCTCCAGACGGTTGCCGTCTATGGGACAAAGAGACTAAGAAAAAACTCGACAAAGACCGTTTCCGTCAAGGTTTAGGCGGTGTTGTTGAAGCTTATGAAGAAGTTGCTGCTCGTTTAGGCGTAGATTTATCTGACATCTAATGAGTTAAACTTCATAAAAAAAACCGGGTTTTAACCCGGTTTTTTTATATTTAAATACTTTAGATATTAAAAAGTAGACAGATTTGTATATTTAATTAAATTATGACTTGCACAATACAAAAACAAAGCACTAAAATTTAAGAAAATACAAATTGCATCACAATAATTAAATTTAAAGTATGGTGAGTCTATGGAACTATTTAAGCTTGAAAAGAGATTAATGAATCACTCAATACATTTTGGTGAAAATCCCTTAGTGATTTTATCTAATTTTAGTCACTCGGCCTTAAAACAAGGCTGGAGCCAAGCTGAAGTCGAGAGCGTCATTTCTGAAGCCTCCCAAGGTGACTATATGAAACTCATACGTACCTTAAGGGCTTATACATTGATTTAATAATGTTTACTGTTGCTACTGCATCTTTATTGCAATAGGCACTCTACTACACTTATTTTTCACGGACTCATAGCATTTATTAGTCTTTAATGTAGGTAATAAATCGCCTCGCAATATGCCATGCCGAGCGTCTTTTCTTATTTAGTATTACTATCTGACTAATTTCTATTATTCCCGTATTATTTTTTTCTTCTTTGTTACCAAGCTAATCTTCAATTTATAAAAAGACACATAAAAACTGTTAGGACTCAACTGGATTTATGCCAAATACTGGCTTAACAATAAATAAAAATAAGAAGTAAAAAATATTTATTCAGTGAGGAGTAAATCTAATGGATCATGAAATAGAGGAAGAAAAGGTCGAGCAAACCTTAAGCTGGCGCGAAAAAATGGCAGTTGAAGAACATGAGAAACTGTCACCCCGACTAGTCTATGAAATTATCCGCCGTGATGGTGCCGAGGAACTGGATCGACCGACCGCTGCATTAATCTTTTCAGGAATTGCCGCTGGTTTGGTAATGAGTTTTTCATTTGTATTTAAAGCCATTATCGCCTCTTACCTTCCAACCGATGCCATCTGGACCGATTTAATCACTAATGTTGGTTATACCATAGGATTCCTGATTGCTATTTTGGGCCATATGCAACTCTTTACTGAAAATACCATCACTACAGTTGTGCCTTTATTTAAGCCCTTTACCCTAGATAAATTAAGAGCGGTGGGACGCTTATGGGGTATTGTGATTCTCTGTAATATCATTGGAACAGGTTTGGCGAGCTTATTTTTTCTAACCACCGACTTGTTTACTCCAGACATCGACAAAGCTCTAGATGAACTAGCCCATCATGTTGCATCTTTTTCTGCGATTGAGAATCTACTCAAAGGTGTTATGTCAGGATTATTAATTGCCGCTTTAGTCTGGATGTTGCCCTCAGTCAGTAATAAATTCCTATTAATCTTCTTCATGACTTATTTGATCGGGCTGGGTGACTTTACCCATGTCATAGTTGGCTCTACCGAAATGTCCTATCTGGTCTGGCAAGGAGAGGCCTCTATTGGTGAGTATCTGTTTAATTTCCTAATCCCAACCACTGTGGGCAATATTATTGGTGGTACAGGCGTGTTTACTCTGCTGATTTACGGTCAGGTCACTGAAGAACTGGAATAGTAAGAAGCAATAGAGAACTATTGCTCCTGCTGCCATCTGCGTTGCTGCAAACGCTCACCTTCCACTTCACGCTTGTTTCTAGCAGATTCATACAATTTGGTTCCCTTTAACTCAGGCGGCAAATAGTCTTGCAACACAAAGTGTTCAGGATAATCATGCGGATAGAGATAATTAATCCCATAGCCTTGCTGTTTCATCAGCTTGGTTGGCGCATTTCTTAAGTGTAGTGGCACTGGTAAATTTGCTGTTTTTTCAGCAAGTTCTAAAGCCCGATTAATCGCAAGATAAGTACTATTACTTTTTGCACTCGTTGCTAAATACACTGCTGTTTGACCCAGAATAATTCGAGCCTCAGGCATTCCTACTGCTTGTACAGAGCGGAAACACTCACCTGCGAGTAATAATGCATTTGGATTAGAGTTTCCAATATCTTCTGACGAAGCGATGAGCATACGCCTTGCAATAAAAACTGGATCTTCGCCACCTTTAAGCATCCGAGCCATCCAGTACAAAGCTGCATCCGGATCACTACCACGAATCGATTTAATGAAGGCAGAGACTAAGTCGTAATGCTGTTCACCCGATTTGTCATAACGTGCGATATTTTGCTGAGCAACTTTTACCACAACCGCATTGGTAATCGTGTTTTCAATCTCTGGTTCAAAGGTACTTGCAATCAAGTCCAGTAAATTAAGCGCTTTGCGAGCATCACCTGCCGCAAACTGCAAAAGAGCATCGTACTCTTCAATATGAATATAGCGTTCTTTTAAGAATTTGTCGGCTTGAAGTGCATTATTGAGGAGGGTCTGAATTGCATCACTATCTAAGCTATTTAAGGTATAGACCTGACAGCGAGATAAAAGCGCACTATTGACTTCAAAAGACGGGTTTTCAGTCGTCGCACCAATTAAGGTAATTTTGCCTTTTTCTACCGCACCTAATAATGCATCTTGCTGTGATTTATTAAAACGATGAATTTCATCAATAAAAACCACAGGTGTCAGTAAATCACCACTTTCTGCAATCACTTCACGTAATTCTTTCACGCCCGTATTCAGCGCAGATAAGCTTACAAATGGGCGGTCTATTGCCTGTGCCAAAAGTAAAGCAATCGTTGTTTTACCAACGCCTGGTGGCCCCCAAAAAATAATGGAAGGTAAATGCCCCTGATCAATCATTTGACGTAAGGGTGCATGTTCACCTAACAAATGATCTTGCCCAATAATTTCAGACAAGTCTCTTGGACGCAGGCGTTCGGGAAGTGGAATATGGGTGTCTGACATCTCAAATAGCTTTATCGTCTTTTCACTATAGTCTATTGCGTCTCACAGAAATCTACAATTTGAATCTATGAGACACATCCTTTGCATCATAAGGATGCTGCTAATCATCTCAGCATGCTTCCCTTTTATTTTTATATAACGGAGATGATTAAAAAATTTATCCTTAAAATGTTACTTTATAATACGCTGTAATTAAAAATGCCCATCACGAGCATATTAACGCACCCAACGTACCACATAGTCTTCCAGGTCATCTTCGTGAACATCAGTTTCAGGAATACAGCGTCCCGCAACCGACTTTTTCGCTTTAACCACGCTTTGTCTAGAACCGGTATTTAAATAGTGCCATGAAGGTAAATTTTTGCCTTCATTCAAACGTTTATAAGCACAACTTGAGGGTAACCAGTGAATAGTCTTTAAAGACTCTACCGTTAACTGTAAGCAATCAGGTACCTGTTGCTGACGGTTAGAATAATCCGAACAACGCCCTGTACTGCAATCAAGCAACTTACACGCTACTTTGGTATACGCGACTTCATGCGTATCTTCATCTTCAAGTTTGACCAGACAGCACAAACCACATCCATCACACAAAGCCTCCCACTCAGCCTGAGTCAGTTGCTCAAGCGTGTAATTGTTCCAAAACAATGGACGAAGTGAGGTCTCGGTAGACATAAGTTTTTAACAGCTGAATAGATGAAACAATGTATGAGTATAACATTGAAGTGTACGGTGCTAAAAAAAGAAGTCGTATTTTTAGAATCACAAAATGATTGTTTAATATACATTTCAACCACATAAACGACACATTCGGTTCAAAAAACAAGCTATATAGTTAAAGAACAATGAAAAAATAAGGAGGACAGCATATGTTCCGTTGGGCAATAATTTTTGCAGTGATTGCACTCATTGCCAGTCTATTAGGGTTTGGTGGTGTTGCAGGGTTATCTAAAGACTTTGCCGTGATTTTATTAGTTGTGGCTGTAATTCTCGCTGTTATTGGGTTTATTTCGCGAGGCCGAACCTAATTTAATTATGACCATATAAAAAAGAAGGAACCAGTTTCCTTCTTTTTTATTGCCTAAATATTTCTATGTTTTTCTTTTGATGTAGATTTTTACATAGTTATTTATATGGCTTTTATTTTTTATGCTTTAATCAAGCGTATTTAAACCAAGTTAAATTTCAGGATTAATGTTATGAGTACAGCAATTAAAACCCGTGAAATTCAATATACTGCGCCAGATGGCAGCCATTTAATTGGTTACTTTGCGGCTCCAGAGAGTGAAACTCCTGTACCCGGTATCATTATTGGTCCTGAGTGGTGGGGCCGTAACGAATATACGCAGCAACGTGCACGTGAGCTTGCTGAACACGGTTATGCTGCGCTTGCAATTGACATGTATGGCGACAAAAAAGTCACCACAACCGCAGCTCAAGCTTACGAATGGATGATGCAGACATTTGAAGAGCTAGACACGGTGACGGATCGCGCCAACGCAGGTCTTCAAACTTTGGCTGCCCAACCAGAAGTGAACAGTGAGAAACTTGCCGCTGTTGGTTTTTGCTATGGTGGTAAAGTGGTACTCGATCTTGCACGCGCAGGTGCCCCACTTAAAGCAGTTGCAACATTCCATGGTACGTTAACACCTAAGGCACCTGCTCAAAAAGGCAACATTCAAGGTGAAGTTTTAGTTCTACATGGCGAACTAGACAGCATGGTCACCTTAGAAGATGTTGCTAATTTTGAAAAAGAGATGCAAGCTGCTGAGGTTAAACACGAAGTAGTGGTTTTAAAAAATGCTAAACATGGCTTTAGTAACCCGCTTGCAGATGAAAGAGCTAAAGCGAACGGTGTAGACCTTGGCTACAACAGCGAAGCGGAAAAACAAGGCCTTGCTAAAATGTACGCTTTATTAGAACGTACTTTAAAATAAAAGAAGCAAATTTGGAGCAAATGTTTTTTTGCATTTGCTCCCTTAAATGTTTATGACTTTGCAATATTTTTACTGTATTTTTTAAACCATACTTCAATAACTATACTCCCGTTGAGCTAGAGCAAAGCCTAGTCTTATTTCCCGCACTCGGGGTTTAATGGAATAACATGAGAGGATACAACAATGACTGACAAGAAATGTCCGTATTGCGAATTTGATGAATATGACATCATTGATAAGAATGAATTTGCTGTAATTTTACCTGACCCAAATCCGTTGTCTAAAGGCCATTGTGTTGTAACGCCACTACGCCATGTTAACTCTTTTTTTGACATTACATCTAAAGAGCACGAAAGCTTACTGACACTTCTTGAAATTGCCCGTCATGAAACACAGCTTCGTCATCAACCCGCTGGTTTTCATATAGGCTTTAATGATGGTGAAGTATTTGGTCAAACTTCCGACCACTTCCACATTCATGTGATTCCATATTACAAAAACCAACCGTTGAAACTTGATCAACGTTGGGGCGTAAAAGAGGATTAATCCTTTTTATGCTTGAAACAGAGATTACTCGTTTTAAAGTAATCTCTGTTTTTAACACGCTCTTTTTCATTGTCTGCTTTAAACAAAACTTCTCCCTAATTTCAGCTATAATTTAGTCCTTATTTTTCTTCTATAGCTGTTCATGCCTGAATTTTCTTTTTCTGATGCCCTCTTAAACTGGTTCGATCATCATGGTCGTCATGATTTGCCGTGGCAAGTTGCAGATGATCCATATAAAGTTTGGGTTTCTGAAATTATGCTACAGCAGACTCAGGTAAAAACAGTTCTGCAATATTTTGACCGCTTTATGGAACGCTTCCCAACAGTAGAAGCTTTAGGTCATGCCACTTGGGATGAAGTCGCTCCTTACTGGGCAGGTCTCGGTTATTACGCTCGTGCGCGCAATTTGCATAAAGCTGCCGGCCTTGTTACACAGCAAGGTAAATTCCCTGAAACGCTAGAAGAATGGATTGCACTACCCGGCATTGGCCGCTCTACCGCAGGCGCACTCATGTCTTTGGGTTTACGTCAGTACGGTGTCATTATGGATGGCAATGTGAAGCGCGCCTTAGCCCGTTTCTTTGCTATTGAAGACGATTTAAGCAAACCACAGCACGAACGTGAAATATGGAAACTGGCTGAAGAGCTTTGCCCGACACATCGCAATCATGACTATACTCAAGCGATTATGGATCTCGGCGCAACCATCTGTACGCCTAAAAAACCGCTATGTCTATATTGTCCAATGCAAGCTCATTGTCAGGCATATCAACAAGGTCTAGAACAAGAATTACCTTTTAAGAAACCGAAAAAAACACCGCCCGTTAAAACAGCAGATGTTCTTATTATTCAGTGCGAAGATGAATGGTTCTGGCAACAACGCCAAGCCCATGGCCTATGGGGTGGTTTATTCTGTTTACCTATTTTAGAAAATGAACATGAGCGACTAAGTCTAAGCCAGCAATTTAAACTACAGCCTCGACCACAAACGTTTCAGATCAGTCATAGCTTCACTCATTTCACTTGGTTACTTAATGCCCATGTGTTCCACGTGGAACCTGATCAAAAAGAACATCTGGCTATTGAACTTGAAGGACAATGGCTGAGTCCTGAACAAGCCATTGCCAAAGGTGTTCCAACCGCTATGAAAAAATTGATCTCGACAAGCCGTTCATGACATAGTGAACAAAATAATTTTGATATGGCTGTGATAGGGAGTATTTTGTGCGACGTTTTGTTTCTCACTTCTCACTTGGTTTTCTCATTATTCTTTTGGCTGCCTGTGCCAGTGCGCCTAAAAAACCTGCTCCGCTTTCACCAGCTCAAGTCAGCAAACTTAAGAGTATGCAGCTCCCAAATCGACTGCCTGTACCCGTAAAAGGCGTCGATCGAGATGAATTAAAAGACACATGGGGAGCTGCTCGGAGTCAGGGCCGTAGTCACGAAGGAATTGATATTTTGGCTCCACGTGGAACCAAAGTGTACAGTACGACCGAAGGTATCGTTGCTGACCTTCGCAATAATAACCTCGGTGGCAAAGTCATCTGGATTTTAGGCCCTGCGGGGTCATGGCATTATTACGCTCATCTTGATGGTCATAAACGTGGCCTAAATGTAGGTGACTATGTCAAAAAGGGCGATCTAATTGGCTATGTCGGCAATACGGGCAATGCACGTTATACTTCACCACATCTACACTATGGTCTTTATCTAAATGGTAAAGGGCGTGGTGCTGTTAATCCTTATTCATATTTACGCTAGGAACATTTTATGTCGGAAGCGCTGATCAATCGCTTAGTAGAGTTTGCCGAGTCTGGTAACCAGCAAAAGATCATTTTAAATGGCAATAGCTATCAAGGCTGGATCATGGAAATCAGCGATGATGCCCTACTGATCAGTACCGGTTTTTCAGATAAAGTGGGCAAAGACTTTTGGTTAAAGTTTGAAGACTTAACTCAAGCCGAACTATATTATTGGGATACTCGCCCAAATGAATGGGTGTTATTTCAACTTTAAAATTCCAAGATAAATATAAGGAGCATCATCATGAAAACTCAACGCTGCGGATGGTGTTCCAACGACCCTCTTTATATTGCCTATCATGATAAAGAATGGGGAAAACCGGAACACGATGAAGCTCGACTATTTGAAATGCTTTGTCTTGAAGGCCAACAAGCTGGCTTATCATGGATTACCGTACTAAAAAAAAGAGAAAGTTACCGAGAGCATTTTTTTAATCACCCTATTGCAGATATTGCTTCATTTACAGATGACTTTTTGGAACTAAAATTATCCGATGCTGGTTTAATTCGTCACTTAGGTAAACTCAAAGCCATTCGCGATAACGCCATCGCTTGGCAAGCGCTTAAAGCACAAGTGGGTGATGTTCCTACATGGCTTTGGCAGTTTGTAGATGCGACGCCTCAACACAATGATGTTGTCGATTACCGACAAGCCCCTGCTCAAACTGAGCTGAGTGTAAGACTTTCTAAAACCCTTAAAAAGAATGGTTTCAAATTTGTTGGCCCAACCACCTGCTATGCTTTTATGCAAGCAGTAGGCATGGTCAACGATCATGAAAACGATTGTCAATTTAAAGTTTCATAACCCACCAAAACGGTCCAAATCCGCTTAAGGAGTTTCCCAATGAGCAATAATATGGTTCAGGCTTATGCTGCAATGCAGGCAGGTGAGAAACTGGTTCCTTACCAATTCGATGCAGGTGAATTACAACCGCATCAGGTAGAGGTAAAAGTTGAATATTGTGGTTTATGTCATTCTGATATTTCTGTTTTGAACAATGAGTGGCGTTCAACTGTGTACCCTGTGGTTGCAGGCCATGAAATTATTGGACGAATTGTTGCTTTGGGTTCAGAAGCCAAAGGTCTAAAAATTGGGCAACGTGTCGGCATTGGCTGGACTGCTGAAAGTTGCCAAGCCTGTGATGAGTGTATTGGTGGTCAGCAAGTACTTTGTACAGGCGGAAGTGTTGCAACAATTGTGGGGCATGCTGGTGGCTTTGCCGATAAAGTCCGTGCAGGCTGGCAGTGGGCTATTCCTCTCCCTGACGATTTAGACCCAGAAAGTGCAGGTCCTCTACTTTGCGGTGGAATTACCGTTTTTGACCCATTACTCAAACATAAAATTCAGGCAACACATCACGTGGGTGTGATTGGTATTGGTGGCTTAGGTCATATCGCCATTAAGCTACTCAAAGCTTGGGGCTGTGAAATCACGGCGTTTAGTTCTAATCCAGATAAAACGGAAGAACTCAAAGCCATGGGAGCCGACCATGTCGTGAATAGCCGCGATACCGACGCAGTAACAGCACAAAAAGGGAAATTTGATTTATTGCTCAGTACCGTGAATGTGACCTTAAACTGGCGTGCTTTTATTTCTACGCTAGCACCACATGGTTCTTTGCACTTCTTGGGACTCACCCTTGAACCTGTTCCTGTTTCGGTCGGCTCTCTTATTGGTGGTGCTAAGTCAGTAACAGGCTCACCTACAGGTTCACCTGCAGCACTACGTCAACTTTTAAAGTTTGCTGCCCGTAAACAAATTGCGCCTCAAATTGAACTGTTTCCAATGTCACAGCTCAATGAAGCAATTGAACGTCTACACTCAGGTCAGGCACGCTACCGCATTGTGCTTAAAGCAGACTTCGCAGAATAAAACTAACTGACTGTCTTCATCTGTTGTCGTGACCAGTCCGCCAAGTCTTTAATCGCTTGGCGGACATCTGCTGTTAATTCATGTCCTGCATTTAAACGAATAAAGTGCCGATAGCGTTCATCCTCACCAAACACATGACCGGGAACGACGGTAACTCCGTGAGATTTTGCAGTGTAATAGAGCGTTAAACTGTCTACAGTTTGAGGTAACTGTATCCATAATGCATATCCCCCTTCTGGTTGGTTCAATGCAATTGGAATGCCTTCAAAGGCTTTTAAAATACAGCTACGGTACTGCTCGACTTGGCGCATTAAATTTGGTCGTAGTTGCTCTAAATGCTCTCGATAACCACGACTATAAATAAAGTCTGCCAAACCCAACTGTAACGGCGTATTCACCCCAATATTATTTGCCCACAGCTCAAGTCTTAAATGCTGTGCCTTTGAGCTTAAACAAAACCACCCAACCCGATATGCACTCGACAGCGACTTAGAAACCGATCCACACCAAATGACATAACCTTCACGATCCCAATAACGAATCGGTAGCGGACGTTCATTGCTGTAACCACATTCACCAAAAATATCGTCTTCAATAATAAAACACTGATACTTTGCAGCTAGTTCGGCAATTTTTTGTTTTTCTGCATTACTTAAACAATATCCCAAAGGGTTTTGATAGTTGGCTGTCATTAAGCAAACTTTAGCTAAACCTTGCTTCATAAATGATTCTAAGCGCTCAAGATCAATGCCACGATGGTGCGCCGGAATTTCAATAATCTGCCGTTTTAAGCCCGCTAAAAGTTGTAATTGACCATTAAACGTAGGCGTGGGAATCAAAATACTATCGCCTACTTCTGTTAGATGCTGAATCACCAAAGACAAAGCAGGCATACAACCGTTAGTAATAAAAATATCTTCTGTTGCGATAAAAATGCCATCTTCACGCCAATGATCAGATAGTGCTTTTCTTAACTGCTCATGGCCTTGTTTATTACAGTAGAGAAAGTCTTGAGGCTGACAATTTTTTAAAGCACGTTGGATAGAACGACGTAAACCTTCTATAGGAATAAAATGTGGCGTTAATTGAATCGAACCTAAAGGTACGAGATGACTTTGTAAGGCAGCTTCTTGAATTTGATTATGCAACTCCAGATTTGAGACTTGCCGAGGTAAAGACAAAAAATCCGGGCTATCAGGAATAGGGCTAGATGGTGTCCGAGCAACCACAAAATAACCTGACTTCGGTTTTACATAAATGAGTCCCCTCGCCTCAAGTAACTCATAACAACTTTTTGCTGTACTTAAGCTAATGCTGTGCTGACGCGCAAAATCTCGTAAAGAAATAAGCTTCTGATGAGGCTTCAGCTCATCTTGATAAATACGATGTGCTAATTGATTAGCAAGAACCTGATATTGGAAAGTCATTCTGTGCTGCTTTTTTAAAAATTTCTGTATCTGTACTGGTTTATAGAACACCTTTAGGCTATACAAATCAACTCAGTGAGTAGCAAGATGATGAAATTAAAAGCTATATTTTTATTTACTATTGTTTTAGCAGGTTGCCAACCGCAACCAAAAAATGAGCAACACAGATACCTTGTTTGCCAAAGCTTAATTGAAGGTTATTTAAAAATGACTAACCAGCAAGATTACAAATTAGAGCAACGCACAAATGATACGGCCAATACGATTTCTCATTATCAATATAAGCGTAATAGCTCAAATGAAGTTGTAATGGTAAATTCGGTTGATTCCAAATTATATTTTAGCTGCCGAGAACAGCAAAAAAGCTATTTTCTGTTTCAACATTCATCACAAGGACAAACTACTCCTATTTTAGAAGTTCATTTTCCAAGTGATGTCTATGGTACTTTTAGAGACAGGTTTTAAAGCCATCTTTTAACTGTTCTGCCAAAAACTCAATAAATAAACGGATTCGTTTTGGTAAATGCTCTTGTTGATAATACACAGCATGGATGCTCTGATATTGATGTTCTATTTGGTCTTCAAATAATGCGATTAATCGTCCTTCTTGTATATCTTTCCAAATTTCAAATTCAGATAGCCGTGCAATACCGTGCCCTCTAATCGTGAGTTGGCGTACCGTCTCACCACTCGAGGCTTTAATTTTTGAGTGGGCAAAAAAATACTCATCACCAACTTTAATTGGCCAACTATTAATATAATTAGGTCGAGTGAAACCAATCAAATCATGGTGTTCAAGTTCTTGAGGCTGTGTCGGTGTGCCCTTAATGGCTAAATAATCTGGGCTTGCCACAATATATAAACGACTCTTACACACTAATTTGGCGTGAAGACTCGAATCATTAAGCTCTCCAAATCGAAACGCCACATCAGTCTTATGCTGCAATAGATCAATTACCTGATCATTACTATTTAGTTCAATTTCAATATCGGGATAGCTTTCACGGAACTTATGCATTAATGGCGCAATCACGTGCAAAACGAACGGCGTTGCCGAATCAATGCGAATAAGACCAGCAGTCCCCTGATCAGACTTTTGTAATTCTTCTTCAGCAGCATTCAGCTCATTTAAAATTTTACGAGCCTTGATGAGAAACTGCTGCCCTTCTTGGGTGAGTTTCAACTTACGTGTCGTTCGCTCTAACAATGTCACCCCTAACTTTGCTTCCAAACGTGTAAGAGAACGACTTATGCCTGAAGGTGTTTGTTTTAAATGTTCTGCTGCGGCGACAAAGGAACCTGTATCAACAATTGTGATAAAGGCAACCAGTTCTTCAATTGTTGATTTCATGGCTTATTCTATTATTGACTAATCATCAAAGATATTTTGCTTATTCATCTATTTTTTCGCAACAATAATCCAAGCAAAATGCACCTCAAGTTAAACAATGATTTAAATTCAGGTGAACACATGAATATCCCTCGTTTTGGTCTAGGAACTTTCCGTCTAAAAGAACAAGCGGTGATTGATTCTGTTAAAAATGCGCTAGATGTAGGTTACCGTGCAATTGATACCGCTCAAATTTATGACAATGAAGCAGCGATTGGTCAAGCTATTGCCGAAAGCAGTGTGTCACGTCAGGACTTATTTTTAACCACAAAAATCTGGGTAGATAATTTTGCAGAAGATAAGTTTATTCCAAGCTTAAAAGAGAGCTTAGAAAAGCTTCGTACTGACCATGTTGACCTCACTTTGATTCACTGGCCGGCACCAGATTTAGGCGTTTCAATTCCTGAAATCATGCAGCTTTTACTTGAAGCAAAACAACAAGGTCTTACCAAACAAATTGGTATTTCAAACTTCAATATTGCACTTACCCAACAAGCGATTGATACGATTGACGTAGAGCATATTGCAACCAACCAGATTGAGCTAAGTCCTTATCTTCAAAACCATAAACTTGTAAATTTCTTACAAGAGAAAAATATTGATGTCACTTCATATATGACGCTTGCATATGGCAAAGTGCTTCAAGATCCTGTGTTAGCTGAAATTGCAGCAAACCATAAAGCAACAACAGCACAAATTGCACTGGCATGGGCATTGCAACGTGGTTTTGCAGTTATTCCATCTTCGACTAAGCGTGAAAACCTGATGAGCAATTTAAAAGCGCAGGATATCGAGTTAACTTCAGCTGAAATGCAACTGATTGCCGAACTTGACCGTAACAGTCGTGAAGTTAGCCCAGAGCCATGGGCACCAGTTTGGGACTAAACTCATGAACACTCAATCAAATACAGCGTTCTCGCTACTGGCATTGGCGATTGGTGCCTTTGCCATTGGTACCACTGAATTCTCTCCAATGGGATTGTTGCCAAATATCGCTCATGATTTAGGGATATCAATTCCAACGGCCGGAATGTTAATTACCGGTTATGCACTGGGCGTCATGCTCGGTGCCCCATTTATGACTCTCTGGTTTGGTGGCTTTGCTAGACGTAATGCGCTTATTTTTCTCATGGCGATCTTTACGGTAGGTAACCTAATCGCAGCGTTTGCTCCAAGCTATATGAGCTTATTAGGCGCACGTCTTATTACGAGCCTAAATCATGGTGCTTTCTTCGGGATAGGTTCAGTGGTAGCCGCCAGTATTGTGCCTGCACATAAGCAGGCCAGTGCCGTAGCAACTATGTTTATGGGCTTAACCATTGCCAATATTGGTGGTGTACCATTGGCAACATGGGTTGGGCAAAATATTGGCTGGCGTATGTCTTTCCTTGCGATTTCCTTGCTTGGTGTTATTACCATGCTCGCGTTATGGAAAGCACTGCCATCAGGTATGGTTGCTCAAAAACCAAATGTGAAAGCTGAGTTAAAGGTATTAACGCGCACTCCTGTGGTTCTTGCATTACTCACCACCGTACTCAGCGCAGGTGCCATGTTTACGCTCTATACCTACATTGCGCCAAGTTTGACTGAGTTTACTCATGCTTCACCGACCTTCATTACTTTCATGTTGGTATTAATTGGTGTTGGTTTCTCAATTGGTAACCACTTAGGTGGTCGCTTTGCAGACTTATCCATCAACAAAACTCTCATTGGCTTCTTGGTTCTGTTGATTGTCATGATGGTGATTTTCCCAATTCTTGCACAAAGCCAAGTGGGAGCAGCCATTGCCTTAGTGATCTGGGGTGCAGCAACCTTTGCTTTAGTACCGCCATTACAAATGCGTGTAATGTCTGTTGCTCATGAAGCCCCGGGACTCGCCTCTTCTGTAAACATTGGTGCATTTAACTTAGGTAATGCAGTCGGTGCAGCAGCTGGTGCTTTAGTTCTCAATTTAGGTTGGGGCTATAGCGCAGTATCGTTTGCTGGTGCATTGCTTGCTGGGTTAGGTTTGTTATTGGTTTTATTCCAAATCAAACGAGAAAACAGCCCGACACAAGCTTTACAGCAATGTTCAGATTAATAAAAAAAAGCGCCTGAGATCAGGCGCTTTTTTTCTTGTTTATTATTTTAAAATCTCGGGCAATTTAGGCTGCTCATAAATCGGGTTCATTACTTCCCGCTTCATTTTAAGCAGCATTTGATATGGTTGCTGCTGAACAAACATATTTACAAAGCTCAAAGGAATTGAACCAGCCGGGTCTGCATAGCCACTGGTCGTTACTTTAACTTTGTTATTCGCTAACTTCTGGAACGTCCATTCACCTTCATAACGGGTTAAACGAACCACATCAGGTTGAATCGGATAATTACTATTAATCGCTGTGTTCTTAATCGTAATGACGCCATTAGCAGCTTTACTCATTTTTCCTTTAACTACCACATCGCGGTCTTTCAGGGGAAAAGGAAAATCTAACACCATATATAAAGTAAATTCGCCCTTCTTCTCATCCTGCGAAAGCATTTCAACTTTACCCATATAAGGCACCCATTGCGCTGCACGTTTTACATCTAAAATCACTGCTACAGCACGCTCAATGGGCACATCAAAGGTTGTCTCTGCTTTATATTGAAAGACTGGATTATCAGCCTTTTGATAGGTCCACACTTTAATATGATTACGGTCAAGGCTGAGTTTAGCCTTGTCTGTAGAGGCAGCCCCTGTATAGAGGCTGCTTAAGCAAAGAAGAGTGGTCAAAGCAATTTGTTTTTTATTCATGTTCTGCTCTATCTTGTTTTTCTCGCCACATATGGGAGGTGTACAGATGGTTTACACCTGTACGTCGTTCAACCCTAAAACATCTTTCATGTCATATTTGTGCGCTTCACGACCTACAACCCATGCAGCAGCTCGTACTGCACCAGCAGCAAAGTTCATACGGTTAGTGGCTTTGTGAGTCACTTCAACTCGCTCACCCTCACCAATAAACATGACAGTATGTTCACCCACAATATCGCCACCACGGATGGTTTCAAAACCAATCGTCTGACGGTCACGTGGACCGGTATGCCCTTCACGACCATAAACAGCAACTTCTTTTAAGTTACGGCCTAAAGTATCCGCAATTGCCTCACCCATCATGAGTGCTGTACCAGATGGTGCATCTACTTTATGACGGTGATGAGCCTCAATCACTTCAATATCTACTGTATCGCCAAATACTTTTGCTGCAAGCTCAAGTAACTTGATTGATACATTTACACCAACAGAATAGTTTGCAGCATATACAACAGGTATGTGTTTTGCCGTTTCATCAAGCTGAGCTTTTTGTTCATCGGACATACCCGTTGTCCCAATGACTATAGCAACCCCAGCTTCACGACATAGCTTTAGATGCTCAGATGTTGCAGCAGGAGTAGAAAAGTCAATTACGACATCACAGTCTTTAAGAACATCAATCAAGCTTCCTGTAAGCTTCACTCCAATTGAACCCACTCCTGCAAGTTCACCAGCATCAGCACCGATTAAAGTACTTTCTGGACGAACAACAGCGGCTCCCAATTGATAACCTGCTTGTTGAACTGCCTGAATAAGTATACGACCCATACGGCCGCCTGCACCCAAAATACCAATGCGTGGAGCTGCTGACATAATCCTTCTCTATCTTCGTTTTTACGTAATTGGCTTACTATATCAAAACTCTTTGCTCACGATAAAAAGTAAAAAATATTTTTTAAGATGAACTGAAATTTAACTGGTTTTCACAAAAGTTAAAGAATTGATCTGCACACTACCGAGCCACGAATGAAAAAAAGATGACTATAAGGAGTTCAGCATGCATTCGAAAATTATAGGCTTAATAGCCATGGGGATGATGAGTTCAATGGCATTTGCAGAGCCTGCAATCCAGCCAGGAGACACATTAGAAAGTTTATCTAAAGCACGCATTACCACGAGCGTAAATACTCAAGCAGTAACATCTACAACTCAACCGAGTGTAGCAAGCAACACGAATGCTGAAGTTAAAGTGGAAGATATTGACCCGATTATTGAAGAAAAAACTGCACAAGCAGAAACAGTAAAAGTAGCCGTACAACCCGTTACTCCAACTACTGTAGAACCTGTAGTTGCTCCAGTTGTATCTGATGAACTCAGCGTAAGTGTTGCCGATATTGATGTTGCTCACCCGACAGAGTAAGCGGTAGTTATTTTCTTTTCAGCAGAATAAAAATAATAAGATGAATCAGCGCAATAAAAAGGCGGATATCTTATCAATATCCGCCTTCTTTTTAACTTCTGATCTAATCAATTATTAATCGAATAAGCGATCAAAGAATGATTTTTTCTTTGGTGAAGATGCACTGTCTTCGCCATCAAATGATGCTTGTAATTCTTTGAGTAATTCACGTTGACGAGACGTTAAGTTGACAGGTGTCTCTACCACAATACGGCAAAGTAAGTCACCCACCATACTGCTACGTACAGGGCGAACACCCTTACCACGTAAACGGAATAATTTACCTGTTTGAGTTCCCTCAGGAATCTTCAAGCTAACGCGGCCTTCCAAAGTCGGGATTTCAATTTCTTTACCAAGTGCAGCATCAGCAATGCTTACTGGTACGTCCATATATAAATCGGCGCCATCACGTTGGAAAATTTCGTGTTCGCGAACAACCACTTCAACGTATAAGTCGCCCGCTTGACCATCACGAATAGCCTCGCCTTTACCACTTAAACGAACGCGGTCGCCATTATCTACACCCGCAGGAATAGTAACTTCCAAGGTTTGCTGACGATCAGCTACACCTGAACCATGACATGCATGGCATGGGTTTTTAATGATTTTGCCTTGGCCACGACATGTGCCACAAGTTTGTTGTACAGAGAAGAAACCTTGCTGCATACGTACTTGTCCTGAACCATGACAAGTTTTACACGTTTCTACATCTTTTGGATTTTGAGAGCCTTTACCATCACACACATCACATGGTGCAGGAGCAGTAAAGGTAATTGTTTTCTTAACCCCTTTTACAGCTTCCTCAAGGGTAAGTTCCATTACATAGCGTAAGTCTGAACCGCGACGTTGGCGTTGCTGACGTCCGCCGCCACCAAACGCTCCACCAAAGATATCACCGAACTGGCTGAAAATATCTTCTGCACTGAAACCGCCAAAGCCACCACCAGCGCCACCAAAGCCGCCTTCAAATGCATTATGTCCCATACGGTCATACATGCTGCGCTTTTCGCTGTCCGATAAAATCTCATAAGCTTCAGAAGCTTCTTTAAACTTTTCTTCAGCCTCGGCGTTGTCAGGGTTTCTGTCAGGATGATATTTCATCGCCAATTTACGATAGGCTTTTTTGATCTCATCATCACTTGCGGTTTTTGAAACGCCTAAAACCTCATAATAATCACGTTTAGCCATGTTTGGCGGTGCTCCTCACGGAAATTTTATCAATACTCTATTGCCGACTAAATGGGGGGCTTTAGCCGAATTTACAAGGGGAAAACTTTCAAAAAACAGATATATTAAAAAACTGCCTTATTTTTTAAATATTTAGACAAGCCTTTTAACCATGCATTTAATAAAAATAACCAAGCAATAGCGCTAAAAACAACACCAGCAACTGTTGATGCCGTTACCCACAGGTTACTGTTCCATGCAAAAAAGAAGAGAGGAATAAACCAGACAACCGCAAAAACTGACATGAAGAGGAATAGTATGCCATTGCGCATAATCCAGAGCGCATGAGCATGAATCCAAACTTCTGCATCATCCACAACAGCTACTCTACGAGCGACCAGATAAGCAAAGGCCGCAAAAATAACCGTAAACAATGCAAGAAACATGAACGCATAAGAAATTACAATATAACGGCGATGCTGTTCGATATGGTCTTGCCCCATCTGTATTTCACCTCAATTCACTGCACTTTGCCTATTTTTTATGCAGTGAAATAATCCTGTATTTTTTGTGTAAAGACAGGTGCTACTATATTGGACTTTTCAATATTTCGCACCTTTATTCACAAAAAATTTATGTATTTTATGCGGTTTTTTTCACCTTAAACCACGCAGCATACAATGCAGGTAAGAAAAACAATGTCAGCATGGTCGCTACAATCAATCCACCCATAATTGCAACGGCCATTGGACCGAAGAAAATACTTCGTGAAAGTGGGATCATTGCTAACACTGCTGCCAAGGCTGTCAAAATAATTGGACGGAAACGACGTACTGTTGCCTCAATAATCGCCTCCCATGTTGGATGTCCGGCTTGCCTATCTTGTTCAATCTGATCAATCAGAATGAGCGAGTTACGCATAATCATGCCCGATAAGGCAATGGTTCCTAACATTGCGACAAAACCAAATGGTTTATTAAACAGAAGTAAGAACAGAACAACCCCGATTAAACCTAATGGCGCAGTCAAGAACACAATGGTTGCCCGAGACAGACTCTTAAGCTGAATCATCAGTAATGTCATCACAACCGCTAAAAACAGTGGCATACCGGCATTAACCGAACTTTGTCCACGTGCCGATTCTTCTACTGTTCCACCGACTTCAATGAGATAGCCGCTTGGTAACTCAGCGCGTAATTTATCCATTGATTCTGCTAACTCACCAACAACGGTAGCTGGCTGCAATTTGGTACGAATATCTGCACGTACAGTAATGGTTGGTAAGCGGTTACGATGCCAAATCAAGCCATCCTCAAACTTATATTCAATTTTGGCAATCTGCGCTAAAGGTACTGTTGTGCCATTCGCTGTTGGTACTGCTAAACTCGATAGTGAAGCGACTTCAACACGCTCGGCTTGATCCCCGCGTAAGCGGATCTCAATGAGTTCGCGCTTTTCACGATATTGTTCAATCGCACTGCCTGTAATAGATGCATTCAGGAAGTTTGCCAAATCGACACTAGAGACGCCCATTTGTCGAGCACGATCTTGGTCAATTTGAATTGAAATAATCTTACTCGGCTCACCCCAGTCCAAATGGACATTGGTGGTATTTGGGTTTTCACCAATCACCTTAGCAACCTGCTGCGCCTCTTTACGTACCAGATTTAGATCTTCGCCTGACACACGATACTGCAACGGATAGCCCACAGGTGGACCATTTTCCAGTAATGACACACGTGTACGAACTTGCGGAAGCAATTGCTTAATTTGAGTTTCCAGCGATCGACGAATTTCATCACGGTCATCAAGAGAAGTAGATAAGACCACAAACTGTGCAAAGCTGGCTTGAGGTAATTGCTGGTCTAAAGGTAAATAAAAACGTGGTGAACCTGTACCCACATAGGCCACATAGTTATCAATACCTTTTTGTTTAGACAGGAACTTTTCAACCTTTTTCACCGCTTGTTCTGTCGCGGTTAAAGAAGCACCTTCTTCAAGTTTTAAATCGACTAAAATTTCGGTACGGTTTGAAGGTGGGAAAAACTGCTGAGGAACCATTTTAAACATCAGCACAGAGAGCACAAAAATCCCAACCGTTGTCGCAATTACAGTTTTACGATAGGTCACACAAAACTCGACCATTTTTCTAAAACGTAAATAGAAACTAGATTGATAAGGATCGTAATGATGGTCCTGAGAAATCTCGACTGTTTGTGGTTGCGGTTTTTTCGTTAATCTTGCCCATAAACGGACATACCAAGGCGCTTGATGACCTGTTTTAGAAAAATCAGGCAGTAGTTTTTCACCCAAATAAGGCACAAATAAAACTGCCGCAACCCAAGACACCAATAACGCAATCGTCACCACCTGAAAGATCGAGCGCGTGTATTCACCCGTACTAGACTGCGCTGTAGCGATAGGTAAAAAGCCTGCCGCAGTAATTAGTGTTCCTGTCAGCATTGGAAATGCTGTGGTTTTCCAAGCAAATCCGGCGGCTTTAATTCGGCTATAACCCTGCTCCATCTTAATTGCCATCATTTCAACGGCAATAATGGCATCATCGACCAGCAGACCTAAAGCTAAAATTAGGGCACCAAGCGAAATCTTATGTAGGCCGACATCAAATAAATTCATGCCAGCAAAAGTCATCGCTAAAACCAATGGAATGGAAAAAGCGACAACTAAACCAGTACGGAAACCTAAAGAGAAAAAGCTCACGAGCAAAACAATAATGATTGCTTCAGCGAGTACTTTCACAAACTCATGAATACTGCGTTGTACTGCTACAGGTTGGTCAGACACCTTCTGTAGTTTCATGCCTAAAGGTAAAGTTTTTTGCAGTTGGGCAAATTCCGTTTCCAGATTTTTACCTAGAGCAATAATGTCACCACCCTTACGCATAGACACGGCAAGACCAATACCATTTTCACCCATAAAACGCATACGTGGTTGAGCTGGCTGACTAAAACCACGATAGACATCAGCAACATCACCCAACTGGATCGTTTTGTTCCCTACCAATAGAGGTGTTTTCTTAATTTCATCAATATTTTGTAAATGTCCACTCACTCGAATTTGGATTCGGTCTGTGCCCGTTTCAAAAAAACCTGCACTTGCCATACTATTTTGCTTTTGTAAGGCTTCTTGAATTGCAGAAAGAGGAATACCGAGTTGAACCGCTTTGGTGTTGGAAATCTCAATCCAGATTTTTTGATCTTGTAAGCCAATCAATTCTACTTTGCTGACGTCCTTGACTCGCTGAAGCTGTAATTGCAAACGATCGGCATATTCTTTTAAAAGTGCATAGTCAAAGTCTTTGCCTGTCAGTACATAAATATTACCGAAAGTATCGCCAAACTCATCGTTGAAAAATGGTCCTTGCACACCGCTTGGTAATTCGGTGCGAATATCATTGACCTTTTTGCGTACGTTGTACCAAACATCAGGAATTTGGGCAGAAGTGAGAGAGTCCTTGGCAACAAACGTAACCATTGACTCACCCGGACGGGAGTAAGCCATAATCTTGTCATACTGCCCGGTTGTCATCAGCTCCTTTTCAATACGATCGGTCACCAGCGTTGAAACTTCTTTGGCAGTCGCTCCAGGCCAGAATGTTTTAACGACCATCACTTTGAAGGTAAATGGCGGATCTTCACTTTGAGATAATTTTGAATAAGAAATTGCCCCAATAATGGCGAGCAGCAACATAAAATAAAGGACAATCCCTTTATTATTCAGTGCCCATTCCGAGAGATTGAATTTCATGGCTGCGCTGCTCCCTGAACCTTCACCGCACGGTTTTCACGGTCAATCGGGTGAATCTTCTGCTTATCGCGTAGCAAATGCACACCACCAATCACCACCCAATCATTTGGTGTCAAACCAGATAAAACTGGTACGCTGTCTCGGCCGTATGCACCAATCGTCACGGGTACTTTACGTAAAGTTTGATTTGTATTTACGACCCATACATAAGGTTTATTATCTGTTGCTGAAACACTCGAAAGTGGAACACTCATCACATTAGCTTTAGTCGAGCTAAAAAATACACGCGCACTTTGCCCAAGCTGAATAGTAGATTGACCTTCTTTGAGTGCAACTTTGACCGTAAAGGTGCGGGACTGATCAGCCGCAGGAGAAACTTCGCGGACATATCCGGCAAATTTTTCATTCGGTTTAGACCACAAGGTAATCCACGCCGCTTGCCCCACTTTAATCTCGGCAACAGCTTGTTCTGGTACGCCGATGACCACTTCACGTTCACCATCAATTGCCAATTGATATGCCGCTTGCCCTGCTGCAACGACTTGTCCAATTTCTATATTCCGCGCTGTAATCACCCCGTTTTTATTAGAAACAAGTTGGTTATAACCAGTTTGGTTTGCAGAAACTTCATAGTTAGAGCGGGCTTGTTGTAAAGCTGCTTGCGCCGCGTCGTACTGATTTTTGACCGTATCAAATTGTGAACGGCTTACTGCATTTACAGGTAATAATTGTTGAAAACGTTTAAGTTCATCCGATGCTGTTTTCGCTGCTGCTTGTGCGTTCTGTAATTGGGCTTTGGCAGCATTTAATTGTAGCTGTGCATCTGCTACATCGAGTTTTGCTAACACTTGCCCAACTTTAACTCGGTCTCCTACATCTACATAGCGAGCCGTAACTTGTCCACCCACACGAAATGCCAAGGCTGTTTGTTGTCGAGCCTGTACATCGCCTGCATAACTTTTTAGTTCGTTTAGTGTGGTCGAAGGTTGCGTCACCATCACATAGGGTATTTCTTCTGTTTTGGGAGCCTCTTTACTACACCCCATTAATGTGACCGTGCAAACAATCACCATACTCATGATGAGAGGTTTTAACAGATTCATATCTTATCGCTCTTATTCAAACTGGTTTTTTAAGGCACAATATGCTTGCATAATAGTTTGTTTGTTTTTTAATTAATATACCCATGGGTACATTAATTAAAGAAAAACTTATAAATATTTATTTTTTTGAAGTTTTATTAGAGGGTTTTGTGCAAACAGTTAATCAAAGTGGTCGCCCTAAAGATCTGGAAAAACGTGCTCGTATCCTACAGGCCGCTAAAGCTATTTTTTTAAAATCCGGCTATCACGGTACGAGCATGAACCAGATTGCACAGGAAGCAGGTGTTACTAAACTCACTGTTTATAATCACTTTCAAGATAAAGCAAACCTGTTTATCTGTGCCATTCAACAAACATGCGAAGAGACGCTGAATACTAAACAATTTGAATTAGATGCATCAGCAGACTTTTATCAAGCCCTTTTTACTGTGTGTTCACGTGCCTTACAAATTATTTATTCACCTGAAGCACTCAAGCTTGAACATGTATTATTTGAGCTTGCAGCAGAACAAAGCCCATTGGCTGAACAGTTTTTTAATGCATCTCATACCCGACTTCAAAATCAGTTGGCTGCATTCTTTCAACAAGCGGCTGAATTAGGTTTTATTCAAGCCGATGACCCGACTTATCAAACAGAGCTTCTTTTAACTTTGTTGCTTGGTGTACGTCACCATAAGGTTCTACTTAGAATTATTGCTGTACCTACTGCACAAGAGCTTGAGCAAATTATTCACGATGCAATCACTTTATTCTTGCTCAAGTATTGGAATTAAACCAAAGTCCGATTGTCAAAAGTTGCACTGAGTGCATGCCCTCGTTCAAGCCGCTATAAGCGAATTAAATGTTATTTTTTAAGCAAAAATTCACATTTTCTTACGCTCAAAGCTTGGAATGTTCGTTAATCGCGCTATATTCGATAAGAATAAGAACAGGAGAAAAATAGCATGGTTCAGCAAATCGATGCGCCACTGCGTGAGGATGTCCGCTTACTTGGTAATTTGTTAGGTGAAACCCTAAAACAACATGCAGGACAAGAACTGTTTAATCAGATCGAGCAAATCCGTGCACTTGCCAAAGGTGCACGTGATGGTCAAGCTGAAGCCGAAAAGCAATTAGAACAATTATTTTTAGAACTGCCCGACGAAGAGCTATTACCTCTTACCCGCGCTTTTTCTCACTTCCTCAATTTTGCCAATATTGCCGAGCAATACCATGTGGTGCGTAGCCGCAGACAGGCAGAGTTTGATTCGGAGGCTAACTCTCCAAACCCACTGGTTCACTTATTTCAAAAATTTAAAGATAAAAGTATTTCGACAGAAAAACTGTTCCAGCAAATTTGTGATTTAAATATTGAACTCGTCCTTACGGCGCACCCAACTGAAGTAAGTCGTCGTACCCTGATTCAAAAATATGACGATATCAATGCTTGCCTATCGCAGCTTGATCAGCAAAAACTCACCCCACGCGAACGTCAAAATGCACTTGCCAACTTAAAACAGCAAATTAGTTCGGCATGGCAAACAGATGAAATCCGTCAGCACCGCCCAACTCCTGTCGATGAGGCAAAATGGGGCTTTGCAACCATTGAGCAAACGCTTTGGAATGCTGTTCCTAAATTTATTCGTGAATTAAATGAGTTGGTGCAAGACAATTGCCAACAAAACTTACCACTCAACATTGCACCAGTACGTTTCGCGTCTTGGATGGGCGGAGACCGTGATGGTAACCCAAATGTTACCCATCAAATTACGCAAGAAGTCTTGTGGTTATCACGCTGGCAAGCAGCTGACCTGTACCTCAGAGATATTGAAAACTTACGTTGGGAGCTTTCAATTCAGACTTGTTCTGAAGAAATGATTCAGGCCATTGGTAGCCAACATGCAGAACCTTATCGTGAATATTTACGTGCGACACGAGAACGCTTAAAAGCGACTCGCCACTGGTTAGCTCAGCGTTTGCAAGGCTTAGAAGCAGACGACAGCAATGTCATTAAAAGTAAAGATGAGCTTTTACAACCGCTATTGCTGTGCTATCGCTCTTTAATTGACAGCAACCTACCTGAAATTGCGAATGGTCAACTACTCGACTTTATTTACCGTGTGAACTGTTTTGGTATTGAACTACTTAAACTCGATATTCGCCAAGAATCAGGTCGTCATCGCCAAGCCATTTCTGCCATTACCGAGTATTTAGGTTTAGGTAATTTTGAGTCATGGACTGAGCAAGCACGCCAAAACTTCCTGATTCAGGAGTTACAAAGTAAACGCCCGCTTTTACCAAAATATATTAACGAACCAGAAGGTAGTTTGATTGGTCACCCAGATGTTCAAGAAGTATTTGCAACCATGCGTACTTTGGCAGACCAACCACCTGAATCTTTAGGGGCTTATATTATTTCTATGGCTGAATATCCGAGCGATGTTTTAGCCGTATTGTTATTGCAAAAAGAAGCGGGCATTCAGCACCCTTTACGTGTCGTGCCTCTATTTGAAACTCTAAAAGATTTAGATGGCGCTGCCACTACCATGAATACGCTGTTCAATATGCATTGGTATAAACAGCATATTCAAGGTAAACACGAGGTCATGATTGGTTACTCCGACTCCGCAAAAGATGCCGGATTCATGTCTGCCAACTGGGCGCAATATCGTGCTCAAGAAGAGCTAACAGCAATCGCTCGTATTCACGGCGTGCAGTTAACTCTGTTCCATGGCCGTGGTGGCTCAATTAGCCGTGGTGGTGCCCCAACTCAACAAGCACTATTTTCACAGCCACCAGGCTCAATCTCTGGTGCAATTCGTGTAACAGAACAAGGTGAAATGATCCGCTTCAAATTCGGTCTAGAAGGTATTGCGATGCAAAACCTTGAAATCTATACCGCAGCAACACTTGAAGCGACATTGTTGCCACCACCTGAGCCTAAGGCTGAATGGCGGGAACTCATGAACCGTATGACAGATCATTCTGTGAAGGTTTATCGTCAAACAGTGCGTGAAAATCCACATTTTGTGAAATATTTACGTACTGTCACACCTGAGCTTGAGTTACAAATGCTACCTCTAGGCTCGCGTCCAGCAAAACGTAAAGTTAGTGGTGGCATTGAGTCTTTACGTGCGATTCCATGGGTATTTGCATGGACTCAAATCCGTTTAATGTTGCCTGCTTGGTTAGGTACTGGCGCAGCCATTAATGAAGTGATTGCCGATCAGCAAAAAGCAACTTTAGATGAAATGCTTCAGCAATGGCCTTATTTCCAGACGCTCATTGATATGCTGGAAATGGTATTGTCTAAATCCGATGCCAACATTGCACTCTATTACGAGTCTCATTTGACTGAAGATGAAGATTTAAAAGTGCTCGGCAACCAGTTACGTCAGCGTTTAAAAGATGCTGTTGAAACCCTACTTGCATTAAAAGATGAATCAAAACTACTAAGCAACAATGAAGTTCTTGATCAATCTATGCAGGTTCGTAAACCGTATTTACTTCCTTTGCATCTTTTACAGGCAGAACTGATGAAGCGTCGCCGCGATTATCTCGCGGAGCGTCAGGCAGAACACACCCCTGTTGATCATGCACTGATGGTAAGTATTGCGGGTATTGCTGCTGGTCTACGTAATACAGGCTAAACTGTTTTTACCGATTGTTTGACAAAGCAGTACATCACTGATGTGCTGCTTTTTACTTGCAAAGTTCCCCATTTTTCATAAATTTTCTCGGATTTTCTATTTTTTTAAATATTTTTTAAAAATCATAAAATTAAGCATTATTATAAAAAAATAACTAATTCCTTATATTTAGAATTCTTAAAATTATACCAATCGTTAAAAAACAATTGCTTTTCACTCACATACTGCTCTCTAGAGATTAAATGCTTTCCCAAGAAAGAGTATCATTGCACCAATTAAAGAATAATGAGCTTATTTTATGTCCAACTGGTTTCCAAAATGGCAGCCTTACCAAGGTGATGTTGACCATCGACCGGTCTCTACCAATGAATATCTCCCACCAGTTCAAAGTGCCATTTTAGGTATCCAACATACATTTGCCATGTTTGGATCTACTGTTCTAGCACCATTACTCATGGGCTTTAACCCTAACCTTGCTATTTTAATGTCTGGCATCTGTACCATCCTGTTCTTTTTAATGACAGGGGGACGTGTTCCAAGTTATTTAGGATCGAGTTTTGCCTTTATTGGTGTTGTTGCAGCAGCGACTGGACATATTACAGGTTCGGGTGCAAATCCAAATCTATCTATAGCGTTAGGTGGAATCGTAGCGTGCGGTATTTTTTATGCACTTATCGGTTTTATTGTCATGCTCACTGGTACACGCTGGATTGAAAAACTCATGCCACCTGTTGTGACTGGCGCCATTGTTATGATTATCGGTCTAAACCTTGCACCTGTTACTATTAAAGGTGTTGCAGGTCAGCCATTTGAAATGTGGATGGCTTTAATTACTGTACTTTGTATGGGTAGTATTGCGGTCTTTACGCGCGGTTTATTACAGCGTCTACTCCTATTGATCGGTTTAGTCTTGGCCTATGTCATTTACGCCATCGCCAGCAATGGCTTAAGTTTAGGCAAACCAATCGATTTTAGCCAGATCGCAGCTGCTACATGGTTTGGAATCCCAAGCTTTTCGCACCCTACTTTTGATACCAAGGCTATTTTAATTATCGCACCAGTTGCACTTATTTTAGTGGCAGAAAACTTAGGGCATATTAAAGCAGTAGGTGCAATGACTGGCGAAAACCTAACACCCCAATTAGGTAAAGCATTTGTAGCAGATGGCTTGGCAACCACACTCTCTGGTGGTGTAGGTGCACCCGGTATGACAACTTATGGTGAAAACATTGGTGTCATGGCTGTCACTCGTGTGTATTCAACCATTGTCTTTGTCATTGCAGGGATCTTTGCAATTTTCTTAGGGTTATCTCCAAAATTTGGTGCAGTGATTAGTACCATCCCAAGTGCAGTACTTACTGGCGCATCTATTGTGGTATTTGGTTTAATTACCATTGCTGGCGCAAAGATTTGGATTGAAAACAAAGTTGATTTTTCAAACAATAAAAATCTGATTGTAGCTTCGGTCACCATTATTTTAGGTGCCGGAAACTTTGAATTGGTATTTGGTAATTTCAATTTAGGCGGTATCGGTACCGCAACTTTTGCAGCCATTATTTTAAATTGGCTATTTAGTTTAAAAGATAAAACCTAAATTCAAAAAGGCAGCGAAAGCTGCCTTTTTTCATCGCTTTTTAGTATGATAAATTTTTGCGTTTCAATACGTTCATATCATGCGTTTTGATTTTTTTGATTTACAGCTGGTTCTTCATATTGTCTCTACAGGTAGTCTAACCAAAGGTGCTGACCGCTCTGCTATTTCTCTTCAAGCGGCAAGCGAACGTATTAAAAAACTCGAACAATATTTTGAGACGCCGTTATTTATTCGTCAGACTACTGGCGTAGAACTCACCACGGCTGGACATGCATTTGTAGAGCATGCTCGTCAGCTTTTAGCACAAAAAGATCAACTCGAACAAGAAATGCAGCGTTTTAGGCCACCTACAACACAAGCATTAACACTCTGGTGTAATTCCTCTGCTCAAAGTGAATATCTGCCTACTTTATTGCCACAATATCTGGTGCTTTATCCAGAGATGAATATCGATTTGCACGAAGCAGAAAGCTCAGAAATTGTAGAAGCATTGACACAAGGCGTAGCAAGCTTGGGACTGGTCTCGAGTTTCTTTAATACGAAGCATTTGCAAACTAAAGAATTTGCAAGCGACCCCTTAGTTCTGATTTGCCCTACTACCCACAACTTAGCTCAATACCAACAGTTAAATTTGGTAGATGCTCTAAACTATGGTTTTATTGGGCTTAAGCCCCATCATTCATTACAGCAGTCCATTGAAACCCAAGCCAAGTTATTAGGCTTTAACATACAGTACCGTTTACGCTTACCGAACTTTGGCGCTATTGCTGAGGTTGTTGCCAAGGGTGTTGGAGTTGCGATTATGCCGGCGCGTGCTGCTCAGCGTTTGCAATCAGACTACGATTTTCACTCCATCCAATTACTAGGTGCTTGGGCAAACCGCAAACTACTTCTAGCCACACAAAATTTTAATCAGCTGCCTAGTCGTTATCAGCAATTTGCAGATTTTTTATTAGAGAATCGCCCTTAGAAATTTGACTCAGTGAAAAATCATATAGAGTCCTAATGACATCAACCCTATAAAAAAGATACGGCGGAATAACTGCTCGTTTAGTCGATAACGGATTTTTTTACCGATCCACATTCCAACTAACGCAGCCAATAAAGCAGCAAAAGATAAACGATAATCCAGCGTTATTCCCGACATAGGGTTGTGGTGTAAAAACACTGCAAGACAAATCGTAGAGACAGTAAACGTTAATCCCAGAGCCTGAACCAACTCATCACGTTTTAAATGCAAAGACTGTAAATAAGGGACGATAGGAATAATAATAACCCCTGTAGCTACAGTGACTGCGCCACCAATATATCCAATAATCGGCGATAACCAGCGCTCATACTTTCCTAAATGGGGCAGCTTTTTCACACATAGACCATAAAGCCCATATAAGGCCAACATACAGCCTAATAAAATCTCACTACTGTGCCCATGACTTTGACTTAAAGTGGGTAGAAAGCTCCATATTGAGCCCACCACAATGCCTACAAGCAAAGTCCAGAAACGGCGAACAAAAGCCCATACATGGCCTTCGGCAAAAAGCTGCCAGACATTTGTGACCATAGAAGGAACAATTAAAAGAGATGCCGCTTGAAAAGGGCTCATCGCAATAGTGAGCAAGCCCATCGATACCGCGGGCAAACCTAAGCCAATCATGCCTTTAATCATGCCAGCAAAGGCAAACACCACCATAATAATTGCTAGAAATGTCACTGTTTATCTCCGATTCCCTACATGGTTATGCTACGGAAAAAACAGGTTTTGCCCTATTCTTGTTTTTGGGAGTGGGCCTCAATTAAAAGTTGAGGCCGTTTTATATTTTTCTTCTAATACATTGCTAAAAATACTTTCAATCATCCAAACTCGATACAAGCTATTAAATACATAGCTTTGCCCATCAATACGTAATTCTAAAACTGGCAAATCAGGCTGATGCTTATCTTTGCAAAGCGCATCATTTTGTGCCAAAACCGAAGGGACGTCCTGCTCGGTTAACTGCTCAATACCAAGCTGTTGCTGTAACTCTTGGAAATGTCTTTGGAAAGATAAGTCTTTTCCTTTGGTCCAAACAGCTTGCAAAATCGTAAAAATTGTTTCGAGTTGCTGACCTTCAGACACACTATAGAAAAGCTTTGCCATCTCAAGCGTGGTTTCTTCGGTAGGACGGCAAAAAGGTGTAAAAGCAACCTCTGTCCGTTTAGAAACACGTGTTGCCAAGCTCCAGTCAAACCAGTCACGCCCTTGGTAGCTCAGTGGATAGACTTTTAACTGAATATCATAATAGTCTGCGAGTTCTTCTTTAATATAAGCAAGAAGCAACCAGCTCATCGGATCTTCTAAAGCAATAAATACATCAAGCTCAGGATGAAGAGACTGAATTTCATTAAGCGCCTCAGCATCATTAATTAAATGCTCACGCCACTCGATATGATTAATTAAAAAAATCGGATTACCCGTCAGTAATTTTTGTTGTTTTAAGCGGCGAGTTAAACGTAATAAATCATCTACTGCGTGATATTTACGACCACCAAATTCAAAGTATGCCGCTGGAACAGACTCATCTGTAAAAATACGTTCTGGAAAATGCTGTGGAACCTGATGCTTCACTGCCATGGCATGTAAAGTACGTAACTTTCCATATTGTTGTTGCCAAAGCATGTGAAAAATATCTTCAAGTAAATGTAAGAAATTTTGACCCTGTAATGGGGTTCTTCTTAATATAACTGTGGCTTGTTTTAAAGCTTCTTGGCTTGGGATTTCTGGAAACTCATCAAAAGCAAAACGGTGCTGTTTTGCTAAAATTTTGGCATCATTTAAACAATAATGCTGCCACTCCTCATGCGTCATACTATTAGGAGGTTCAGAAGCCGTATGAGAAATAATAATTTTTAAAGGCTTAAGTTCATCACTTAAAATTTCATCTAATTGAGACAATTGCTGAACAGCTAGATAGCTATACACATCATCAAGTCGTAAATAAATACTTAAACCATTTTCCGTGGGTAACACCGCTTGACGAGAAGGCTTTTGGTAAAACCAGCTCGATCGGATAGGGTCAAACCAACGGCGTAGCAGTGACATGAGTAGTGCCTCTAAAAAATAAATCCTAAGCAAGATCAAAAATTATTTTGATCATAGTGCAAGGTGAAACAGGAGTCGAGATGGAAAGATGACTCCCGGAGTTCGCGCAGAAAATATGTCATGTATTTCGCGAGGTTCTGCATAGGTGAAGATTTTATCACCATTTTATGACAAACCCCTAGAATGATCTGAAAACACCTTTTTCTACAAGCCGATTTTTTTTACCAGACATAAAAAAATGCACCCATAACATGATAACAATTCATCGTGTTAATAGGTGCATGATTCCTACTCAATTATTTAAATTGAATATTTTATAAAACGCGTACAGCTCCTTTTGCTGCACTTGTTGTATGCATTGCATAAACTTTTAACGCTTTTGATACTTTACGTTTACGTTCTTCTTTCGGATGCCAGCCTTTCGCTTCTTGAACTGTACGACGGTGCGCCATAGTCGCATCATCAACGTTCAAATGAATGGTACGGTTTGGAATATCAATTTCAATGGTATCGCCATCTTCAACCAAACCAATTGCACCGCCTTCAGCAGCTTCTGGCGAAACGTGACCAATTGACAGACCTGATGAACCACCAGAGAAACGACCATCCGTTACCAATGCACAGTCTTTTCCTAAACCTTTCGATTTAAGATAGCTGGTTGGGTAAAGCATTTCTTGCATGCCCGGACCACCACGTGGACCTTCGTAACGAATAACAACTACATCGCCAGCTTTAATATCATGACCCAAAATTGCATCTACAGCTGCATCTTGGCTTTCAAATACACGCGCTGTACCCGTAAATTTCAAGATCGATTCATCTACACCCGCAGTTTTTACGATACAGCCATCAAGCGCGATGTTGCCGTATAGAACTGCTAAACCACCATCTTTAGAGAATGCATGTTCTGCATTACGAATAACGCCTTTTTCACGGTCGCCATCTAAAGTTGAATAGTAACGATTTTGTGAGAACGCAACTTGGGTTGGAACGCCGCCTGGAGACGAACGATAGAACTCATATACATTAGCATCTTCAGTGCGGATAATATCCCACTTATCTAATGCATCTTTTAAAGTTTTCTCATGTACAGTCGGTACTGAAACATCAAGTAACTTCGCACGATCAAGCTCGCCTAAAATGGCCATGATGCCACCTGCACGGTGAACATCTTCCATATGAACGTCTTGTTTTGCTGGTGCTACTTTTGAAAGTACTGGTACTCGACGTGATAATTCGTCAATATCATCCATTGTAAAATCAACTTCAGCTTCACTCGCCGCAGCCAATAAGTGCAGAACAGTATTGGTTGAACCACCCATTGCAATATCAAGCGTCATTGCATTTTTAAAAGCAGCTTTAGTGGCAATTGAACGAGGCAAAATACTTGCATCGTTTTGTTCGTAATAGCGCTTAGCCAACTCAACAATAAGCTGACCCGCTTTTAAGAATAATTTCTTACGGTTAGCATGGGTCGCAACAATCGAACCATTCCCAGGTAAAGATAAACCTAAAGCTTCTGTTAAACAGTTCATTGAGTTTGCAGTGAACATACCTGAACAAGAACCACAGGTTGGACATGCCGAACGTTCAAATTCTTCAACTTCTTCGTCTGTATAACTTTCATCAGCCGCAACAACCATGGCATCTACAAGGTCAATCGCTTTTTCATTACCGCGGAATTTAACCTTACCAGCTTCCATTGGGCCGCCAGACACAAAAACGACAGGAATATTCAGACGCATTGCAGCCATCAACATTCCCGGTGTAATTTTGTCACAGTTAGAAATACACACCATTGCGTCGGCGCAATGTGCATTGACCATATATTCAACTGAGTCCGCAATCAAATCACGCGATGGTAATGAATAAAGCATGCCATCATGCCCCATTGCGATCCCGTCATCTACTGCAATTGTATTGAACTCTTTAGCAACACCACCTGCTGCCTGAATTTCTGCTGCGACAAGTTGCCCTAGATCTTTTAGATGTACATGGCCTGGAACAAATTGGGTAAATGAGTTGACCACTGCAATAATTGGTTTGCCGAAATCTTCATCTTTCATTCCTGTTGCACGCCATAAGCCACGTGCGCCAGCCATATTTCTTCCGTGTGTCGATGTTTTTGAACGATAGTCAGGCATTTGTGTTTCCAACAAGTTGTGCTTGAGTGAAATGACTTCCACTCTGGCTGAATGATACTGATATAGCGTTAGATCAGTCGGAATATTGACTCATCATCATAATTTGATCATTCTCCATTCTATAGAAGCAAATAATATTGGGAAAGCCAAGAACGATAATACTCAGTCAATATTTAGCAAAACTTACATGAATAATTTTTTATTTTTTTATAACCTTTTTTTATCAATAAAATTTTTTCAATAATTTTTTGTTCACTATTTAAAAACTAAAATGCTCAATCGCCATGAGTTTAGGGCTTCAATCGTTTTTCACGTATACTAGCGTTAAACTCTTTTTGGATTGCATTTGTGAAAATTATTTTTGCTGGCACCCCCGAATTTGCTGCAATAGCATTGGCGGCTTTATTAAAAACTCCTCATGAAATTATCGCGGTTTATACCCAACCAGACCGTAAAGCAGGTCGTGGTCAAAAATTAACGCCATCTCCTGTAAAACAGCTTGCACTTGAACATGATATTCCTGTTTATCAACCGCTTCATTTTAAAGCCTCAACAGAAGAAGGTTTAGCGGCTCAGCAAGAACTCGCAGCTTTGGGCGCTGATGTTATGGTGGTTGCAGCGTATGGCTTAATTCTTCCACAAGCTGTACTCGATACACCAAAATATGGCTGTTTAAATATTCACGGCTCGCTACTACCACGCTGGCGTGGAGCAGCACCAATTCAGCGTGCCATTGCAACAGGCGATGAAGAAACAGGTATTACGATCATGCAGATGGCTGCCGGTTTAGACACAGGCGATATGATGTATAAAACCTATTGCCCAATCACAGCCGAAGATACATCTGCCACTTTACATGACAAACTTGCAGATCAAGGTGCAACAGCGATTTGTGCAGTACTCGAGTCGGAAGAAACACTACAAAAATATTTGGCAGAACGCGAAGTTCAAGATGAAAGTTTAACGGTCTATGCTCATAAACTTGTAAAGTCAGAAGCGCGTATTGATTGGTCAATTGATGCTATTCAAATTGACCGAAATATTCGTGCATTTAACCCTTGGCCAGTTGCCTTCATTCAGTTAGATGAAAATAATGCGCTGCGTGTCTGGAACTCAACAATTTCTAGTCAAAGCAAAGTAAATGCGCAAGCTGGTGAAATTATTGCAATTGATAAACTAGGCGTACATGTGGCTTGTGGCGAAGATTCATTTATTTGCCTAACTAGTGTGCAATGGCCGGGTGGTAAAGCAATGAATGCTCAACAAATTGCCCAAACTCAAAAACTTCATGTAGGACAAATTCTGCCATGAGTCAGGTTACTTCAAATACATCACGGTTTAACCTGCGCGCTCAAGTCGTCCAGACCTTATTAAAAGTACAGCAAGGGCAATCATTGGCTAGTATTTTAAATACACAGCTCAATCAAGTCGCAGAGCGCGACCGTGCTTTGTTTCATGAGCTGGTTTTAGGTACATTGCGCCAATGGTTTGCACTTAAATCAATTAGCTTACCTTTGCTCAGCAAACCTTTAAACAATGAGACAGTAGAAACCTGCCTATACGTTGGCCTTTATCAAGTTTTATGCACACGTATTGCTGCTCACGCCGCCATCTCGGAAACAGTAGATGCGACTAAACAACTTGGTTTCCCTGCTCTTAGTGGTATTGTAAATGCTATTTTGCGCCGAGCTACTCGTGAAACTGATGAATTCGAACAAGGTTTACAGCAAGCACACGGCTTACCAAGTTGGCTTTTTAAACGCTTAAAAAAGGATTGGGGTGAACAAACCGAAGCTCTCTGCCAATCGTTAAAACAAGTTGCACCTTTAACTTTACGGGTAAACCAACGCCATATTGGCCGAGATGCTTATTTAGCAAAACTACAAAGTTTAGACATTCAGGCGCGTGCATGTACTCTGTCTGAAGCGGGCATTGTTCTTGAACAATCTGTACAAATTACTCAGTTGCCAGGTTTTGAACAGGGGTGGTTCTCTGTACAAGATGAACATGCTCAGCTGTGTGCAAGCATATTACCCGACTTAAATAATAAAACGATCATTGATGCTTGTGCTGCTCCAGGCGGTAAAACAGCTCACTTGCTGGAAAAATTTAAACCAGCACAGTTAATTGCCATTGATCAGGATGCGAGTCGTTTAGTCCGTGTCACTGAAAACTTAAACCGACTGGCGCTAGATCAAAGTCATACTGAAATTTTGGCAGCAGATGCAACCAAATGGACTCCTGCTCAATCTGTAGATTGTATTGTGCTTGATGCACCTTGTTCTGCGACAGGCGTAATTCGACGTCATCCTGATATACGTCTATTGCGTCAATCTACCGATATAGCGCAAACCATTGAGCTACAAAAGCAGATTTTGGAACACATGTGGCAACAAATTAAAGTTGGCGGCACACTGCTCTACATCACCTGTTCAATTTTAAAAGCTGAAAATGAACAACAGATGATCGACTTCTTTGCAGAACATCCAGATGCAAAAGAAATTAAAATTGAAGCAACTTGGGGAATTGAGCAAACCCATGGTCGCCAATTGCTGCCACAAGAGCAGGCGGGTGATGGATTTTATTATTGTAAAATTCAGAAAATTGCATAAAAAAAGCAGGCTTTATGCCTGCTTTTCTACTAGGCCAGCATCAAAGTGTATGCTGGTCTTTTACTTCTTCTAAAACTTCATCTAATTCTTCAGGATGCTTCGATAAATGTAAGATGGATAAAGCGAGTCCACCCCATACGAACACCATCGAAATTATCAACATCACGATTGCCGAAGTATTCATTATATTATCCTCCTAGCGATCTTTCATTTTACTTAACACGATAGCAACGACTGCACAGAAAATCACACTGCCCCAGCCAAAGATACCTTGTAAGCTCATACTATAAGTATCATAGCCATTTTTGATCAAATTAAAAACAGTCATAGAGAGTGTTGTTAATAAGATTAAAGAAGTAATGACTGTTAAAGTGAAGTCCCAGCCTTTACCCAATTGAATGGTTGAGATACGGTTTACATGATCACGAAGCTCTTTAAGTGCTGAGCGCTTAAACCAAGCTACGCTAATGATCGATAATAATGCACCACCAATAATCCCAATGTTATTGATAAAGTGGTCAACAATATCAACTAGCTTAATCGCATTTACACTTGAGAATAAAATAATTGAAACGAGTGCACTACCACCACCGATAATGGTTACAGCTTTTTTACGCCCCCACTTCAACTTGTCTTGCATTGCAGCAATAGGTACTTCCAAAATACTGACCATTGAAGAAATACCGGCAACGAATAATGAAGAGAAGAACAAAAGACCGAATAAATCAGCACCAGACCCTAAACTTGAAATAATTTTAGGGAAAGCAATAAATGCGAGCCCAATACCGCCACTCACCACATCTTTAACTTCAGTACCTGCTGCATGTGCCATAAAGCCAAGCGCTGCAAAGATGCCAATACCTGCCAGAATCTCTGTCGATGCATTCGCAAAACCAACAATAAGACCCGAACCTGTTAAATTTGTTTTTGGTTTTAGGTAGGACGCATAGGTCACCATAATCCCGAAACCTACAGAGAGTGAAAAGAAAGTATGACCATAGGCTGCTAACCAGACCTTATAGTCCATCATGGCAGACCAGTTCGGTGTAAAGAAAGCATTTAAACCTTGTACCGCACCTGGTAAACGCAATGATTGGATCACTAAAATAGTGAATAAAATAAACAATAAAGGCATGAAAATCTTATTAGATAATTCAACACCCTTTTTCACTCCACCATATAAAATGATTAAAGTGAGTGCCCAAATTCCTACAATTGGCCAAAATAGATGACTTACAAACTGTAAATCAAAGCCCGTAGCTTTTGAGGTTTGTAAGTAGGTATTGAAGAAGAAACCTTCCGGATCACCTCCCCACATCTGACCAATAGAAAAATAAATATAACTACCAGCCCAAGTCAGTACACTTGCGTAGTACAAACCAATGATGATACAGACACAAACCTGCCACCAACCTAATGTTTCTCCGCCTTTAAATAAGGCACGATATGCTTTAGGAGGGGAACCCGTACTACGATGCCCTACCGCATAATCTAAAAATAATAACGGTAAACCAGCAGTAATGAGTGCCAATAAATAAGGAATAAGAAACGCGCCACCACCATTTTCATATGCAACGTAGGGGAAACGCCAAATATTACCTAAGCCTACAGCCGAACCAACGGCTGCGATAATAAAACCAGATCGTGACGTCCAGTTTTCACGAGTATCTGTCATAAAACACCTAATATTAAAAAATTACTTATTTTTACTGCTTTTGTTGATTGTTATTCCGCACGCAAAAAAAGAACCAAAGATTACTTTTGTGTTTGATTGAGAATAAAAGGCACCTTTTGAGCATTTTTATTTTCATTACAAACAAGCAAAAATAGAAAACTCTTCCTTAAAGATTTTTGTCCATTTTTTGCCCCTATATAGCTGAACAATACCTGTTTTTATTTATTTTTACTGTAATTTCCGTCTGAAATTTTACGTTTTTTTAAAAAATTCTTATTTTATGGGTTTATTTTTTAGCTCACATTCATGTTCTAAAGCAGAATGTTAGATCATTATATATAGTGATATTTTCTATTTTTTAAATTATTTTCTATTCAATAAAGTAGATATATCAACTAATTTCTTGGATGAGTAGAAGTAAAAATTATTGGTTCATTTCACAAAACTTATACTAAAACTTCAAAAATTAGATCCACGAAAAACTATTTATTTTTAAATAAAAATCAAATAAATAGAGAATTTAGTGAAATTAAAAAAACCGAAATTCTTTATATCCTAATTTTCATCAATGCATAACCATATAGATATCTATATTATGCGCACAACGTTTTCTTTTCTTAGGATGTCACGATGAAAATATTAAAAATGTCTTTTCTAGCGCTTGGGATGAGCCTAAGTGGATTAGCACAAGCAGATTTTATAGGGGTGAAAGGAGATGTTGGTTATTGGTTTTACGATGGTAAAGCAAATATGTCCTCACAATTACCCGATGATCAAGACCTAGACCGAAAAGGCAGCGCTCAGCTTTCACTCTCTTTTGAGCATCCGATTCCATTTATTCCAAATGCCAAAATTCGTTATGTAAATCTAGATACACAAACTAAGTCAGAAACTCTAGGTCAATCTAACTATAAAATTAATTTAGATCATAGTGATTTTATTCTTTACTACGAGTTACTAGATAATATTGTAAGTGTAGATGCTGGTCTTGGTGCAACTGTATTAAATGGTGACATTACAGCTTATACAGGTAAACGCATAGATATTGATAAAACTTATCCTATTGCTTATTTATCAGGCGAAGTAAAACTTCCATTCACAGGTTTAAGCGCTAAAGGTGAAGCGACCCATACGAACTTTAATGATGCAAAAATTACAGATGCATTAGCAGAAGTGAAGTATAAGTTCGTCGATAATTTAGTTGTCGATTTAGGCTTGAAAGCTGGCTACCGTGTACTCAATATTGACTTAGATGATTACGATAACAATGATCTTAAATTTGAGTTTAAAGGTCCTTACGTTGGCTTAGAAGCACATTTTTAAATCAGAATTCGTAGCAAATCTTTCGAATAAAAAAGAGCTCTGTAAGAGCTCTTTTTTATTCAACCATACTCACATATTTCGGGTGTTTCTGAATTCTTTGACACCATGCTTGAATATTTGGATATAAGTTTAAATCGAAGCCACCTTCTTCAGCGATATGCGTGTACGCATATAAGGCAATATCAGCAATGGTAAATTGATTTCCAACGAGATAGTCATGCTCTACTAAAGCTTTATCCATAATAGATAGTGCTTTATGGCCTTTTGGTTGTAAATTATGATATTCCTCAGTTCTTTCTAGAGGTAAGCCTAAATATTTATTAATAAAACGAGCAACTGCAATAAATGGTTCATGGCTATATTGTTCAAAGAACATCCACTGATACATTTTTGCCTTAATATAAGGATCTGTAGGAATGAATTTTGTTTCCTCAGCTAAGTAACCTAAAATAGCATTAGATTGACTTAAAACACGACCATCATCCAAGACTAATACAGGTATTTTTCCATTTGGATTTAAGGACAAGAATTCTGCCGTTTGAGTATCTTTTTTTAAAATATCAACATGAATCCATCTATGTTTAATATTCAATAAGGAAAGTAATAATTTAATTTTATAACAGTTGCCTGAACCTACATCGCCATAAATTATCATGGATGCTCTTCCTTTATTCTTAATATTTAAAAGATTAATTTGCTTATTATTTATAGCACAGCTCACCTTAGAAAAGCCTTTTTATCATCCCACTCTTGAAGAAGGACTACGCACAGCTCTAAAACATGCACGTAGACAGTTAAAATAATACCTTTAGAAGGATTTTCTTAATTTTAAAGTGGGCTCTTATTTATTTCGCGCACATAAAAAAACACCCCAAGCTCTTTTGAGATTGGGGTGTTTGAATAATGAGCTGGCGATGACTTACTCTCACATGGGTAACCCCACACTACCATCAGCGCTAAGAGGTTTCACTTCTGAGTTCGGGAAGGGATCAGGTGGTTCACTCTTGCTATGGTCGCCAGCACAACTGTTATGGATACTTGCCTTGGTCTTATTGTCTGCCAATGCGTTTTCCAAATCTTTACAGATGGGCTGATTGAATCTGAACTTGTTCATTTTAACTAGTGGAATAACTAAATCAAGTTACTTAGTATGATAATGAATCGATTGATGCTTTATATACAACTGCTTGGGTGTTGTATAGTCAAGCCTCACGAGCAATTAGTATTGGTCAGCTTCACATATCGCTATGCTTCCACATCCAACCTATCAACGTCCTAGTCTCGAACGGCTCTTTAGAGGACATAAAGTCCTAGGGAAATCTTATCTTGAGGTAGGCTTCCCGCTTAGATGCTTTCAGCGGTTATCCCTTCCGAACATAGCTACCCGGCGATGCGACTGGCGTCACAACCGGTACACCAGAGGTTCGTCCACTCTGGTCCTCTCGTACTAGGAGCAGATCCTCTCAAATTTCCAGCGCCCACGGTAGATAGGGACCGAACTGTCTCACGACGTTCTAAACCCAGCTCGCGTACCTCTTTAAATGGCGAACAGCCATACCCTTGGGACCTGCTTCAGCCCCAGGATGAGATGAGCCGACATCGAGGTGCCAAACACCGCCGTCGATATGAACTCTTGGGCGGTATCAGCCTGTTATCCCCAGAGTACCTTTTATCCGTTGAGCGATGGCCCTTCCATACAGAACCACCGGATCACTAAGACCTACTTTCGTACCTGCTCGACTTGTGGGTCTCGCAGTTAAGCGCGCTTTTGCCTTTATACTCTACGCGTGATTTCCGACCACGCTGAGCGCACCTTCGTACTCCTCCGTTACTCTTTAGGAGGAGACCGCCCCAGTCAAACTACCCACCAGACACGGTCCTCGTCCCGGATAACGGGACAGAGTTAGAACCTCAACATTACCAGGGTGGTATTTCAAGGACGGCTCCATTGGAACTAGCGTTCCAACTTCAAAGCCTCCCACCTATCCTACACAAGTAAGGTCAAAGTTCAGTGTCAAGCTGCAGTAAAGGTTCACGGGGTCTTTCCGTCTAGCCGCGGGTACACTGCATCTTCACAGCGATTTCGATTTCACTGAGCCTCTGCTGGAGACAGCGCCGCCATCATTATGCCATTCGTGCAGGTCGGAACTTACCCGACAAGGAATTTCGCTACCTTAGGACCGTTATAGTTACGGCCGCCGTTTACTGGGGCTTCGATCAAGAGCTTCGCTTACGCTAACCCCATCAATTAACCTTCCAGCACCGGGCAGGCATCACACCCTATACGTCCACTTTCGTGTTTGCAGAGTGCTATGTTTTTAATAAACAGTTGCAGCGGCCTGGTTTCTGCGGCTGTCATCAGCTCAGGAAGCAAGTTCCATCACCAACAACAGCGTACCTTCTCCCGAAGTTACGGTACCATTTTGCCTAGTTCCTTCAGCAGAGTTCTCTCAAGCGCCTTGGTCTACTCGACCTGACCACCTGTGTCGGTTTCGGGTACGATTCCTGTGTAACTGAAGCTTAGAGACTTTTCCTGGAAGCATGGTATCAGCCACTTCACTGTACAAGTACAGCTTGCTATCGGATCTCAGTATAGAGTACCCCGGATTTGCCTAAGATACATACCTACATCCTTCCACCTGGACAACCAACGCCAGGCTGACTTAACCTTCTCCGTCCTCTCATCGCATTACACAGAAGTATTGGAATATTAACCAATTTCCCATCGACTACGCCTTTCGGCCTCGCCTTAGGGGTCGACTCACCCAGCCCCGATTAACGTTGGACTGGAACCCTTGGTCTTTCGGCGAACGGGTTTTTCACCCGTTTTGTCGTTACTCACGTCAGCATTCGCACTTCTGATACCTCCAGCATACTTCTCAATACACCTTCATCGGCTTACAGAACGCTCCCCTACCACTTGACTAATGTCAAATCCGCAGCTTCGGCACATAGTTTTAGCCCCGTTACATCTTCCGCGCAGGCCGACTCGACTAGTGAGCTATTACGCTTTCTTTAAAGGGTGGCTGCTTCTAAGCCAACCTCCTAGCTGTCTATGCCTTCCCACATCGTTTCCCACTTAACTATGATTTTGGGGCCTTAGCTGGCGGTCTGGATTGTTTTCCTCTTGACTACGGACGTTAGCACCCGCAGTCTGTCTCCCGGATAGTACTCATAGGTATTCGGAGTTTGCATCGGTTTGGTAAGTCGGGATGACCCCCTAGCCGAAACAGTGCTCTACCCCCTATGGTATTCGTCCGAGGCGCTACCTAAATAGCTTTCGGGGAGAACCAGCTATCACCAGGCTTGATTAGCCTTTCACCCCTATCCACAAGTCATCCCCTGGCTTTTCAACGACAGTGGGTTCGGTCCTCCAGTTAGTGTTACCCAACCTTCAACCTGCTCATGGATAGATCGCCTGGTTTCGGGTCTATACCCAGCAACTAAACGCCCTATTAAGACTCGATTTCTCTACGGCTCCCCTATACGGTTAACCTCGCTACTGAATATAAGTCGCTGACCCATTATACAAAAGGTACGCAGTCACCGAACAAGTCGGCTCCCACTGCTTGTATGCATGCGGTTTCAGGATCTATTTCACTCCCCTCACAGGGGTTCTTTTCGCCTTTCCCTCACGGTACTGGTTCACTATCGGTCAGTCAGGAGTATTTAGCCTTGGAGGATGGTCCCCCCATATTCAGACAAGGTTTCACGTGCCTCGCCCTACTCGTCATCATTATGTGTGCCCTTTCGTGTACGGGAATATCACCCTCTACGTTCGCACTTCCCAGAGCGTTCCACTAAAACACACATAACTTAATGGGCTGATCCCCGTTCGCTCGCCGCTACTGAGGGAATCTCAATTGATTTCTTTTCCTAAGGGTACTGAGATGTTTCACTTCCCCTCGTTCGCTTTGCAACACTATGTATTCATGTTGCAATACCTACCTTAAAGTAGGTGGGTTCCCCCATTCAGAAATCTCCGGATCAAAGGATATTTGCCGCCTCCCCGGAGCTTTTCGCAGGCTATCACGTCTTTCATCGCCTCTGACTGCCAAGGCATCCACCACATGCACTTAATTACTTGACTATACAACCCCAAACAGTCGTCAACACCTACAAGTGAGTGTTGTCCGTGCGATTCTTCATCGCTACTATCTGTTGTCTGTGTACTTAAACACTGTACAGCTTCAATCTAAATTCATATACCAAAACGCTTGATTCAGTTAATTTGCTAGTTCTCAATTAACTCCAAGATCAGAATTACTTCATCTCTCTTTGTTATTGAGTGAACAATTTATTTCAGACTCAATTTTGCCAATCTGTTAATGAATAAACATGCCTTCGTCAGGTCATGCTTAATACCGTGATACTTAAATCACAGAAGTTAATAAACCAAGATCTCAATCTCTATTTACTAATTTCTGTAATCCGAACTTCTCTTAAGTTCTGGTGGAGACTAGGAGAGTCGAACTCCTGACCTCCTGCGTGCAAAGCAGGCGCTCTACCAACTAAGCTAAGTCCCCAGCTTACATCATCAGTCATGTATCTTTTTATCTATAACTTCAACCAGTCAAAGTCATGGTGGGTCTGACAAGACTTGAACTTGTGACCCCACGCTTATCAAGCGTGTGCTCTAACCAACTGAGCTACAGACCCTCAGATACATCTATGAAGAACAACTTGTTGTGGATTCTTACCAATCGTCAATCTTTCGTTAAGGAGGTGATCCAGCCGCAGGTTCCCCTACGGCTACCTTGTTACGACTTCACCCCAGTCATCGGCCACACCGTGGTAACCGCCCTCTTTGCAGTTAGGCTAGCTACTTCTGGTGCAACAAACTCCCATGGTGTGACGGGCGGTGTGTACAAGGCCCGGGAACGTATTCACCGCGGCATTCTGATCCGCGATTACTAGCGATTCCGACTTCATGGAGTCGAGTTGCAGACTCCAATCCGGACTACGATCGGCTTTTTGAGATTAGCATCACATCGCTGTGTAGCAACCCTTTGTACCGACCATTGTAGCACGTGTGTAGCCCTGGCCGTAAGGGCCATGATGACTTGACGTCGTCCCCGCCTTCCTCCAGTTTGTCACTGGCAGTATCCTTAAAGTTCCCGACATTACTCGCTGGCAAATAAGGAAAAGGGTTGCGCTCGTTGCGGGACTTAACCCAACATCTCACGACACGAGCTGACGACAGCCATGCAGCACCTGTATGTAAGTTCCCGAAGGCACCAATCCATCTCTGGAAAGTTCTTACTATGTCAAGGCCAGGTAAGGTTCTTCGCGTTGCATCGAATTAAACCACATGCTCCACCGCTTGTGCGGGCCCCCGTCAATTCATTTGAGTTTTAGTCTTGCGACCGTACTCCCCAGGCGGTCTACTTATCGCGTTAGCTGCGCCACTAAAGCCTCAAAGGCCCCAACGGCTAGTAGACATCGTTTACGGCATGGACTACCAGGGTATCTAATCCTGTTTGCTCCCCATGCTTTCGCACCTCAGCGTCAGTGTTAGGCCAGATGGCTGCCTTCGCCATCGGTATTCCTCCAGATCTCTACGCATTTCACCGCTACACCTGGAATTCTACCATCCTCTCCCACACTCTAGCTAACCAGTATCGAATGCAATTCCCAAGTTAAGCTCGGGGATTTCACATTTGACTTAATTAGCCGCCTACGCGCGCTTTACGCCCAGTAAATCCGATTAACGCTTGCACCCTCTGTATTACCGCGGCTGCTGGCACAGAGTTAGCCGGTGCTTATTCTGCGAGTAACGTCCACTATCTCTAGGTATTAACTAAAGTAGCCTCCTCCTCGCTTAAAGTGCTTTACAACCATAAGGCCTTCTTCACACACGCGGCATGGCTGGATCAGGGTTCCCCCATTGTCCAATATTCCCCACTGCTGCCTCCCGTAGGAGTCTGGGCCGTGTCTCAGTCCCAGTGTGGCGGATCATCCTCTCAGACCCGCTACAGATCGTCGCCTTGGTAGGCCTTTACCCCACCAACTAGCTAATCCGACTTAGGCTCATCTATTAGCGCAAGGTCCGAAGATCCCCTGCTTTCTCCCGTAGGACGTATGCGGTATTAGCATCCCTTTCGAGATGTTGTCCCCCACTAATAGGCAGATTCCTAAGCATTACTCACCCGTCCGCCGCTAGGTTAGGTAGCAAGCTACCCTTCCCCGCTCGACTTGCATGTGTTAAGCCTGCCGCCAGCGTTCAATCTGAGCCATGATCAAACTCTTCAGTTAAAATCATTTTGCACCTTATTTAAAGACAAGGTGCCAATTCTGGCTCATCAATTACTGACTTAAATTCGCTCAAATAAACTTCGAGTAATTTAAACCAATCAATCAATGAAAATTATTTCGATTAATCAATCAGTAAAAATCCACACAAGTTGTTCTTCAATTCTCTTAATGATCTTCTTCCTGGTTCGTCACCAGCAAGCTAGGTCGGCTATATTACTCTTAATCTCTTAAAAGTCAACAGGTAATTTCGATATTTTTTAAAACTTATTTTCTAAACCATCTCATCATCAAATTCATCACTTAACGCAACCAACTTAATCACAAGTAACTGTTTTTCAACAAGTTTCTATCTGCATCACCGCCGATGGATGTGCATTATAGAGGATTACTAACCCTTTGCAAGGGGTATTTCAGTCTTTTTCTATTGAGTGCCGTTTTTTTCTACTATTTTTCGAAAAAAGTGATATATGTGGCTTTTTTTTAGGCATTTTCAGTATTTTTTATTACTTTTATATAGACAATATATGAGTAATCTTAATTTTTAACTGTCTTAAATAGTGTTTATAGACATATATAAGTATTTTTCCCTTTCCAAAGATTCCAAAGATTCCAAAGATTCCAAAGATTCCAAAGATTCCAAAGATTCCAAAGATTCCAAAGATTCCAAAGATTCCAAAGATTCCAAAGATTCCAAAGATTCCAAAGATTCCAAAGATTCCAAAGATTCCAAAGATTCCAAAGATTCCAAAGATTCCAAAGATTCCAAAGATTCCAAAGATTCCAAAGATTCCAAAGATTCCAAAGATTCCAAAGATTCCAAAGATTCCAAAGATTCCAAAGATTCCAAAGATTCCAAAGATTCCAAAGATTCCAAAGATTCCAAAGATTCCAAAGATTCCAAAGATTCCAAAGAAATAATAGAGCAAATACTCTACCCTGCTTTTATTTTTACTTATTTTTTAATTTCATTTTTTATTATTAATTATGTTTAGATGGTTCCACGTGGAACGCTTAATTGATGTTATAAGCCTAAAATAAAAAAAGCAGGATTACTCCTGCTTTTTACTACTCGATAACTTTCTTAGTCTGTGAAAGTTACACGTGCAATTGCTTTCTTGCCTGACTGAATAATGAAAGTTCCGTTTTCTTTTACAGAGAAACTTGCATCAACAGCATTCCAGTCAACTTTTACTGCACCGCGCGCTACCGCATCTTTTGCTGCGGCTGCATTCGGGTTTAGGCCTGCTACACGTAGAATCGTAGCAATGAAGATTTCTCCTCCAAACTCACCACGTGAAATAGTCACTTCAGGTGTGTCTTCTGGCACTTCACCTTCTGTAATACGGTTACCTGCACTTTTGTGGGCATTAGCAGCCGCTTCTGCATCATGGAAGCGTTCAACTAGCTCAAGCGCAAGAATACGTTTTACTTCTTGTGGATTACGACCAGCAGCGATTTCATCTAATAAAACCTTGATCTCATCAAGAGATTTAAAACTTAATAAATCGAAGTAGCGTTCGATTAAAGAGTCTGGCATTGATAAAACTTTTTGGTACATTGCCCCTGGCGTATCAAATACACCAATATAGTTACCTAAAGATTTAGACATTTTATTTACGCCATCTAAACCTTCTAGAATCGGTACAGTGATACACACTTGTGATTCTTGGCCATAACGGCTTTGTAATGTACGACCCATAAGTAAGTTAAAGGTCTGATCTGTACCGCCTAACTCAACGTCAGCTTCAAGTGCAATCGAATCATAACCTTGAACTAAAGGATATAAAAACTCATGAATCGCAATCGGCTGATGGTTGCTATAACGCTTTGTAAAGTCATCACGTTCTAACATACGCGATACAGTTTGCTGACTTGCCAATTGAATAAGGTCAGCAGCAGACTTTTGATTAAACCATTCTGAGTTAAAACGTACTTTTGTTTTATTCGGGTCTAATATTTTGAAAACTTGTTCTTGATAAGTTTTAGCGTTGGCTTCTACTTGTTCACGCGATAACGGCGGACGAGTTGCGCTTTTACCAGTTGGGTCACCAATCATGGCAGTATAGTCACCAATCAAGAAAGTAACTTCATGACCCAAATCTTGGAACGTTTTTAGTTTGTTGATAAGAACCGTATGGCCTAAATGTAAATCTGGTGCTGTAGGGTCAAAACCAGCTTTAATTTTAAGAGGACGATTCTCTTTAAGCTTTTTCAGTAAATCTTCTTCTGAAATAATTTCGTGCGTGCCTCGTTGGATGAGGGCAAGCTGTTCTTCGGCGGGCAAGAAATTTGACATCACAAAACCTAAACACATCAGTTATTCAATTTGTGCGATATACTAACATTTTTTCAGCGTCTTGCAGGGGAAGTTGCACATGAGCGCAATCTATATCGGCGTAATGACTGGCACTAGTATGGATGGTGTGGATATTGTTGCGGCTTCATTTGAGCCACTACAGCTTCATGCCACTCTTACAGTTCCATTCGAACCCGAGTTACGTGATGAGCTTATGGCATTAACTTTACCTGATGACAATGAAATTGACCGTATGGGTAAAGCTGATGTTGCTCTAGCCAAAATGATTGGTCACGGGATTAATACCTTAATTGAAAAGCATCAATTAGATCGTAGTCAAATAAAAGCTATTGGATCTCATGGACAAACCATTCGTCACCGCCCAGAACATGGCTTTACGCTACAAATTGGCGATCCAAATATTATTACTGAACTTACTCAGATTCCGGTTGTTTCAGATTTCCGTCGTAGAGATATGGCGGCAGGCGGCCAAGGAGCACCATTAGTTCCAGCTTTCCATCAAGCATTATTTCAACACCCAAGTATTCATCGTGTGATTTTGAATTTGGGTGGTATTGCCAATGTAAGTATGTTGCCTGCCAATAACCCTGACGGCGTATTTGGATTTGATACAGGCCCTGCAAATATTTTGATGGATGCGTGGTGTCATCGCCATACAGGTCATCCATATGATGAAAATGGTGACTGGGCAGCTTATGGTCATCCTATTCGTTCGTTACTTGACCGTCTTCATGCTCATGAATATTTTTCTAAAGAGCCACCTAAAAGTACGGGCCGTGAAGATTTCAATATTGACTGGTTAGATGATCAGTTAATCGATTGGCGAAATGATTTAACTTATGATGAGTTAGAAGATACACCTGAAAATATTCAAGCCACTTTATTAAAGCTTACGGTGCGTGCCATTCAAAAAGCGATTTATCGTTCTGAGATGGAAACAGGTGAAGTATACGTTTGTGGGGGTGGAGCTTATAACTCTTATTTATTAGAACAATTACGCTGGCGTCTACGTAAGCACAATTGGTCTGTTCAACCTACAGATGTTTTAGGACTCTCCCCTACTTGGGTTGAGGCTACAGCATTTGCATGGTTAGCAATGCGTTTTGTAAATGGTTTAAGTGGTAATTTACCAGCAGTAACAGGTGCCTCTGACTTTAGAATTTTAGGAACAATTACTGCAGTCTAAGATTATTTATAGATTCTCTTAGCTAGATTCGACCTCATAGCACATTTACTGACCCGAAATGCTGTTATTTAAATATGCATAAAAACTCATGATAAATGTCAACAAAAATAAGTAAGGCATGTTGTTATGGATTTGACCAACCGTATTCATCAATACACACGTGGGGCTTGGACATTCGATGTAATTGATTCAGGCCCTATTGATGGTCCACTCGTAGTTTTATTGCATGGTTTTCCAGAAACTGCCCATAGTTGGGAGCAAACCTCTGAATTATTGCATCAGCATGGATTTAGAACACTTGCGATTCATCAACGTGGGTATAGTTTAAATGCTAGCCCCCAAAGTCGCTTTCAATATGCTTTAAGTGAGCTAGTCGAAGATGCTGCAAGTTTGATTAAGCAGCTTGGTCAGCCAGTTTATTTAATCGGACATGATTGGGGCTCGGCAATCGCTTCGGGTTTTGCTATAAAGTATCCACAATATATTCAGCATCTCACTTTAGTTTCTGTACCTCATCAAGCCGCTTTTTTAAAAGCCTGTTTAAGCAGCAGACAACTTTTTAAATCTTATTATTTTGCAGTTTTTCAGCTTCCGATCTTGCCCGAGCTTTTATTTAAAAAATTACCTAAATGGGGACATAAGTTTCTTAAATCATCTGGCATGACTGAGCAGCAAATTGAAATATTCGAGAATGAGTTTATAAAAGAAAATAGACTAGGCACGGCGATAAATTGGTATCGCGGTTTTTTCTGGGAGAAACCTCAGAATCCATTTAAAGCAATAAATGTCCCGACTCTTTTTATCTGGGGTAAACATGATATTGCCATTACAGAAAGAAGTGCCGAGTTAAACTCATATTATTTTAAAAAGAGTTATAAGGCCGTTTTTATGGATGCATCGCACTGGATTCCCTATCAGAATGCACCTGAACTCGTGCAGTATTTTTTAGAATCTATCAGTGAAAAATCATGAGCCGATCAATAAAAAAACCTCTCGTTAGGGAGAGGTTTTTTTATTTTAAAATTCTTTTAAATCGAGAATGAAGAACCACAACCACATGTTGTTGTTGCATTCGGGTTTTGCACGATAAAACGTGAACCTTCAAGACCTTCTACATAGTCAACTACTGAACCAATGAGGTATTGATAGCTAAGTGAGTCAACCAGCATTTTCACATCGCCATTTACAAATTCTGCATCATCTTCATTTACGCTTTCAGCAAAATTGAAGCCATATGAAAACCCTGAACACCCGCCTCCTGTCACATACACACGTAACATGAGATCGTCATTCCCTTCACTATCACGGAGTTGGCGTACCTTATTGGCAGCATTATCTGTCAAAACTAGAGCTTGGGCATTCATGATGATTGTTCCTCGGATTTTGCTGTGCCTTTCAAAATAAAAAAGACCCTATATTGAGTATAGCATAATCAATATAGGGTCTGTCTTCGAAGTTTAAAGCGAATCTTGAGTATTTCTATCAAGATTATTTGTAATTTTCGTCTTGTAAGCCACATTCGAAGTTTTTCGCATCTTGCTTACAACGGAATTGCCATAATAGCTTCATCATCCGTTTATCATATACACCATGCTTTGTAAGACTAATTCGTGATTCACGCATGAGCTTTTGATAGCCTGGCTTATCAGCAGCGGGCACATCCATCCAGTATTTTTGTGGAATATCAGCTTTCATTTTACCCAATATAGTAAACGCACGTGGTAATTGGCCTGCCACCCATTCTCTAGATTTCTGGCCAAACCCTGCTGGGAATTTGTCAGGACGAATAATAATATTTCCTGTCACCTGTAAAATTGGATAGTTAACGATTGCCCCTTTCGTCCCTAAGCCCTTTTGCAACTCTAAAGGTTTAAACGCTGCTGCGGGTGCGCCAATAATATCGACTTGATGGTTATTAAATTTAGCTCCGAAGTTAGTTACATCTGCACTTACTGCTTGAGCGCCAACCTGCTGAACCATAATTTTTTGTGCTTCATCATAGTCAAGCACCGCAATTTTTTTACCTGCAGCTTTAGCCACCGTATTAATACTACGATCATTTACTAAAAGGTAAGCATCCCCTACTGGAATAACACCAACCACTTCATAACGACCATTGACCATATATTTACTAAAAGTCGGGCTTGCTAAACCTTGCATGACTTTAACTGCAAGTTTGAGATCTGGAATTGCACCAATCGCATCTAATGACCCAGTAAATGAGTTAAATTGACGCCCACGCATGCCCGATACGCTAATGCCGTCACATTTACCGGCTTTAAAATCTTCGGCAATTACAGCTTCATTTTGATTTACTTTAAGTTCGATATCAGCTCCCCAGTTTTTAGCTGCAAGCTGATAATCTTTCATGAGTGCATAGACATCACCATTTTTACCAACGAAGTCAAAAACACAAATAGTTTGTTTGGCCTCGGCTGCAAATGAAATTGTTGTGAGTCCCATCGCAAGTAAAAGCGTTTTGGAAAATCGCATATTCTTTTCCTTTCCTTGTAGATTTTTTGTTTTTGGCATCAAGAAATTTCACGCTGGTTGGCATGATTCTTAGGAGACATGCTTCATCTAAAATTCACGATTAAGATATTTTTACGAGCAGTTCTGTTTATATGAGTTCAATTAAAGAAAAATAACTATTTAAATATTTATAGCAGTTCTTTGATCACTCACATCCTTGTTGCGTTTTAATACCTTCATATCCAGATGAAGTTTTATCCTTAATTTAGATTAGCGACTTTTTAATCAATCACAATGGCTGAATTGACAGCCTATATAAAACAAAAAAGCCTAGAACTCAGTCTAGGCTTTTAAGGTCAATATGAATTATTCACCAGCCATTGAACATTCAAAGTTAGCTTTGTCTACAGAACAACGTGCTTTTTTCAATACAGACATCATACCTGCATCGTAAATACCACGTTTAGTTAAGTCCATACGGCCATCACGTAGCATTTTTTGGTACTTAAGTTTGTCTTCAGCACTTAGGTTCATTTTGTATTTACCTGGAATCTGTGCTTCTAAACGGTTAATCATTGCAAAGTTTTTAGGTAATTGTTTCACGAACCAATCACGAGATTTTTGACCAAAGCCCGCTGGGAATTTATCCGCACGCAATACAAGGTCAGCAGTTACGTGTAAAACTGGGAAGTTCCACATTACACCGTTTGCACCCAAACCTTTGTTTAGTTCTAATGGTTTGTATGCATAAGCAGGCGCACCTACCATATCTACCTGACCATTGTTAAATTTAGCAGCAAAGTTTGAAATATCAGAAAGAACTGCTTGAGCACCTACACGCTGCACCATAATTTTTTGTGCATCGTCATAACCTAACACGGCGAATTTTTTACCCGCAGCTTTTTCAACAGAGTTGATGTTTTTGTCACGTACGAAAATGAATGCTGAACCTAATGGAGAGATACCAGCAACTTCGTATTTTTTACCACCAAGGTTAGTTGTCATTTTTGCAGCATTACGTGCATCTAATACATAAGTAATCGCACGCTGCGCAATTTGGTTATTAGGAACACCGCCAAGTGAGTCGATTGATCCTGCAAATTTGTTATATTGGCGTGCGCGCATAGCCGTCATTGCTACAGCATCACATTTACCAGCTTTAAAATCATTGTCTGCAACAGCCTCGTCTTGACGAGGAACTAAGTTAATTTCAGTACCCCAGCCTTTTGCAGCTAGAGCCCATTCTTCCATCATTTTATATGAGTCGCCTGCTTTTCCTAAGAGGTCGAATACACATACGGTACTCGCTGCTTGTGCTGAAGCAGAAAAACCAACAACAGAAGCGGCAGCCATAGCAAGTACGATTTTTTTCATTTTCTTCATCCTTCCACGGAACAGATTTTTTTGTTTGAAGTTTCCTTTCAAAGACAGATATTAATCATGTTTTTTAGAAAAAAATAGAGCTTTTACTCAAATATTTTTATCTGTTTGAATCATTGTTTGTTCAATTTAAATTATTTATTAGGGATAAAAATCACTAAGTTTCTATAAGTTACTTTTTATATTCACAATTTTCATACCCATATTCATCTTTGAAATATATGTAGCGTTTTTGTGTTTAAAAAATAAACTACTCTCCATTCAACGTACATTCAAAATTAGTCCGTTCAATCGTACATCGAGCGCGTTTAAGTACACCCATCATGGTTGCGTCATATACACCTTGTTTTGTTAAGCCAAGGCGTCCTTCGCGTAATATTTTTTGATATTTAAGTTTATCTTCGGCTGAAAAATTTAATTTAATTTTAGGCGGTACTCCTGCCTCCAACTGTTTTACCATATTAAAGTTTTGCGGTAACTGTTTAATAAACCATTCACGAGACTTAATTCCAAAGTTGGCGGGGAACTTATCATTTCTGGCAATTAAATCTCCTGTGACATTAACCACAGGAAAAGTAAACATCGCTCCATTCGTTCCGATACCTTTCCCTATCTCTAAAGGTTTATAAGCATAAGCGGGAGCAGCAATCGCATCGACTTGGCCGCTATTAAACTTTTTCACAAAATCGGTAATTTCTGATGGAATAGGATGTGCACCGACACTTTCCACCATAATCTTTTGAGCTGCGTCATATTGTAAAATAGCAAATTTAGTACCACGTACTTTTTCAATTGAGTTCAGGCTTTTATCTCTTACAAACAAATAAGCCAAACCAATCTGGACAATACCGACAACTTCATAGTTTGTTCCATTTTGTGCTGTCACCATACGGTGTTTATTACGTTGATCTAAAACATAACTAATCGCCTTTTGAGCAATTGCATTACTGGTCACGCCACCAATCGCATCAATCGAACCTGCAAATTTATTATAATTTCTTGCTCGCATTGAGGTCATATAAGCTGCGTCACATTTACCTTCACGCAGCCTACGATCTACCAAAGCTTCATCCTGAAATGGAATTAAGGTAATGTCAGCTTGCCAACTTTTCGCTGCAAGTGCCCATTCTTCCATCATTCTGTAGGATTCACCTGATTTCCCCAATAAATCGAATACACACACATTTTGTCCTGCATGTACTGTTCCTATAGCGCAGCAAAATACTGCACTCATTATCCCCGATCTTTTTTTCATTTGACTTTCCTTAGTCTAGTTTTATTAGTAGTTCATTTATTAACCAAATTTTAAATTGTTTTTATTTTAGCCATATTTTTTTAAATAAGGTCTATCTTGTTCAAAATTTAGATATTTTCAGACGAATAGCTTAAATAGGGATAGGCTCACCCCTGCAATCCAAACATTTATAAACTAAAACGCCTAAAACTTTGTCTTCACGGTCAGTTCTCTTTAAAATACAGCATCCCTAACTCACCTCGATAAGACAAGATGATTCAATTTGACCAAGTTTCTTTACGCCGCGGTGGACGTGTCCTATTTCAAAAAGCGTCTATGCAATTACACCCAGGTTGGAAAATTGGTCTGACTGGAGTGAATGGTGCAGGTAAATCAACTTTATTTGCTGCATTGCTTGGAAGTTTAGGCGCAGATGAAGGTTCGCTTACTCGTCCTTCGGGGTGGACCATTGCGCATATGGCACAAGAAGTAAAAGCTTTGGATATGCCCGCAATTGATTTTGTTCTTTCCGGTGATGAAGAGTTTTGGGATATTCAAAATAAACTTGCTCAACCAGATCAACTGAGTGACTTTGAATTGGCTAAATTACATGGCCGCTTTGATGAGATTCATGGTTATTCAGCACCCTCTAAAGCTGCCCAGCTCATGGCGGGCCTTGGTTTTCTAGAAAATCAATTGCGTTTGAATGTTGAGAGTTTCTCTGGTGGATGGCGTATGCGTTTAAATTTGGCGCGTACCCTCATGAGTCGTTCAGATTTACTATTACTTGACGAACCAACCAACCACTTAGATTTAGATGCAATTTTGTGGTTAGAAGATTGGCTTAAAGCCTATGAAGGTACACTCATTCTAATTTCGCATGACCGTGACTTTTTAGATGCGATTACAGATCATATTCTTCATATTGAAAATCAGGAACTCACGCTTTACACCGGAAACTACTCTACCTTTGAAACCACCCGAAGTGAGCGTTTAGCACAACAACAACAAGCTTTTGAGAAGCAGCAAGAAACACGTGCTCATCTACAAAAGTTTATTGATCGTTTTAAAGCAAAAGCGACTAAAGCGCGTCAGGCACAAAGTCGTATTAAGCAACTTGAGCGTATGCAGCAACTCGCTCCTGCTCATATCGATACGCCATTTACGTTTAGTTTCCGTGAACCGACCAAAATGAGTTCACCGTTGCTGACTTTAGAAAACGCCAGCATTGGTTATGGTAATAAACAAATCGCTGAAAAAATTAAACTTCAAATTACCCCAAACTCACGTATTGGTTTACTGGGTATGAACGGTGCAGGTAAATCAACTCTTATTAAGAGTCTAGTTGGTGATTTACCATTACTCAGCGGTGAACGTAAAGCTTCAGAGCTACTTAATATTGGTTACTTTGCACAGCACCAAATGGATGCTTTAGATGGCCATGCGAGTGCAATGTTGCAACTTGCCCGTATCGCAGATAAACAAATTAGTGAAGCGACCCTACGCTCTTTCTTAGGGAGTTTCGGCTTTAGTGGTGAACGCATGGATACCCCATGTGAAAGCTTTTCGGGTGGAGAACGCGCTCGTTTGGCTCTCGCACTGATTGTATGGCAGCGCCCAAATGTTTTAATTCTGGATGAGCCAACCAACCATTTAGATCTTGATATGCGTCATGCACTCAGCATGGCTTTACAAGATTTTGAAGGTGCGGTCGTACTGGTTTCCCATGAACGTCAACTTATTGCTAGTGTATGTGACGAGCTTCTTTTAGTACACGGCGGCAAATGCACTGAGTTTGAAGGTGATTTGCAGGATTATGCAAAATGGCTACGTGAAGCACGTCAGCAACAAATCAATGCTCAAACTGCCGTAGCACAAAATAACTCATCCTCTACCACTGCTGCTCCAGCTAAAATTGATAAAGAAGCACAGCGTAAAGAGGCAGCTCGTCGTCGTGAACAGACTCGACCTATTCGTAAAAATATTGAAAAAGTTGAGTCTCAAATTGAGAAACTTCAGCCACAGCTTGCCAAAATTGAAGAAGCTTTAGCAGATAGTTCCTTATATGAAGCTAATCGCAAAGATGATTTACTTAAGCTGATGAATGAACAAACTGAGCTTAAAGCTAAGCTTGAGCAACATGAAGAGCAACTTTTAGAACTTATGATGGAACTTGAGGAAATGGAAACCTCTTTTGAAAACTAAGTTCTTGCCAGTACTTGTTTTTTAAATACTCGTACTGGCTTTTAGTTCAAATTAGAGCTTTATTTGCGCTACTATATAAAATTCTGAGTTACGCCTAATAAGGTTTCATTTAACTGTTAAATTTTTGAGATAGATTCAAATTTGATAACATATAAAGCTTAAGCTACATCTTAAGGGTTGCCATACACAGATAATTTAACTAAATTCTGTAACTTCGTTTTACCCTTCTTGAGTAGGTATTTAATTCGGGATCAGACAAACTGAATGAATTTTATTGATTTTATTACTAACTTTGAACAATTTTTACCTATTTTAATTCAGGAGTATGGCGCATGGGTCTATGCCATCCTCTTTTTGATTATTTTTTCTGAAACAGCCTTTGTATTTATGTTCTTTTTACCTGGAGATAGCTTACTTCTCACAGTAGGTGCGCTATGTTCAGTGATTGAAATGATGCACTTGGGTTATATGATTACTTTACTAACCGTTGCTGCTACGCTCGGTTATATTGTGAACTATTCTATTGGTCGCCATTTTGGCAATCGTATTTTTGAAGCAAAATCACGTTTTATTAAGAAAGAATACTTAAATAAAACCAACCGTTATTTCTTACAACATGGCGGTAAAACCATTCTTCTAGCACGTTTTATTCCTTTCGCACGTTCTTTTGCGCCGCTAGCTGCTGGTTCTAGCAATATGAGTTATGGAAAATTTTTAATTTACAATGTAGCTGGGGCTATTTTGTGGATTTGTATCCTTTTAACTGCGGGATATCTATTTGGCCATGCACTCATTCAGGTTACAGATTTAGTAGAGAGCTAATATGCTTCGGCTCTAATAAAATTGAATGCATAAAAAAGGGAATGATTGAATCATTCCCTTTTTTTAAGATAAAAATGAAATTATCTAAATTTTTTGTGGTTCTCATTACGGATGTTAACCAAGTTAATTGCTTCCGTTTTAGCTTGGTCTAATTGTCCTTTATCTACCAATACCGTAACGCGATCAATTTCAGCAACCAGCTGATCTAACCCTGCTTGGTATTGCTTTACCTGTACATTTTCTGGTGGTAAACCTTCCAATTTATGAGGTAAAGATTTTTTTGAAGATACTGCTGCCTGACGCATAATCACAAGTTGCTGTTTTGCGTTATTGAGATCTTTCGCTTCAGCAAAGGCTTTTGTGCTCTTTGCTAAAGTTTTCATGTCGCCTTCCAAGTCTGCTGCAAATGCAGAATGACTTACTAAAGCCGCACATGAAATCAGCATACTTGCTAAAAATTTTTGACTCATCATCTTTCTCTCCCTAGACTGATTTAGAATCTTATTACCAATTAAGCATCAATATCTGCATTTAATGCATTTTCTTCAATGAAAGCACGACGTGGTTCAACATCATCGCCCATTAAGCACGAGAACATACGATCTGCTTCGATGGCATCATCAATAGTCACCTGTAACATATTACGGTTTTCAGGGTCCATTGTGGTTTCCCAAAGCTGTTCAGCATTCATCTCACCCAGACCTTTATAGCGCTGGATCATCATTCCACGACGTGAATCTTGCAAAATGTGCTGCCACACCTGATGGAAATTAGCGACTTGAATACGGCGATCACCTTTTTGTAAATATGCACCATCTTCAATTAATTTGAACCAACTCTTCGAGTTCTTCAATAAACGGGCATATTCCGCTGAATTTAGTAAACCAGCATCAAGCAAGTAAGCATGTGGTAAGTTATGAACATATACCGTCACACGTGGCCAATAATGCGCAGTTTTCTCACCTTGAGCATTCTCACGTTCGAATGTTTCAAGTGAAATTTCCGGACGTAAACTTGGTTGTAGTCTTTGTATAGCGTCACGTACTTGATCAGCCCATTGCTGTACATAAGCTTGGTCATGGTTCTGATCAGTTTTAAATGCATCCATTTCAAGTAATGCATCAAGCAAGCTCGCTGGATAACGTAACGTTAAACGTTGTAAGCTTTTTTGTGAAACTTGATAATCCTGAATTACTTTAGCTAGTGCTTCGCCCGTAATCGCAGGCGCATCAGCGCTAATATGTAAAGAGAGCTCATCAATTGCATTAGAAATAAGGTACGTTTCTAGAGCATCATTATCTTTAATATATTGCTCTTGCTTACCTTTTTTCAGTTTATACAAAGGTGGCTGTGCAATATAAATATGACCACGTTCCACCAACTCCGGCATTTGACGGAAGAAGAACGTTAATAACAATGTACGGATGTGTGAACCATCGACGTCAGCATCGGTCATGATAATAATTTTATGATAACGAAGCTTATCAGGGTTGTATTCTTCACGGCCAATACCACAGCCAAGTGCTGTAATTAATGTACCGACTTCCTGACTAGAGATCATTTTGTCAAAGCGAGCACGTTCAACGTTCAGAATTTTACCTTTCAAAGGTAAAATAGCCTGCATTTTACGATTACGACCTTGCTTGGCACTACCACCCGCAGAGTCACCCTCGACCAGATATAATTCAGAAAGTGCTGGGTCTTTTTCCTGACAGTCAGCTAATTTACCCGGTAAACCAGCAATGTCTAACGCGCTCTTACGACGTGTCATTTCACGAGCTTTACGCGCAGCATCACGTGCACGAGCAGCGTCAATAATCTTGCCAGCAATCGATTTAGCAGCTTGTGGGTTTTCAAGTAAGTAAGCAGAGAACTCTTTGTTCATTGCTTGTTCAACCGCTGGTTTTACTTCACTTGATACTAACTTTTCTTTCGTTTGAGACGAGAATTTCGGATCAGGTACTTTAACTGAAATAATCGCCGTTAAACCTTCACGCGCATCGTCACCAGTTACATTCACTTTTTCTTTCTTGAGAATGTTTTCATTTTCAAGATATTGGTTTAATCCACGTGTTAAAGCTGCACGGAAACCTGCTAAGTGCGTACCACCATCTTTTTGCGGAATATTGTTGGTAAAGCAACGTACGTTTTCTTGATAACTTTCATTCCACTGCAATGCAACTTCTACACCAATACCACTTTCGGTATCTGCGGTGAAATGGAAAATCTCATTTAGATGCGTTTTACCCTCGTTAATGTATTTTACAAACTCAGATAAACCGCCTTCGTAGTCGTATACATGCTCAAGGTTAATACGTTCATCACGTAAAACAATACGCACGCCCGCATTTAAAAATGAAAGCTCACGTAAACGACGCGCTAAAATTTCAACGTTAAAAATGGTTTGACTAAATGTCAGTTCACTTGGCCAAAAACGTACAGTTGTACCACTGCTATCCGTTTCACCAATCACACGTAAAGGATATTGTGGATCACCGTGTTGATATTCTTGCTCATGAACTTGGCCAGCGCGATTAATAATTAAATGCAATTTACTTGAAAGTGCGTTAACTACTGATACACCTACACCGTGCAAACCTCCTGAAACTTTATAGCTATTATCATCAAACTTACCGCCTGCATGCAGAATAGTAAGAATTACTTCCGCGGCAGAAACACCTTCTTCAGGGTGAATATCGGTTGGAATACCACGGCCATTATCTGAAACACTCACAGATTCATCTTCGTGAATCGTGACAATAATTTCGTCACAGTGTCCTGCTAAGGCTTCATCGATTGCGTTATCGACAACCTCGAATACCATATGGTGTAAACCGGTACCGTCGTCTGTATCCCCAATATACATACCCGGACGTTTACGAACTGCATCTAATCCACGTAATACTTTAATACTAGAGGAATCATAAGCCTTTTCATTGGTTTGTTCTGTTTGAGAGGCTGATTGAGACTCTGAACTCATGGTTTCTCCCTAGCAAATATAGGTTTATTCAAAGATGGGTAACATCAAAAAATTATGGTGAAGCAAGACTAACTTGACCGGATTCAACATTGAATAATTGATATGAAATAGACAGATCATGTAAATGTTTTTTTACCGATGCATGATCTAAAGTTGTCATAAAAACCTGGCTACCAAGTTGGCTTAATCGTTCAATTAAACGTTGTTGTGCGGTTAAGTCTAATTCTGCTGTCAGATCATCTAATAATACCACAGTTTCCTTATTACTCGCATGCAACATTGCAATTTGTGACAGTTTTAAGGCAATAATCAAGAGTTTTTTCTGACCTCTTGATAAAACATCATCTGCATGTCCAAAAGGCGTTTTTAAACGCAAATCAGCCCGATGTGGGCCATACTCTGTATAACGTCTTTCGATGTCTTTTTGGTGCTGATTCAGCAAATCTTGCATGAGTCCCTGCTCTGTATGAAAACCTGGACTATATTCCAGTTCAATCTCCAGATCTGGCAGTAACTGACTTAAATCATTTTGAAAATAAACATTCCATTGCTCTACGATACTTAAACGCTGTGAGTGTAAAATTTCGCCATAATCACTCAACATTTTGTTCCACGGCTCCAAATCGGTCAATGAAAGATTACGTCTCGTTTTAAGTAAAGTATTTCGCTGTTTTAAAGCACGGGAGTAATATTGCCAAGCAAAATAAAACTCAGGTTCCACGTGGAACATTAACCAATCTAAAAGCTGACGCCGAGGCTTGGCACCATGGTCAATAATATCGGTACTTTGCGGATCAATATGCTGTAAAGGAAGTAATTTGGCGAGCTGACCTTGTGTTGCCACCGTATCACCGTTAACTCTCATTAACTGCTCGCCCGAAGCGAGTTTTTGCATACCGATTTTTTCAGTTGCTGACTGCGCAAATACAATCGCATCGTCAGCTTCATATTGAATATAGTTTTTAGGAATATGTGTGCGGAATGAGCGGCCTGTAGCAAGCAAATGAATTGCTTCTAAAATCGATGTTTTACCTGAACCGTTAGCGCCATAAAAGACATTAAACGGTTGCAACCCATGGAGTGCAACCGTTTCTAAATTACGCACACGTTCAATGTTTAAGCGCGTAAGATGCATAGAATTAAAACCAGATTAAACACGCATCGGCATAACCACATAGGTCTGGTCAGGATGAGCTGGATCTTGTACCAATACAGATTGGTTCGCCTCAGTCATGCTCATATTTACATCATCACCATCTAATACACCTAATACATCAAGTAAATATTGAGCATTAAATGACATTTCTAACGGTGAATTTTGATATTGAATGGCTAAATCTTCAATCGCTTCATCTTGTTCAGGGTTATTTGCACGAAGTTGCAAAGAATCCTGATTAAAGTTTAAGAAAACGCCGCGTAATTTTTCATTACTCAAAATAGCAACACGTTGTAATGATTGCTTAAATACATCGTGACCAATCAACACATGTTTATCACCACCACGTGGAATAACACGGCGGTAATCTGGGAATTTTCCATCAATCAATTTTGTTGTAAAACGAACCGTAATATCACCTTGCTCTTTATCGCGGCTCGGCGTATTAATCGTCACATTTAATAATTCACGACCAATAAGCAAAGTAAGTTGCTCATCTTCAATACTCAATAAACGCTGTAATTCACCGACTGCTTTACGAGGCACGATTGCTTGAACTAACTGAGATGAGCTAGAAGAAGCTAAAATTTCACAAAGTGCAAGACGGTGACCATCGGTTGTTACTGCACGCAATTGATTTTCATCAATTTCTAACAAAGTACCTGTTAAATAAAAACGTACATCTTGTACAGCCATCGCAAAAGCAGTTTTTTCAAATAAACGCTTTAATTCACGCTGGGTTACTTGTACTTGGGTACCTTGGCTATTCTCAGTATTGAGTAACGGATAATCTTCAGCTGGCAGAGTACCTAATACAAAACGGCTATTACCAGATTTTAAAATACATCGTTGATCTTCAGTAATCTGTAAATCAATCAATGCAGCTGCAGGTAAAGATTTACAAATATCCATTAACTTACGAGCAGGAACAGTGGTTTCACCTGCTTCTAGACACGCCCCTTCTGATAAAGCAGTGCTCGCCACCAGTTCAACTTCTAAATCTGAACCAGTAATGGTGAGTGCTTGACCATTAGTCTGAATTTTGACGTTTGAAAGAATATTCAAGGTATGACGACGTTCTACCGCACCGACAACATGCGATAAAACATTGAGTAAACTTTCTTTAGCGATTTTCAAACGCACGATTCATTCCTCTAGCAACTTGGAGCAAACATTTCATTTTTTAGCTGTGTACTATGCTGCACTTATGGAGACTTTGCAACAACGTCTTATGATTTCATTAACTCTGAAGAAGACGTAATAAGTTTTTATAATCTTCATCAAAGATCGGATCTTCTTCCCGCAAACTGACTACTTTTTCACAAGCATGCATCACGGTACTATGGTCACGTCCGCCAAAAGCCATTCCAATTTCTGGAAAACTGTCACCCGTTAACTCACGAGCAAGTCCCATCGCCAATTGACGTGGTCGAGCATAGATTCGTGTTCGTTTTGGGCCTACGAGCTCTTTTAATGGAATTCGGAAATATTCGCTGACGACACGTTGTATATTTTCCACACTAATTGTACGGGCGCGAATGGCCAATACATCTTTTAAAGACTCCCGAACAACATCAAGATCGATCGGAGCACCTTTAAAACGCGAAATCGCAACAACTTTATTCAATGCACCTTCAAGTTCACGTACGTTTGCTACAACTTGTTGAGCAATGAATAATGCGCAGTTTCTAGGTAAATCAACGCCACTATTTTCAGCTTTTTTAAGTAAAATTTCGATTCGGGTTTCAATATCTGGTGGTTCAACACCGACTGATAATCCCCAAGAAAAACGAGAAACCAAACGAGGGTCAAGTTCCGTCAACTCTTTAGGATATCGATCAGAAGTTAAAATAATTTGTTTAGATTCATCAAGTAAGGCGTTAAATGTATAAAAGAACTCAACAAGGCTAGCTTCTTTTCCAGCTAACAAGTGAATATCATCAACCAATAACAAATCTAAAGAACGACAATTTTTCTTAAACTCTTCGACCTTCCCTTTTTGTAGTGAACTCACAAAGTCCTGTACAAAACTTTCTGAAGTCATATACATAACTCGCGCATTCGGTTTAGCCTGAAGTAAAGCATTACCGACCGCTTGCATTAAGTGAGTCTTACCAAGACCTGTTGGGCCATATAAAAACAAAGGGTTATGTTGAGAAGCACCTAATTGAGTCAATACTTTTCTACAGGTTTCTGCTGCCATCTGGTTAGAACGGCCTTCAACAAATAATGAAAAAGTAAATTGAGGGTTTAGGAGTTTCTTTTTAGCAGTTTTAGGATTAACCACATTGTTAGCAACGGGTTCTACTTCTCTTTTAACCTTAACAGGTTGTGATACGGGAGCTGTTTGTAAAGCTGCTGTTGTTGTTGCCGGTTGTTCATTAGAAGACAAAATACTACCAGGACGAGAATCTACCAAGATTTCCACCTGACGCACACGTCCTTCTGACAATTGTTCGGCCAATATTGAAATTAACTCTAAATGATTCTCTTGAATATAACGCGTCCAATAAGGATTAGGAGCATATAGACGTAGTATCCCCTCCACTTCTTCAGCTACTAAAGGGCGAATCCACATCGCAAAGACGTTATCAGAGAGCTCTTGTCGCAAGCGAGTTAAGCAGTCTGTCCAAAGCATGTGTATCCCCTATGTCTGCGTTTTAAATTCAAATCACTTAAAGATTAACCCTTCCTGATGAGAAGGGGTCGCCATTCTACCCAAGTTATCCACATCTGTCATGACAAATTCGGTTGATTTTGTCTAAAAAGAAAACTCTTGTGAATAAATTTAAATTCAAAACCAATTGTGAATAACTTTTTGCACATCCTGTGGATAAATTAACACATAAACTTATCCACAATCCATAAAGACAATAAAAACAGAGTTATCAACAGTTCAAACATATGTTTTTTAAATTTAAAACTACGAAATCCACAGAAAAAGTCCACACTAATAAGAATAAATTTAAATTTTAAAATTTGAATTTATTTAATAGGACCACTTCAAATTGTGGATAACTAAAAATATGAATTTAAATTCAAATATACCAAATCAGAACCAACTTAGCATCTAGGTTTGTTGATAAGTATGTAAATAAGAAGTGTATATCTTAAAAGTCTTAATAAAAATAAATAATTACTTTGTGTATAACTATTAATTAAGAAAAATGAGCTCAATATAAAGAGAAGGGGAATAAATAAAAATTTGACTTAAATACAAAACTTTCTCGGTTTTTCATTGACAGAGTAAACATTGCACAATAAAATCGCGGACCTTTATAGAAAGATCATTTTTGGGAGTTTCGATATGAAACGTACTTTCCAACCATCTGAATTAAAGCGTAAACGCGTTCATGGTTTCCGTGCTCGTATGGCAACTAAAGCTGGTCGTCAAGTATTAGCTCGTCGCCGTGCAAAAGGTCGTCATAGCTTAACTGTTTAATTACTGTTACGCTGACCAGACTTGGGTGTGATGACACTTTACAGTTTTAGCACGGAGCGTCGTGTACGCTGTGCTGCAGATTACAAAAGTGTATTTGATGGTGCGCTTTTTAAAGTGCATCAACCCCATTTTTTATTTCTTGCAAAATTAACCGAACAGCCTCACAGCCGTTTGGGTATTGTCGTTGCTAAGAAAAAAGTGCGTCGTGCGCATGAAAGAAATCGAATTAAGCGTCTTGCTCGTGAGAGCTTTCGTCTACATCAGCCGGAATTTGGGTTAGATATAGATGTTGTTGTGATGCCTAAAGTTGGTATAGAAACGATTACGAACGCTGAGCTATATCAACAATTAGATTTTGCTTGGCAAAAATTACAACGCTTGGCAAAAAAACATTCTAAAGTTGTCCTAACCTCGCAAAATTAAGAGATAACCAATGGTTCGTATTTTGCGTTGGTTCATTCGACTGTATCAAATTGCGATTAGTCCGCTTCTTGGACCCCGTTGTCGTTATATCCCAACTTGTTCCCAATATGCGATAGAAGCCTTACAAACTCATGGTGCAATAAAAGGCGTTTGGTTATCTTCTAAACGTATTTGTCGATGTCATCCATGGGGGGGCTCCGGATATGATCCGGTACCGCCTAAAGCAATTCGTTTTATTTCGTTTCATCAAATAGATTCTCAAACGCATCATGTTGCTGTACCCTTTCGTGATCGTTTAATGAAGCAAAATCTCTCTAACCATTTGGGGTAATAGATATGCAACAATGGGCCAGGTTTGCAATTCTCGGGGCCATGTTTGTCACCGCATATTTGCTCATTTTGGCTTGGCAAAAAGATTATGGAAATGCTGCAACTGCACCGCAACAACAAGCGGCGGCTGTAAGTTCACATGAAATATCTGCTGATTTGCCAAATGCTAAAACTGCAACAGTGGCTTCCGATGTGCCACAAGCAAATATTGCGCAGTCACAAACCACAGATGCAACTGCACCTGTGAATCAACAGCTTATTTCAGTACAAACTGACCTTTATCATCTTTGGATCAATCCAAAAGGTGGTGATATTGTTCGTATTGAATTACTCTCTCACGACAAAAGCAAAGACAGCGGTCAACCTTTTGTTATGCTTGAAAATGATGCCAAGCGTACATATGTTGCTCAATCTGGCTTAATTGGTTTAAATGGACCAGACAGTAGTCGTGGTGGTCGTCCGTTATATGCGGTTGAAAAAACATCATATACTTTGGCTGATGCTAAGGGCGTGCAGGATCAAAAGGGTCAATCTGAAAAAGTTTTAAACGTTCCAATGGTATTTAAGACACCAGAAGGCGTTGAAATCATTAAAACTTTCACCTTTACCCAAGGTCAGTACCCAATTGTTGTAAGTCATCAAGTGATTAACCGTAGCCAACAAAGTTGGCAAGGTCAGATGTTTGGACAATTAAAGCGCGATAATTCTGAAGATCCTGGTAAATCTTCTCAAGGTATTTTCACTCTAGGAACTTTCTTAGGTGGAGCTTGGGGAACACCTGATTCACATTATAACAAGCTTAAATTTGCTAATTTCTCAGAAGAAAAAGTAAATACTGACGCTAAAGGTGGATGGGTTGCGATTGTTCAGCATTATTTTGTAAGTGCTTGGATTCCTGGCAATCTTAAACTTACTCAAGCGAATGGTCAGCCATATGTAGCTAAACTTGAATCTCGTCAGTCTGCGGATCATATGAATATTATTGGTTTTACCTCACCAGTAATTAATGTTCCGGCTGGTACTTCAATGGAAGTGGATGCAAAGCTTTATTCAGGTCCAAAAGTACAATCTGAATTAAAAGATTTGGCTGTAGGTTTGAACCAGACGGTTGATTATGGTTGGTTATGGCCAATTGCCAAATTATTGTTCCTAGGTCTTCAATTCTTCCATAGCATTGTGGGCAACTGGGGGTGGTCAATCATCTTACTTACCATTATGGTGAAGATGATTTTGTGGCCTTTATCTTCAAAAAGTTATCGTTCTATGGCGAAAATGCGTGTGATTGCACCAGAAATGCAACGCATGAAAGAAGAGTTCGGTGAAGACCGTATGCGCTTCTCGCAAGAAATGATGGCTTTATACAAACGTGAACAAGTAAACCCACTTTCAGGTTGTTTGCCGCTATTGCTACAAATGCCAATTTTCCTTGCCTTGTATTGGGTACTTATGGAAAGTGTGGAATTACGCCATGCACCGTGGTTAGGCTGGATTCAAGACTTGTCAGCAATGGATCCTTGGTTCATCTTGCCGTTGATCATGGGTGCTACAATGTTTGCTCAGCAAATGTTGAATCCGCAACCTGCTGATCCAATGCAGGCAAAAGTGTTCCGTATTATGCCGATCATGTTCACGGTATTTATGTTGTTCTTCCCTGCGGGTCTAGTGTTGTACTGGATTGTGAACAACAGTATTACTATTTTACAGCAGTCGTTTATTAATAAGAGCGTTGAGAAAAGTCGTTTAAATAAGACTGAATCAACTTCTTAAACGTTGAACTTTTGCTGAATAAATCCGCTTAAGATGGTAATCTTAGGCGGATTTTTCTTTGGCTGGATTTTAGGTTTTTAGGTGAATAATATGCAAAGTCAAACCACAATTGCCGCGATCGCAACGCCACCTGGGCGTGGTGGTGTGGGTGTGATTCGCTTATCAGGACCTAAGGCTTATGAAATTGCTCAAAAACTGACACAAAAAAACTTGCCTGAAGCACGTATGGCCGGTTTCCGTAAGTTTTATGATGCTGATGACAGCATCATGGATGAAGGAATTGTTCTATGCTTTCCAAATCCGCATTCGTTTACTGGTGAAGATGTTGTTGAGCTACAAGGTCATGGTGGACCAGTTATTCAAAATGCCTTGCTTGGTCGTTTGTTCGAGCTTGGAGCAATCGCTGCAAAAGCTGGTGAATTCTCCATGCGAGCGTTTGAAAATGGCAAGATGGATTTGGTACAAGCAGAAGCCATTGCCGATTTGATTGATGCAACATCGCAAGCTGCCGCTCGTTCAGCAGTTCGCTCTTTACAAGGCGCATTTTCAACAAAAATTAATACCGTTTTAGAAAAACTGATCCATTTACGTTTGCATGTTGAAGCTGCTATTGATTTTCCTGAAGAAGAAATCGATTTCTTGGCAGATGGCAAAATTTTAGCTTTACTTGAAGATGTTCAGCAGTCAGTACAGGCTGTTCAAACCTCTGCACGACAAGGGCAACTCCTCCGTGAAGGTTTGCAAGTCGTGATCGCGGGTAAACCTAATGCTGGTAAATCGAGTTTGTTAAATGCACTTGCTGGTGTAGAACGCGCTATCGTAACGGATATTGCTGGCACAACCCGTGATGTTTTGCATGAAAAAATTAGCTTAAATGGCCTACCAATTACCTTAACAGACACCGCAGGTCTTCGTGAAACGGGTGATATTGTTGAAAAAGAAGGTATTCGACGTGCGATTAAGGAAATTGAGCAGGCTGATTTATTGTTGCTGGTTTACGATTTGAATCAGGGGGACGACCCATTACAACTCGCTCAAGAGTATTTTGCTGAACATATTGAACCGCGTCGTCTAATGTTAATTGGTAATAAATGCGACTTAACGGGCCAATTCGCTGAAATAAGTGATTTTCAAGGGTTCCGCCATATTACGGTTTCTGCAAAACAAGAGATGGGTGTTCAGGGCCTCGTAGATGCGATTACAGCCCATGCAGGCTTTCACCCTGAGGAAGATACATTTATTGCAAGAACGCGCCATTTAGACGCAATGAAGCGTACTCAGCTCTATCTTTCAGAAGCACGTGAGCAACTTGTAGTATTTAATGCCGGTGAACTCGTCGCTGAATCATTACGTCTTGCCCAAAATGCTTTGGGTGAAATTACAGGTGACTTTAGTGCTGATGACCTATTAGGAAAAATCTTCGGTTCATTTTGTATTGGAAAATAATAAAAGTCTGGATGATGTCTGTTGTTACATCATCCAGAATCTTCCTTAGCCATACCTTTTTAGAACTTTTAAAAACTCATCCAACTCATTTTGGTCAATTTCTGCGCCTTTGAGCACGTGGTGATGTAAGTGTTGTTCCATTAACTCACCCATTAAGCCATTTATTGCGCCTTTTACGGCCGCAACTTGCTGCAAAATATCGATGCATGAGGATTCTGGTTGTTCTATCGCATTTTCAATGCTGTTGATTTGTCCTTTGAGTCGTTTTACACGATTAAGAATTTTTTTATCCTGACCAATGTGGCTCATCTACTTTCTCTTAATAATTCAATATACTGGTAGGAAGTATATTGGGTTTAAATTTTATACAGGATTATAGTGTATCACGTCATAATTGCTATCAGTTTGATGAACATTTAGAAAGCTTCTTATGTTCCACGTGAAACATAAGCATAACTGAGTGGGAGTTTGGTTATAACTCAGTAATTAGTTCTGTTTTCATACGTTGAAGTGATTAAAATAATGTGCTTCCCTCCCTATGAGTCGGTTTTATGCTTAAAAAATTAGGAATATTGGCATTATTTAGCTTAACTACAAGTTTAAGTTTCGCCAATGTGGATACTGTTCGGGACAATATTAAAAAACAATATCCTAATTTGAAAATTAGCAATATTCAGAAAACCGAAATGCCAGGGCTATATAGCGCTAATCTAGACCAGCAAATCATTTATGTGGGTGAAGATGCTCAGCATATGTTTGTTGGCTCTATGATACGTTTAAAAGATCAGAAGAATTTAACCAAGGATCTAGTTTTAGGACAAAACTCGATTGACTGGAAACAGCTTCCTTTAAAAGATGCCATTAAAACTGTGAAAGGTAATGGTCAGCATGTATTAGCCGTATTTTCTGATCCAAACTGCCCTTACTGTAAAAAGCTCGAACCTGAGCTTGATAAGCTTAAAGACGTAACAATTTACACGTTTATTTATCCTCTAAAACCCCAGTCGATTGTGGTTTCCAGACAAGTTTGGTGTGCGCCAAATCAATCCTATTCCTGGAAAAAATTGATTGAGCAAGGTGTTAAACCAACAGTTGCAAGCTGTGATAATCCAATTGACCGTAACTTAGAGCTTGGAAAAAAACTAGGATTTAATGGAACTCCTACCTTAATTTTTGCAAATGGTTTTAAATTGGTAGGTGCTCGGTCTGCTGAAGAAATTCAGGCAGTTTGGAAAGAGTTAGGTCTTTAAAATAAATTAAAAAAAAGCACCATCAGGTGCTTTTTTTATGAATTAAAGTTTAGCTTTTTCGTGCAATCAAGTTGTAAATGAAAAGAATAATGACTGCACCAATGACGGAAGCAATAAAGCCCGCAGCTGAATTTTCTCCGTAAAGACCGAGTAATCGACCACCATAAGTGGCTAAAAGTGAGCCTGCAATACCGATCAGTGTAGTTACAATAAAACCTGCTTTATCATCACCCGGATGCAAAGCACGAGCGATTAAACCAGCAAAGAAACCAACCACAATAGCGACAATAAGTGACCACATATTTGTTCTCCAGTTGTTTTTTTGATGAAGTTAATGATTTTGCTTCATATTCTATCCTGCGACAGAGCTGTCTATTTTGTCTGTAGCAGATTGCGACTTTTTGTGTCTTTTTTGTTCAAAACTAAAACTTTATATAAAAAAATAGCACCTTATGGTGCTATTTTTATGAAATTTATAGGCCAATTTCACCAATAAAAGGCAAGTGACGATATTTTTGATCGTAATCTAAGCCATAGCCCACAATGAATCTGTCTTCGACTTCGAAACCCAAAAATTTAACTTCGAGATCAATTTCACGGCGCGAAGGTTTACTCACCAATGTGCATAATTGAATCGAATTTGGTTCACGAGTTTGCAGCATTTCCACAACTTTGCTCAATGTATTGCCTGAGTCAATAATATCTTCAACAACCAATACATCTTTACCGCGAATTTCACCGTCAAGATCTTTTAAAATTTTAACATCTCGACTTGAAGTGGTACCGCCGCCATAGCTAGACACTGTCATAAAGTCGAGTTCATGAGGTTTGGTAATCGTACGGCATAAGTCTGCCATAAAAATAACAGAACCACGAAGTAGACCAATCAGAACCAATTCTTTGTCACTATTTGCATAGTGCGAATTGATTTGCTCGCCGAGCTCTTTGACTTTTGCTTGAATTTCTTCGGTTGAAATCATGATGCTCATTGCAACAGTCATGGCAGATTCCTACAAGATATAAAAGTAAAAATAAAAAAGGTGTTGACCTGCAACACCTCGAAAATCTGAGTTAATGGTAAAATTTTAAAGCAAAATGACTTTTCATGCACCCTTTGAAGGCTCTGAAATTTTATCATTTTGCGGAATATGCCTATCACGTTTTAATGCAAAAGCACATATTCCAAATAATAACAAAAACTTAGTCATTCCTTTTTTACTAGACTGTTTGTTTGTGATATGCGCGTTTTCCATAAATATAAGTCGCCTCAATATTACGGTCATCACCTAAAGTGAATAATGCAAACAGTGAATCTTCAACAGATTTGGATTTAGACTGACGAAGTTGCTGTAATGCCGTTGGTTTAATGTTGAGTACAACAAAGTCTGCTTCTTTACCGAGGTTGAAATTACCTAACTGGTCGTGCAAATCAAGTGCTTTTGCTCCGCCTAAGGTCGCATGATAGAGCGCTTCATAAGCAGAAAGTTTATCACCTTGTAACTGTTGAACCTTATAAGCTTCATTCACGGTTTGCAGCAAACTAAATGATGTACCGGCACCGATATCTGTACCCAAGCCCACTTTTACTTGCTTTTCCCATGTTTTTTTCAATGGAAATAAACCACTACCCAAGAACAGGTTTGAGGTTGGACAAAATGCGATAGCCGACTGTGTGTCATGCATACATTGCCATTCTTGATCTTCTAAATGAACACAATGAGCAAACACTGAGCGTTTACCAGTGAGACCGTAATGTTGATAAACATCTAAGTAGCCTGCTTGTTCTGGAAATAAAGATTTCACCCAAGCAATTTCATCTTTGTTTTCACTTAAATGGGTATGTACATACACATCCGGAAATTCTTGCTTTAACTGCCCTGCTCTTTCTAACTGTTCAGGTGTGGACGTTGGCGCAAAACGTGGGGTAATCGCATACAGAGCACGGCCTTTACCATGCCATTTTTCAATGAGTGCTTTGGTGTCGCTGTAAGCCGTTTCTGGCGTGTCACACAGCGCTTCGGGTGCATTACGGTCCATGAGTACCTTGCCGGCAATTAAACGCATCTGGACGCGTTCTGCGGCTTCAAATAAGGCATCTACAGACTCTGGATGAACTGTACAGAAAACGAGGGCCGTAGTTGTACCGTGTTTTAAGAGTTCCTGAACAAAGAACTGGGCAATTTCATTTGCATACGCTTTGTCTTGAAACTGGATTTCTGTTGGGAAGGTATAGGTATTGAGCCAGCTTAAAAGTTGCTCGCCGTAAGCTCCCACCATTTCGGTTTGCGGAAAGTGGATATGGGTATCAATAAAGCCGGGTACAATCAGTTGTGCTGGATAATGTTGAATCTCAACTCCAGCAGGAAGATGCTGTTGAGCCTCATCCCATGTACCAAACCATTTAATTTTTCCATGCTCACTAATCAATACACCATCTTCCAAATAGCGGACCTGATTTGGAATATCAGTAGGTTCAGAGACGATTTGTTGAATATCTAAAAAACGACCACGCACAACGGTGGTATTTGCGATCAATGACATGGAAAGCCTTTATATTTTCACTTTTTTCGGTTGATTGTACCCCAGTTAGCCAAGATTTAAACGGTATAACGTTTACTTAGTCCCCATTCTGCCAAGATACGGCGGTAAGTCGTTGATGAACGGTCAGCTTCAAAATGTGCTTCCATCATTAAATCAAGCGGAAGGTCTTCTGGCTTTTGTGATTCGACCATGTCTTGGTCTTCAGCAAAAATTTGCGCATTGAATGCATAGACCGCTTCTAAATCGCCAGTTTGGTCAAAGTTACGGGTGAGTGGAACAAATAAACGGGTCTTATTACTTGAAATAGGACAGCAAGCATTTAAGATTTTTAAGACACCCCCTTCAGGAAAATCAACAGTAAGTACCGCTGAAAAAGGTGGATAGACATCGAAGGTGCGTTTCCACAAAAAGCCTTCTGGCTCTAAATGTTTTAGCTCATGTGGATAGTTACTGACATTACTGATATAGACCGTTTTTAAACCATAGTTAGTGCGTTCAGTGTGATATTTGGGTACGACTGGATTATCGCGACTCGCAAAGGCATTGTGATGCACCCAAGCAAAATGAGCGACATCGATAAACCCTTCAAGCTGACGTCCGCTAGAGCCACCAATATCAACAAACGGTGGCAAAATTGCTTGATGTTCTGCATGGTCCCAAGTATCTAGTACGGGAATATTGGCTTGAGCAATATCACGACCATGAATACTGGTCCAAATGAGACCATAACGTTCAACAACTGGAAATTTGGTCAGAGAAAAACGATCTGAAATTTTGGTTAAATCCGGTTGAGCGGGTATTTGGGTACACTTCCCTTCTGTGTTGTAGTGTAGGCCGTGATAAGGACACACAATTTCTTCACCATCTACCCAGCCTTTCGTTAAAGGTACGCCCCGATGAGGACAAATATCGCGAACCAGATGAATTTCGCCACTTTCGGTCTTATACAGTGCCATGTTTACATCTAATAAGGTGACACGTTGAGGGGCTGTAGACACATCTTGAATGCGCGCAACCGGATACCAGTGAGTCGATAAAATTTCCCAATCTTTTGCATCAAAGCTGCTATTACACGGCATGGCAAGTGGCGTTAAAGTTGGAATAGCATTCATGACATCGCTCCTTAAAAAAATCAGGGCTCTCACGAGCCCTTAAAATCTAAGCTTTTTTCTTTTTAGGAGATGCAAAGAGCTTGCCAATATTGATTTTTAATTAAGGAAATAAGAATAGATTATTAAAATACATAAACTTAAATCATTATATTTTTGAATGTTTGTTCTAATTTAGCTTTAAAAAGAAAGTTCATTCTTTGCTATACACTGAAAATGCACTGATTAATTGCGAATAAGGCACAATAAAAAAGCACTTATTCAGTGCTTTTTTAGGTAAATATATTGTTGTGATGAATTAAGACTGCAATTGCTTTTCGTTGTGTCGTAAAGATAGATAGGTAGTGATTGCTAGTACCAATACGATAAAGCTTAATGAGATCCAGATTGGCATGTGGAATACATCAAGCAACAACATTTTTGCACCAATGAACAATAAGATGATGCCTAAGCCATATGGCAAGTAATGCAGTTTAGATGCAGCACCAGCAAGCAAGAAGAACATTGCACGTAAACCTAAAATTGCCATTAAGTTCGCTGTTAAAACAATAAACGGGTCGCTAGTGACCGCGAAAATAGCAGGAATAGAATCTACTGCGAAAATCACATCTGAAGCTTCAACCAAAATCAAAACTAGAAATAACGGCGTTGCCCACAATAAACCATTTTGATGTACAAAAAATTTGTCTCCTTCAAGCTGCGGTGTAATACGCATGTGCTTACGTAACCATTTTAAAATTTTGATGTCTTCGATATTGGTTTCTTCTTCTTGACCTTTTAAGAACTTGAAGCCTGTATATACCAAGAATGCACCGAAGATATAAAGCACCCAAGAGAACTCTTGAACGAACCATGCACCAATAAAAATAAAGATGGTACGCAGTACAATTGCACCTAATACGCCGTAGAGCAAAATTTTACGTTGTAGCGCAGGCGGAATAGCAAACGCTGCAAAAATCATTAACCATACGAAAACGTTATCAATTGCGAGGGACTTTTCGAGTAAGTAGCCTGCAAAGTATTCCATGGTTTTTTGATTTGCTAAGGTCACCCCAGCCGTTTGCTGTAGGTAAAGCCATAAACTGCCACCAAATAAGACTGCGACACTTACCCACGCTACACTCCAGTAAGCAGCTTGCTTAATTGAGACATCCTGACCTTGCTTTTGTTTAAAGCCTAAAAAGTCAATCAGGAGCATGACAACGACTATGCCAAAGAATGCTATATACAGCCATAAATTGCCGATTGATTCCATAAATCCTCCTCACATCCGGCAATTGGGCATAAAAAAACCTCGACCAGTTGCCAGATGAATTAAACATCTGTATCAACATGATCAAGGTCTTGCCTACATCATAAGTTTCATGATGCTCAGATACCGACTTTTTAATAAAAGTGTATTGACGATATCTGACACATAACATTGCTGTTATGTTTGGAGGAGGCTACTCCCCTTGTCAAACTAAATTCTGTATTGGATAAAACCGATCCAATTTCACATAGAATGGCAGATTTTTTTATATTACGCAACTGAACTTAATTTCGTGGTTTCGAGTACTAAAAGATGATAGTTATTTGATAAAACCCCGATCTAAAAGTGGTTTGCATATGATCTGGTAAAGCTGAATAAAGAATGCGGTCAAACTTGTACCGTAAGCATTCCAGAAGTAATAACCTGCCGTATTGACCAGTAGTGCGACAATAAAAGCTCCCAACATATCTAAAGGGAAATGCACTCCTAAATAAATACGTGACCATGCTACGACAAATGACAAAAACAATAAAATGATGCCGATCATTTTGCGCTGAGCAAATAAATAAGACAGGGCAATGGTGCTAAAAATCAGCATATGATTACTTGGAAAAGATGCTGTTGGTGCATGTTCAATAAAAGTAGTGCCCACACCCATCACAAATGGTCTTGGATGGTGATAAAACAGAGAAATAACATAACCCACTAAAAGTGATATGCAGGTTAAAAAGACAGATTTAATGACCCTATTTTTTAAATCTTGATCGCCGTAAAACCATAAAAATGTAAGGATGAATAAAAGGATATACAGGAGATCATTAGCAAAAAAGATAGCAAGACGAATGATAAATTGACTCGCATCCTGAGCACCATTTATGACATGGAATAAGCTAAGGTTGAGTGTTTCTAAAGACATTCATATTCCAAACAAGAACAAAAAACGTGGGCTATGATAAAGAATTAAGCCTATTGTCTTGATAAAGAATTGTCACAAAAGTGAAATATAGTTTGTTTGTGAGTAAAGATTAAACAGCAGGTCTAGATATTTTTTAATGCGTGTTCTGGGCGTTAATATTAAAGTGTTAACGTGTTGGCACTTTATTCGAGAACGTTATTTTATGACTACTCAAGAAAAACAGAAAAAATTAAGTTTAAGGCCCTTATCCCCAAGAGATCCAAAACAGCCGCATAGAGCAGCGACTCCCCTCGAATTATTGTTTGATTTAATTTTTGTGGTGGCGATTGCAACAGCGGGTCAGCAGTTACATCACGCGATTATTGAAAATCACCTCTGGCATGCACTGCCAAGCTATCTGATGGTATTTTTTGCGCTGTGGTGGGCATGGATGAATTTTTCATGGTTTGCTTCGGCTTACGATAATGACGATGCATTGTATAGGTGCCTTACCTTTGTACAGATTGTGGGATCACTGGTGATGGCCGCAGGTATTCCTGATGTGTTCCACAATCAGGACTTTGACATCATTATTGTCGGCTATGTGATTATGCGAATGGCACTTGTTACCCAGTGGCTACGAGCAGCAAAACATGATCCTGCAAGGCGAATTACGGCTTACCGTTATGCTATAGGTATTGTATTGGTTCAGGTGGGTTGGTTAGTCGCTAATTTTGCGCACATACTTTCTATTCCTGTGTTTTTATTTTTAGTGGTCATGGAGCTATCTGTTCCCATCTACGCAGAAAAACATATACCTACACCGTGGCATCCTCATCATATAGTAGAGCGTTATGCCCTCCTGACCATTATTGTTCTAGGTGAATCAATTGTTGGTAGCTTTAATGCAATACGTGATGCGTTAGCCGCTCAGTCAATGAATATCCCTGCCGTTTTCTTAATGATCGGTGGATTGCTACTAATGTTTGCAATGTGGTGGGCTTATTTTGACCGTAGTGAACAACATCATCACGTTAAAGGGGTACGTCCATTTGTTTGGGGGTATGGTCACTATTTTATCTTTGTCAGTATTGCTGCCGTAGGTGCTGCGCTTGCCGCCGCCGTGGATGTCACTACTCACCATGCCCATATTTCCGATTTATATATGGGGGTAATCGTTGCGTTTAGTGTGGTGCTTTATACCACCTGTATATGGATGCTTTACGAGTTTCAATGCTTATCTGGGATTAGCAAATGGTTTTACCCTATTACCGCGCTCATTATTTTATGTATTCCGTTTATTTGTAATAACGTGGGATATAGCGTATTTGCGATGGGCATTGTCTATAGTTTACGTTTAATGGTCTCTAATAAATTTATGAACAATATAGAGCCAGAGCACGGTTAAAAAAGCTTGAAATAAAAAACGGGTTTCAATTTGAAACCCATTTTTTATTGAATCATCTAAAGCGAAAGTTAAGCAGCTTTTGCTTTTAGTGCACTCATAAGTTTTTGATGTAAGCCACCAAAGCCACCGTTAGACATAATTACAACGGCATCGCCCTCACCTGCTTCATTGACAATACGCTCAATAATTTCATCAAGAGAGCGACTGACTTGAGCGCGGTTTGAAGCAGCTTCAATTACAGGTTGTAAATCCCAATCTAAACCTTCTGGCTGATACCAGATCACATCGTCTGCTAAGCGTGCTGAATGTGCCAAGCCATCTTTATGACTGCCCATACGCATGGTATTTGAGCGTGGTTCAATAATGGCCCATAAACGGCGTTCGCCTAAGCGTTTACGTGCGCCGTCTAAAGTGGTGTCAATTGCTGTTGGGTGGTGAGCGAAGTCATCATAAACCTCAATGCCGTTGACTGTACCAAGTAACTCCATACGGCGTTTTACACCGCCAAAGTTAGATAAAGCCTCACAAGCCTTTTCAAGTGCAACACCTACATGTTGAGCGGCTGCAATCGTTGCCAAAGCATTCGCTACGCTATGCTGCCCTGTCATGCTCCATTTCACTTCGCCAATGACATGGCCATTTTCAAGGACTTTAAAATGGCTACCATCAATTGAAATTAATTCGGCAGATAAAGATGCTTTTTCATTTGCTTCCAGACTTGTACGAATTACTGGTGTCCAGCAGCCCATTTCAAGTACTTCATCAATATGAGTTTCGGTAATTGGCGCAATAATGCGACCTTCACTTGGAATAGTACGAACAAGATGATGGAATTGCTTTTGAATTGCTGCTAAGTCATCAAAAATATCGGCATGGTCAAATTCAAGATTGTTTAAAATCGCCGTTTTAGGGTGATAGTGAACAAACTTAGAGCGCTTATCAAAGAAAGCTGAGTCATATTCATCGGCTTCAACGCAGAAGTATTTGCCACCGCCTAAACGAGCGCTTTCACTAAAACCAAGTGGAACACCACCAATTAAAAAGCCTGGGTTTAAACCAGCTTGATCGAGTACCCAAGCAAGCATCGTTGTTGTGGTTGTTTTTCCATGCGTACCCGCTACACCAAGAACATGTTTGCCTTGTAAAACATGTTCAGCCAAGAATTGTGGACCAGAAATATATGGCAGGCCTTCGTTTAGCATGTATTCGACGGCATCAATACCACGCTTCATGGCATTGCCGACAATCACTAAATCTGGATGAGGCTGTAAATGGCTACGATCATAGCCTTGCATGAGTTCAATACCTGCATTTTCTAACTGGGTAGACATAGGTGGGTAAACGTTTGAATCGGAACCAGTTACCTTATGTCCTAAATCACGAGCTAAAAGTGCTAAAGAGCCCATAAAAGTGCCACAAATACCCAAGATATGCAGATGCATTGCTCGCCTTCTCCACTGCTTTTGTACACAGTATTATTGTGAATTACTGTGTGTTCATTATTGATAAATTTGCCAGCAACGATAGCAAGGCTCAACCTGAAAAGATAGTCAAAATTCGTTGTTGTTCTATGTGTTTGAGGCCTTAATAAAAGTACAGCTTTATTTTTAAGATTTAAGCTGAACTACAGTTTTATCTTTTATAATATTTTTAATCCATATTAATACTTATATCATCGTGATGATGAAGGATGTGCCTTTGAGTCCAACTGTTTTAGCTTTTGTGCTATTAATCATTTCTAACTGTTTTATGACACTTGCATGGTATGGGCATCTTAAGTTTTTGCATCATGCTCCATTCTGGCAAGCGATTTTATTCGGTTGGATTATTGCCCTGCTTGAATATAGCTTTATGATTCCAGCAACTCGAATCTTGAGTGATCAAAACTGGACCTTGGGCGAAATGAAAATTACTCAAGAAGTAGTCACTCTCATTGTATTTGTGCCATTTATGGTGTTGCTATTTAAGCAGCCGTTCAAATTAGACTATGTTTGGGCCATGTTATGCCTGTTTGGCTGTGTCTATTTTGTATTTAGAAGCCAGTAAGTTTATTTGAAAACTTGTTTTCAGACAGATCGTTGTTAAATCCATCGGATTCATGCTTTTCTCCCCTAAACTTGGGCTTTGGGGTGAGTGAAAAAACAGCTATAATATTGGCCTCATCTTTTTCTCTCATGCTTGGCTTAGTATAAGTTGAGTTTTTACCATTTTTACGCTTTGGAAATGCCAATGAACGCGGTCGCAACAGATACCCAACCTTTAGTCGGAATTATCATGGGTTCCCAGTCCGATTGGGCAACGCTTGAACATACTGCCAATATGCTTAAACAGCTTGGTGTCCCATTTGAAGCGGAAGTGGTATCTGCTCATCGTACTCCAGACCGTTTATTTGAATATGCAGAAACTGCACGTGACCGTGGCATTCAAGTGATTATTGCTGGTGCTGGTGGTGCTGCGCATTTACCTGGTATGTGTGCTGCAAAAACTGACTTACCTGTATTAGGTGTACCAGTTAAATCATCGATTTTAAATGGCGTAGACTCTTTGCTTTCAATCGTACAAATGCCAGCTGGTATTGCAGTAGGTACTTTGGCAATTGGTCCAGCGGGTGCGACCAATGCTGCGATCATGGCTGCACAAATCTTAGGTTTAACTCGTCCTGAAATCGCAAAAAATGTTGCAGATTTCCGTGCTGCGCAAACTGATAAAGTTGCAAGCAATAATATTCCGGGTCAGGTTTAAGAGGCTGAAATGGATAAAACTATCGGTATTTTTGGTGGTGGGCAATTGGGCCGTATGATGGCGCAAGCAGCTTTACCATTAAATATTCAATGTACTTTTTTTGAAGCAAATACAGATTGTCCAGCAGGTGTTTTAGGCCAAGTTTTTTCGAGCCAAGATGAACAAGGTTTAAAGCAGTTTATTGAAAGCGCTGATGTTTTCAGTCTTGAGTTTGAAAATACACCTGTTGCCGATGTAGATGTTTTGACACAAACCAAAACATTACACCCTCCCCGTATTGCTTTAGCAACTGCGCAAAATCGTTTATCAGAAAAAGCATTGTTTGATGAACTTACAATTCCTGTTGCGCCGTATCGTGCTGTAGATAGCCTAGAAAGCTTGAAAAAAGCTGTTGTTGAGCTTGGTTTACCGATTGTACTTAAGACAGCAACTGGTGGATATGACGGTAAAGGTCAGTTTGTACTGCGTTCAGAAGACCAAATTGATACTGCTTGGGCTGAACTTGGTCCTGCAAAAAGCTTAGTTGCTGAAAGTTTTGTTAAATTTTCTCGCGAAGTTTCAATTATTGCAGTACGTGGCCAAAATGGTGAAGTAAAAACTTGGCCGTTAGCTGAAAACCACCATCACAACGGTATTTTGTCTCATTCAATTGTACCTGCGCCGAACAGTGAAGCTTTACAGCCTGTGGCTCAAGACTACATTACACGTTTGTTAAATCATCTCAACTATGTAGGTGTGCTCACTCTAGAGCTATTTGTGACAGAACAAGGTTTGTGTGCAAATGAGATGGCACCACGTGTGCATAACTCAGGTCACTGGTCGATTGAAGGTGCCGTATGTTCACAGTTTGAAAATCATATTCGAGCTGTTGCAGGTTTACCGTTAGGTTCGACAGACGTTGTTCGACCAACAGTGATGATCAATATTATTGGTCAGTATCCTAAAACTGAAGATGTTTTAGCATTAAATGGTGCGCATCTACATCTTTATAATAAGTCTGAACGCGCTGGCCGTAAGTTAGGGCACATTACATTAATGCCTGTGGATTCTACTGAATTGACGAATTTATGCCGCCAATTAGCGAAAATTTTGCCAGAACCACTCGCTTTAACAGCGGATATGACCATTTAAAATAGTTAAAATTTTCAAAAAAGCGATCTTCGGATCGCTTTTTTTGTCTTTTAAATTTAAAAAATATTGAAAATCTAATATATCCTTGCTGTGGATAACTTTTGTAGGGCTTTTGAATTTAAATAAAGGTTTTAATTTTGAATTCAAAAGTGAAATAAGTTGTTTTGAGTGGTTTTGAATTTAAAATAAGTTATCCCCAATACTTAAAGTTTGAATTTAAATCTGGGGTGCAGGCTTGAGTTTATTTTGAATTTAAAAAATATGTAGTGGATAAGCAATGTTTTGAATTCAAAACCACACCTAAGTTTTAAATTTAAAATGTGTATTCATGAGCAGAAAAGGTCTTGTACTGCATAAATATTATGAAAAGCATAAAGAATATAGAGTGTGAGATAGATTGGATGTGTGGTTTTATAAGTTATCCACAGGTGGGTTAGGCTTGGGTTTTAAATTTAAAATGATGTTTTGAATTTAAAAATTAATAAATCTTGAGTGGGAGGTTTTGAATTCAAAACTTAGTGCAAAATTTGAATTTAAAACTCTGGAAATGAATTTAAAGAAGTAATTATGAATTCAAATTTACGATTTCTCTCTGAAAATTTTGGCTTCATAATGGTATGGTACAAACAAATTTAAATTCAAAAATTGAACTAGGATAATATGCGACGTTTTTCTTGTATTGTTGGGTCTGTATTTTTAGCAATGACCCAGGCTCAAGCAGAGCTGGTAATTAATGGTTCTACTTCTACAATATCTAGTAATGCGACTGTTCCTGTAACAAATAGCAGTACTTATGCACCTAATAATAATTTCCAAGGTTGTTTGGCAAATTTACGTTCACAGGCAATTGCTGCTGGTGTTTCTGGTAGCACTTATGATCGCTATACGCAAAATTTAACGCCAGATTACTCAGTTATTGATAAGTTAAATTATCAGCCAGAATTTTCAACACCGATCTGGGATTATTTGTCTGGTTTAGTAGATGAAGAGCGTGTTGAGCTGGGGAAACAAAAATTGGCCCAGTATCGAGATGTTTTAAATCGTGCATCTCAAGTTTATGGCGTACCGCCTGAAACAATTGTAGCGGTATGGGGCGTAGAAAGTAATTTCGGAGATATCTCTGGAAAATATCCTTTATTGCAAGCACTTGGAACTTTAAGTTGTGAAGGGCGCCGACAAAGTTATTTCCGTACCGAATTTTTTGCCACAATGCGTATTTTACAACGTGGTGATTTAACTGAAGATCAACTTAAAGGCTCATGGGCTGGAGCCTTTGGACATACCCAGTTTATGCCATCGACTTATGAACGCTTAGCTGTTGATTTTGATGGAGATGGCCGTCGCGATTTAGTATCGAGTACAGCAGATGCATTGGCCTCAACTGCTAACTTCTTAAATAAAGCAGGTTGGCAAACGGGCATGCCATGGGGCTTTGAGGTAAAAGTTCCAGCGGGTATGTCTATTGATGGTGAAGGGCGTCGCTCTAAAAAACCTTTGAGTAGCTGGAATGCACGTGGGGTAACTCGAGTTGATGGATCGCCATTAATTCAAGGTGCTTTATCTGGCAGTACACCAGCTGGCTTAATGGCACCAGCAGGTCCAAATGGTCCACTATTTTTAGTATTTAAAAATTTTGATGCTATTTATAGCTATAACGCAGCAGAAAGTTATGGACTTGCAATTGCACATTTATCAGATCGTTTAAAAGGTGGTGGACCATTTGTTGCCTCTTGGCCAACAGATGACGCTGGTACTTCTCGCGCAGAGCGTCGTGAAATTCAGCAGTTTTTGATTAATCGCGGCTATGATATCGGTGCAGTTGATGGACTTATTGGTGATAAAACACGTATTGCTATCCGTCAGGAACAGACCCGTTTAGGTTTAAATCCAACTGGACGAGCAGGGCAACAGATTTTGCGAGCATTTCGTCAAGAACAAGCCCGTAAAATGATGCAATAAGGTATTAAATAAAAAAGGTCTGCATATGCAGACCTTTTTATTATTTGGCGCTAGATTATAATTGGTCGAGCTTTACGGCTTCTAATATATCAAGAATAACCGAAGTCACATCTTGGCTTAAATCACGGTCATTAAAGATTTCATAAGCAGTGATAGTGACATCAGTATCACTTGGTAACTGCTTTTGTTCTTCTTCAATTAAATGTTCGATAGGCAGTAAAGTCTGTTTAACTTCAAGATGTAAAATATCTTTATACTCAACATTTTCATCTTCAAGCTCGATTTCTTGCTCATTAAAGTAAGGTAATAAAATAGAATGAAGGTACGGTTTAAGTTCAATAATATCAAAGAGTTCAATATCTCGAGTCTGTTCAATCGTACTAATGTGGTCATTTACTTCAATCAGGATATGATAATAACTCATCTTGATCTCCATTCTATTTTAGACAGTTCTTACAACCACAATAACATGACTTTGACATGAATTTCGATGTATCTACTTATAAAATAGATACATCATTGATGTCTCATAGCTAATTATTGAGGTAAAGCACTTAATAGATCACGATCAGCGTCAGTCAAAATATTAGTTTTTTTATCGCTGTCTTTACGAACTGAGTACATTAACGCGCCTGGTTGATCACTATGTTTTAAACCAAGTGCATGACCTAATTCATGAGCAATCGTTAAACGTAAATCATCAATAGAGCTATACTCATAAATTGTGATTTGTTTACCGTTATAAAGACCTTTCTTAAACACGTCAGCTTGGGCATTTTGCTGGAACTGTTTTAATGATTGATTGAACTGATCATTAATCTGGTTAAAGTGATTCACTTTTTTATTTAAGTCCGCAGCTTGCTGGTTATAAGCAGCAATATCTTTCTTTAAAGAAACTGTTTGTTTTTGCAAATCTTTTTGAGTTTTCGCAAGAGATTTTGCGGTGTACTCAGGTGCTAATTTACCTTGATTAAATTGCATCATTTGTTGATCAAAATTCTTCAATTTATCATTTAAGATCTGTTTTTTACTTTCAAGATCAGATTGAGTTTGACTTAAATTTTGCTTCAATTGCTTAATTTGTTGCTGCTCATCAATCACACGTTGTTGATCTTGTTTAAACTGAGCCGAGATTTTTTGACGTTGTGCTGAACGATTTTGGCTATCATCGTATACAAGACGAATTTCTAACTTTGCATTTGGATCATAAGTAAAATAATTTTTACCTGTACCTTCTTTCCAGATATCAGCAGCTTGCTGAGTAATCTGAATAAGTTGATCTTGACTTAAACCAAAACGAGGATCAACTTCAGCAATCTTATATGTCAAATGTTGAGCATTTTTTTGCTGAACTTGAGTATTTGCAGGAGTCGCTAAGTGAGCATTGGCCTGAAAATTAGAGAAAGCAAAAGCCAAGCCTAATAACAAAGAAGTTAAGCGCATAGTCGTCACAGGGGGAGATTTGAAAGAAACGTATTATAAGATTGTAAAATGAAAAATCAATCAAAAAATGTACAATTTGGATAAATAAATGAGACTTTAGTCTCGTTTTTGTGTTGTGAATGCCAATTCATTTTTTAGAAAAAATTGAATAGATTTTATTTTGTGTAGTTTATTTAATGAGTTAGTTTTAATGATTTTCACTATTAGAACCATAAAATGAACTCAATAAATTTAAATCTGAATTTGTTAATTTAAAGTTGTGAATGTCTTGCTCTTTTAAAAGAGGGTACATCAGAGATTTAGGATCAGTAGTGTGTTTTAGGCCAAGTGCATGTCCAAATTCATGAGCAAGGGTGAGACGTAAATCATCGAATGAGGTGAAGCCATAAATCTGAATCTGATTTTGACTAAACAAGCCTTTATGAAAAGTTTCTGGAGCAGGAGTTAGACTTAAATTAAATTCTTTAATAGATTGATTAAGCATGCTTTGTTGTTGATTTATCTGCTTAATTTGCGTATTAAGATTTTCTATTTTATTGCTATGTTGAGAAAATTTCGCTTTTAATTCTGACGATAGTTGAGTTAATTCAGCTTGGCGTTTGCTTAACTCAGCTTGAGTAAACTGCCCATAGCTTCCTTGGTTAAAAAGAGTTACATCTTTTTGATATTGTTTAAATTTAAGATTAAGCGTGATTTTTTCTTTATTTAAAAGAGCAGATTCTTGTTCAATTTGTTGTTTATAGAGAAGGAGAGCATTATTTTTCTCCTGCCATTCTTCCTGCTGCTGTAATAACTTATTTATATTAATTTTTCTTTCATTTTGAACAGTTTGATAATTATCAAATACTAAATTAATCGTAAGCTCTGCTTCTGAGTCATAAATAAAATAGGTCTTTCCTGTCTCTTTCTGCCAAATCTCAGCAGCTTCTTGTCCAATTTGAACAAATTGTTCCTTGCTAATATGAAAGCGTGGATCTATATAATTAATCTTATATTTTAGAGGCTGATTAAAAGAAATATTTGATACATGGCTTTGAGCCAAAGCAACTGTGTATAAGCTCATACTTAAGTAAAAGCTCATTCCCCACCATAGAAATTTTTTCATGGTAAAAATAAAAATATAAATAAATTCTTATTGTTAGCAAGTAATTTGGATTCGTCAAAGTGTTAAAAATGACCAGAGATTATGGTTGTTTTGTGATCTTGCTAAAGAAAGGGAAGGAATAAAACTATTTGTTTGGCATTAATGGAAAAATTAATGGATTTAATAACAGTGATTTTAATTTTTAAAAATCTTTATAAATAATAAATAGTTAATTTTTATAATTGACTATTTTGACTATAAAATAATCAAATAAATATAAAAATGATAATTGTTATTTTTTGTAAATAATAAAAAACCGCGCTTTCGCGCGGCCTTTTTTAAAGAGACAAATTATTTTTTGTCATCTTTTACTTCTGTAAATTCAGCATCTACAACGCCATCATCAGCTTTTTGTTGACCAGCATCACCGCCTTGGAATGCATTCGGATCAAAACCTTCAGCGCCACCAGCTTGTTGTGCTTGTTCATAAGCACGTTGAGTGATTGGCATCAAAATATTTTGTAAAGCTTCAGTTTTCGCTTTGATTGCTTCAACATCATTTTCTTTAGTTGCTGCTTCAAGTTCAGAAACCGCTGTGCTTACCGCTGTTTTTTCATCTTCAGTCACTTTGTCACCAAGATCTTTAACAGCTTTGTTCGAGCTTGAAATTAATGCATCAGCTTCGTTACGAGCTTTAGCAAGTTCTTCAAACTTACGGTCTTCTTCAGCATTCGCTTCTGCATCTCTAATCATCGCTTCGATTTCAGCATCAGACAAACCTGAGTTTGCTTTAATCTGAATCGATTGCTCTTTACCAGTGCTCTTGTCTTTTGCAGACACTTTCAAGATACCATCAGCGTTAATATCGAAAGATACTTCAATTTGCGGCACACCACGTGGAGCAGGTGGGATGTCACCTAATTGGAAGTTACCCAACAATTTGTTTTGTTGAGCCATCTTACGTTCACCTTGGTAAACCGAAATATCTACCGCTGGTTGGTTATCAGCAGCAGTAGAGAACACTTGTGATTTCTTCGCAGGAATCGTAGTGTTTTTCTCAATGATTGGTGTTAATACACCACCCATTGTTTCAATACCTAAAGTTAATGGTGTTACGTCAAGAAGTAATACGTCATTCTTGTCACCAGACAATACAGCACCTTGAATTGCTGCACCGATTGCGACTGCTTCGTCAGGGTTCACGTCTTTACGTGGCTCTTTACCGAAGAATTCTTGTACTTTTTGTTGTACAAGTGGCATACGAGACTGACCACCAACCAAAATTACGTCAGAGATGTCAGAAGTCGAAAGACCAGCATCTTTAAGTGCAATACGACATGGTTCAATTGTACGAGCAACTAAGTCTGCAACTAGACCTTCAAGTTTTGCACGCGTTACGTTGATCACTAAGTGTTTAGGACCAGTCGCATCAGCAGTGATGTATGGAAGGTTGATTTCAGTTGCATTTGATGAAGAAAGCTCGATTTTTGCTTTTTCAGCAGCTTCTTTCAAACGTTGTAACGCAAGTGGATCATTTTTCAAGTTCACACTTTGTTCTTTCTTGAATTCTTCAACTAAGTATTCAATTAACGCGTTGTCAAAGTCTTCACCACCAAGGAAAGTATCACCGTTAGTTGATAACACTTCAATTTGTTGGTCGCCATCAAGGTCTGCGATTTCAATGATAGATACGTCAAAAGTACCACCACCTAAGTCGTAAACTGCAACTTTACGGTCGCCTTCTTTTTTGTCCATACCGAACGCAAGAGCTGCAGCAGTTGGTTCGTTAATGATACGTTTAACATCTAAACCAGCAATTTTACCTGCATCTTTAGTTGCTTGACGTTGAGCATCGTTAAAGTAAGCAGGAACGGTAATTACCGCTTCAGTTACTGTTTCACCTAAATAATCTTCTGCAGTTTTTTTCATCTTTTTCAAGATTTCAGCAGAGATCTGTTGAGGTGCTAATTTTTTATCGTTTACTTCAACCCAAGCATCGCCATTGTCTGCTTTGATGATTTTATACGGTACAAGACCAATGTCTTTTTGTACTGCTTGATCTTCATAACGACGACCAATTAAACGCTTGATTGCGAATAATGTGTTCTTAGGGTTTGTTACTGCTTGGCGTTTAGCACTTTGACCAACCAAGATCTCGCCATCTTTATAAGCAATGATCGATGGAGTTGTACGTGCGCCTTCAGCGTTTTCGATTACTTTTACTTTATCGCCTTCAAGTACAGCAACACATGAGTTGGTAGTACCTAAGTCAATACCAATAATTTTCGCCATTTGGTGTGTTCCTCTAAAATTCTGTTGCAATGTTTTTGCTTGTTATTCGATATGAGAGTCAATCGGTTTTTTTCAAGCATTTTTGTGAAAAAAAAATCAAAAAACTCTCAAATTCTTGTGCTTTTAGCAAAGCGATGCTTCGCTTTTGCTCGTTTTATTGACCAACCATCACCATAGCAGGGCGCAACAAACGACCATTTAAGGTATAGCCTTTTTGTAAAACGGTACCGATTTCATTTGCTTTGGCATTTGGGTCAATACCAACGGCTTGGTGTAAATCTGCGTTGAAACCATTTTGAGTGTCAGCTTCTACAACGCCAAATTTCTCAAGAGTTGTTAATAATGACTTCAAGGTTAACTTAATACCTTCAAGTACAGGCGTCTCTTCACCACCAGCTGCCTGAATTGCACGTTCTAAATTGTCGACAGAATCCAACAATTCTTTTGCAAATTTCTCAAGCACAGTCTCTTTATGCTTTTCAGACTCACGTTGAATACGCTCTACACTTTTTTGTGCTTCGTAAACTGCATTTGCAGTACGGGCTTTTTCAAGTTTAAGATTTTCTTCTAGTTTAGTGATCTGCGCTTGTAAAGATTCAACGGTAACGTCGTTTGCTTGCTCTACACCTTCAGCCTGAGTTTGCTCATTAGATTGCTCAGCTTGCTCATTTTGGATGTCTTGAGCTTGCTCATTTTGCTCATTAGCCATTGATGATCTCCGTTTAAATGGGTTTTTAAACATGTACAGTCCTTTTTGGCATCAGTATTTACTGCGTAAAACCTGAACTGCCATGCATATGCTGTAATTCATTAATAGGGATGAAGTATGGGCATTGCCTAAAAATTCAAGCGTACGCGGCAATTTAAAGCTTTTAATTTTGCGGTTTTAAGTAAAAATCTAAATTTTCGATCATAAAAGCTATAAATTCTTGCGTAATTTTCGGTAAATGCTGTCTAGAAGCATACACAACCGACAAACTTAACTCAGGAGCCGCAAAATTTTTAAATAAAGCGGTTAGGCGTTTTTCTTTTAAATCTTTCTCAACTAATAATGACGGTAACATTGCGACTCCCTGAGCATGTAAGCACATATCGTAAAGCGCATTCACATCATTACTTTTAAAAGTAACATTTAAAGGATAGTTCTGAGGTTGTTGTTCATTATCAAAAAGTGTCCAGAACTGATGCTGGCTATGGTGAGCAATACATTCATGCTGAATAAGTTGACGAGGATGGAGCAGGGGACTGTGCTGTTTTAAATAGTCAGGATGAGCACAGAAAACAGACTCGATTTGACAAACTGGCCGAGCGATTAAACCATCTGCTACTTTCTGGGTAATACGAAGTGCCAAGTCTACTTGTGCATCAATAAGATCTATGGTGTTTTCAGTCAAGTAAACATCAAAATGAATATGAGGATGCTGACGTTTAAATTGTCGAATACATTCACCGACCCCAAGCTCAAACAAAAATAAGCCGCAAGTAAAGCGTATTGTTCCATTATGTTGTTCTGGGGCTGCAAGCTCTTGTAATAGTTGTTGCTGTTGTAAAATATTTTCGCAGTAGAGCAGGGCTTTCTCACCTGCAGGGGTAAGAGATATTTTCCGGGTATTTCTCTGAAATAGTCGAGTTGAGAATGTGTGCTCAAGGTGTTCAAGATAGCGCGAAACCATTGCACGAGAATAATTGAGATGCTCTGCGGCCTTAGTTAAATTGCCATGTTGTGCAATAGAAACAAAGACCTGAATTGCTTTTAAAGTATCCATATGGCTAGCTATTATTACAATATATGCAACAGTTTATCTTAAATTAGTGCGTTTATTTTACATAAATTGCAATTTAAAGTGTTCTTCATGAAACAGGAGAATATCTAATGAAATTATTCAATTTAACCGCTTCCGCGCTTGCTACTGCCACCGCATTAACTATGGCTCAGTCAGCTTTTGCTCAAGATCTTAAAATACAAAGTTTCCTAGCTAAACCAGAACATTTTGGCGTCACTTCAACCTTAATAGAAGGCGACAAAGAGGTTTTGCTGGTGAATGCGCAATTTTCAAAATCTGAAGCATTACGTATTGCTGCAAATATTCTAGATAGCGGTAAAACATTGAAAACAATTTTTGTAAGCTATGGCGATCCCGACTATTACTTCGGTTTAGATGTGTTTAAACAGTACTTCCCGAATGTACAAATCATTGCCACTCCGGAAACAGTAAAGCATATCCAAGATACTCAAGCGCTCAAAGTTAAATATTGGGGACCACAAATGGGGGCAAACGCGCCTAGCCAAATTATTGTGCCTCAAGCTTATACGGCTAAAACTTTAAAACTTGAGAATGAATCAATCGAGATTAAAGGTAAAAAAGAACTTACTTATTTATGGGTGCCTTCAGCAAAAGCTGTAGTGGGTGGAATTCCAGTATCTTCAGGCATTCATTTATGGATGGCCGATACACCTAAAACTAAAGACCGTGTGGAAGTTATCCAGTCTTTAGAAAGCATCAAAGCTCTTCAACCTAAAATTGTTGTGCCTGCTCATATGGTTGAAGGTGCTCCACAAGGTCTAGATGCTGTTAACTTCTCAATCAACTATCTTAATAGTTATGAAAAGGCTGCTAAAGCAAGTAAAAATTCGACTGAACTTAGCAAGCTTATGCAAAAGCAATATCCAGCTCTTAAGAGTGTTGATAGTTTGGAGTTGGGGGCTAAGGTCGTTAAAGGCGAAATGCAGTGGCCATAATTTAATATTGACCTCATAGCCACTTTCAAAAGAACCGCGATCATTTCGCGGTTCTTTTATGTCGAAATCAATTTTTTAGGTAAAAAAGCTCTGTAACAATCTACGCAACTTATATAGCGTTTCTATAAATGGAAAAATTATGAATGCGATAGCCAAATACTATAAAAATAAGAAATTGATAAAAATAAACAAATGGTTATCTATAGTTTAAATTATCATATATAAAGGTCAGATTAAGAATTTGAATTTAATAAAAAATTGCACAATTTGTACTTCTATTACTACAAAACACAACCAATGATACGCACGTCAGAAAAAAAAATTGTGAATTATAGGCATCGCGAAGATGAACTTTGCATTTAAACGTTTGTCGTAATGAAAGGAAAGCAATCATGAAAAAATTAGGTCTTATCTCTGTAGTACTTGCTGGTGTTGCATTTACAGCAGTTGGCTGTGCATCTGAAGCTGGTTTAAACGCATCAGGTTCTGCTCAAACAAGTGCTAGCCCATCTGGTGTACATGCAGGCGCTGGTATTGATGCAGGTGTTTCTGGTCAAGCACAACCAGGTCAAGTCGATGCTGGTGCTTCTGGTTCAGTTTCAGGTTCTGCAACTGCTCAGTAATTTGCTGCTAAAAATAAGAGATATGAGTTTATAGAAGATATATGTTCAAGATGCCAATACATATATGAAATGAGCTGCTACTCGTTTTCTATAAATTAGAGAGAATTTATATTCCTCAAAAAAGCCCCAAAAAGAAAAATCTTTTGGGGCTTTTTTATATCTTAAGGAACTTAGTCATCATGACGATAATCTCGGCGATCGTGATCACGATCTTCTACCCGTTTTTTATCCCACTCACGATGTCTTTTTTCCCATTCACGTCGATTTTTTTCTTGTTCACGAACATCTCTACGTTGTTGTTCGTATACGCGTTCTCGTTGGCGTTCTTCCCAGCGTTTCCGTTCCCAATCGTTATAACGACGTCCATCATTACGGTCATAACGTTGATCACCATGATAACCATATCCGTCACCACGATAATAAGGGTCATCTGGAAAAGCAACACAGCCTACAGTTAAAAGACTGGTTGCTAACATAGTGACAACTAGTTTTGCTGACATAGCAGTACCTCTTTTTGTCTGTTAACAATAATTGGCAAAAAAGTCCTGTTTTAATCGACAGATTTGTTAATGACATTTGCTATAAATCAGATTAGCGTAGATTGGTTTTTACCTTTGTATCTTGATTGCATGAGTTGTATGCGAATATAGTCAAACAACAAAGAATTCTGTAGAAAATATGAAGGATAAGAGGGATTCAAGGAGACAGGCATGACAGCATTTAATCAAAAAATTCAAACATTGCTAGATAAGGGGCAGGGCCCCGCTGCTCGGGCACTCGATAGGTTGCCTCGAATAGCCCAAGAGTCTCTTGCTAAAGTTTTGGGATATTCTTATCAATATCCAGATCTCGATTCATTTACTAAATGTATGCTGGCTGTGCAAATTAAACAGGGCAAAGTAGGGTTTATTGGTTCAAATCCAATTGAATCAAGAAGAACCTTTGATGCACAAATGCAGGCTATACGACAAAAACCAACTGACATTGAATCAGTAGAGGATATTCGCTTACCTCTACAAAGTGGAACAATCTTTGCTAGACTTTACCATCCTGCGCCTAATAAAAAGTTACCATTAATCGTGTTCTATCATGGAGGCGGGTTTGTTGTTGGTGGTTTAGATACTCATGATGAAGCTTGTCGTCTATTAGCTAAATACGCAAAAGTCCAAGTGCTTAGTATTGATTATCCATTAGCGCCAGAAGTTTCACCACAACATTTAATTCAATCATGTGAAGATGCATTAGCATGGGTTTATCAAAATCGTAGACAATTAAAAATATTAAAAAATAGAATTGCTGTTGCAGGGGATAGTGCGGGTGGAAATATTAGTACTGTTGTGGCACAAAGATCAGTAAATAAAGCCTATGCGCCACAAGCACAATTACTTATCTATCCAACAGTAGATTTCAAAAGTAGACATCCTTCTTTTTATGCTTATAACGAAGGCTTAGTTTTAACAAATACTGATATTGACTACGTTACCCAATACTACGCAACTCAACATAGTGTAGAACTCGATGATCCAATTATTTCACCTACCTACGGCAATCTAAAGAAAAATCCTCCAGCTTTTGTGATTACCGCTGGACACGATGTCTTACATGATGAAGCGAAAATATATAGTCATAAGTTAAGACAAAATGGTGTGAAAATGCATTACGAGGAATTTCCTGAACAGACTCACGGTTTTATTAACCTGACTCCGATTTCTAGAAAAGCAAAACGTCACACTATTGAAATCAGCAAAAACTTTAGAAAATTTTGGGATAAAAATAGTTAAACATACTTATTAATCCAGGTTTCACGTGGAACATGGATTAAATATAAAAGAGATTTGAAACTCTTAATAAATACTCACTAGAAATCTTTGCCTTAGACGATTAGATTTAACGACTATCTATTTATAAAGTTATTGTAGGGAAATATGAAAAAGCTATTGATGTTGTTTTGTCTAGGTTTAAGTAGTCACTCAGTGTGGGCTAATAGCTTAGTTGAAATGCAAACAAATTTAGGCAACATCGAAATAGAGTTATATGACGATAAAGCCCCGATCAGTGTGAATAACTTTAAAGGCTATATAAAGTCTGGTTTTTATAAAGAAACGATTTTTCACCGTGTAATTCCAGGTTTCATGGCACAAGGTGGTGGAATGACTGTAAATATGCAGGAGAAGACAACAAAAGCACCTATTAAGAACGAAGCAGGAAACGGTATTTCAAATACGCGTGGTACTTTAGCCATGGCGCGTACATCAGATCCAGATTCAGCTACGAGTCAGTTCTTTATAAATGTTGCAGATAATAAATTTCTTAACCGTTCGCCAGGAAATCCAGGATACGCCGTTTTCGGTAAAGTGGTAAAAGGAATGGATGTAGTTGATCGTATTGTTCAGGTTCCTACATCGAACTATGGCATGAATCAAAACGTACCAAAACAGCCTATAAAGATAGTAGACATAAAGATCAAAACATTGAAAAAATAAATTAACAATATAAATCAGCAAGTTAATTGTTTTTAAAATTTTATTTGAGTGAAAAAGAACCGGTCGAACACAGATATTTATAAAAGTGCTTGCGTGCCGGTTTTTTTTCCCTATAATGCACTCATCCCGACGCGATACACGAAAATATCTTAGCTCACAGGGTTAAGATAAAAGATTAGTATTGTGTCGAATCTGTCTCTGACGAAGAGCAGAAAAATCATTAAGAGAATTGAAGAACAACTTGTGTGGATTTTTACTGATTGATTAATCGAAATAATTTTCATTGATTGATTGGTTTAAATTACTCGAAGTTTATTTGAGCGAATTTAAGTCAGTAATTGATGAGCCAGAATTGGTACCTTGTCTTTAAATAAGGTACAAAATGATTTTAACTGAAGAGTTTGATCATGGCTCAGATTGAACGCTGGCGGCAGGCTTAACACATGCAAGTCGAGCGGGGAAAGGTAGCTTGCTACCTAACCTAGCGGCGGACGGGTGAGTAATGCTTAGGAATCTGCCTATTAGTGGGGGACAACATCTCGAAAGGGATGCTAATACCGCATACGTCCTACGGGAGAAAGCAGGGGATCTTCGGACCTTGCGCTAATAGATGAGCCTAAGTCGGATTAGCTAGTTGGTGGGGTAAAGGCCTACCAAGGCGACGATCTGTAGCGGGTCTGAGAGGATGATCCGCCACACTGGGACTGAGACACGGCCCAGACTCCTACGGGAGGCAGCAGTGGGGAATATTGGACAATGGGGGAACCCTGATCCAGCCATGCCGCGTGTGTGAAGAAGGCCTTATGGTTGTAAAGCACTTTAAGCGAGGAGGAGGCTACTTTAGTTAATACCTAGAGATAGTGGACGTTACTCGCAGAATAAGCACCGGCTAACTCTGTGCCAGCAGCCGCGGTAATACAGAGGGTGCAAGCGTTAATCGGATTTACTGGGCGTAAAGCGCGCGTAGGCGGCTAATTAAGTCAAATGTGAAATCCCCGAGCTTAACTTGGGAATTGCATTCGATACTGGTTAGCTAGAGTGTGGGAGAGGATGGTAGAATTCCAGGTGTAGCGGTGAAATGCGTAGAGATCTGGAGGAATACCGATGGCGAAGGCAGCCATCTGGCCTAACACTGACGCTGAGGTGCGAAAGCATGGGGAGCAAACAGGATTAGATACCCTGGTAGTCCATGCCGTAAACGATGTCTACTAGCCGTTGGGGCCTTTGAGGCTTTAGTGGCGCAGCTAACGCGATAAGTAGACCGCCTGGGGAGTACGGTCGCAAGACTAAAACTCAAATGAATTGACGGGGGCCCGCACAAGCGGTGGAGCATGTGGTTTAATTCGATGCAACGCGAAGAACCTTACCTGGCCTTGACATAGTAAGAACTTTCCAGAGATGGATTGGTGCCTTCGGGAACTTACATACAGGTGCTGCATGGCTGTCGTCAGCTCGTGTCGTGAGATGTTGGGTTAAGTCCCGCAACGAGCGCAACCCTTTTCCTTATTTGCCAGCGAGTAATGTCGGGAACTTTAAGGATACTGCCAGTGACAAACTGGAGGAAGGCGGGGACGACGTCAAGTCATCATGGCCCTTACGGCCAGGGCTACACACGTGCTACAATGGTCGGTACAAAGGGTTGCTACACAGCGATGTGATGCTAATCTCAAAAAGCCGATCGTAGTCCGGATTGGAGTCTGCAACTCGACTCCATGAAGTCGGAATCGCTAGTAATCGCGGATCAGAATGCCGCGGTGAATACGTTCCCGGGCCTTGTACACACCGCCCGTCACACCATGGGAGTTTGTTGCACCAGAAGTAGCTAGCCTAACTGCAAAGAGGGCGGTTACCACGGTGTGGCCGATGACTGGGGTGAAGTCGTAACAAGGTAGCCGTAGGGGAACCTGCGGCTGGATCACCTCCTTAACGAAAGATTGACGATTGGTAAGAATCCACAACAAGTTGTTCTTCATAGATGTATCTGAGGGTCTGTAGCTCAGTTGGTTAGAGCACACGCTTGATAAGCGTGGGGTCACAAGTTCAAGTCTTGTCAGACCCACCATGACTTTGACTGGTTGAAGTTATAGATAAAAAGATACATGACTGATGATGTAAGCTGGGGACTTAGCTTAGTTGGTAGAGCGCCTGCTTTGCACGCAGGAGGTCAGGAGTTCGACTCTCCTAGTCTCCACCAGAACTTAAGAGAAGTTCGGATTACAGAAATTAGTAAATAGAGATTGAGATCTTGGTTTATTAACTTCTGTGATTTAAGTATCACGGTATTAAGCATGACCTGACGAAGGCATGTTTATTCATTAACAGATTGGCAAAATTGAGTCTGAAATAAATTGTTCACTCAATAACAAAGAGAGATGAAGTAATTCTGATCTTGGAGTTAATTGAGAACTAGCAAATTAACTGAATCAAGCGTTTTGGTATATGAATTTAGATTGAAGCTGTACAGTGTTTAAGTACACAGACAACAGATAGTAGCGATGAAGAATCGCACGGACAACACTCACTTGTAGGTGTTGACGACTGTTTGGGGTTGTATAGTCAAGTAATTAAGTGCATGTGGTGGATGCCTTGGCAGTCAGAGGCGATGAAAGACGTGATAGCCTGCGAAAAGCTCCGGGGAGGCGGCAAATATCCTTTGATCCGGAGATTTCTGAATGGGGGAACCCACCTACTTTAAGGTAGGTATTGCAACATGAATACATAGTGTTGCAAAGCGAACGAGGGGAAGTGAAACATCTCAGTACCCTTAGGAAAAGAAATCAATTGAGATTCCCTCAGTAGCGGCGAGCGAACGGGGATCAGCCCATTAAGTTATGTGTGTTTTAGTGGAACGCTCTGGGAAGTGCGAACGTAGAGGGTGATATTCCCGTACACGAAAGGGCACACATAATGATGACGAGTAGGGCGAGGCACGTGAAACCTTGTCTGAATATGGGGGGACCATCCTCCAAGGCTAAATACTCCTGACTGACCGATAGTGAACCAGTACCGTGAGGGAAAGGCGAAAAGAACCCCTGTGAGGGGAGTGAAATAGATCCTGAAACCGCATGCATACAAGCAGTGGGAGCCGACTTGTTCGGTGACTGCGTACCTTTTGTATAATGGGTCAGCGACTTATATTCAGTAGCGAGGTTAACCGTATAGGGGAGCCGTAGAGAAATCGAGTCTTAATAGGGCGTTTAGTTGCTGGGTATAGACCCGAAACCAGGCGATCTATCCATGAGCAGGTTGAAGGTTGGGTAACACTAACTGGAGGACCGAACCCACTGTCGTTGAAAAGCCAGGGGATGACTTGTGGATAGGGGTGAAAGGCTAATCAAGCCTGGTGATAGCTGGTTCTCCCCGAAAGCTATTTAGGTAGCGCCTCGGACGAATACCATAGGGGGTAGAGCACTGTTTCGGCTAGGGGGTCATCCCGACTTACCAAACCGATGCAAACTCCGAATACCTATGAGTACTATCCGGGAGACAGACTGCGGGTGCTAACGTCCGTAGTCAAGAGGAAAACAATCCAGACCGCCAGCTAAGGCCCCAAAATCATAGTTAAGTGGGAAACGATGTGGGAAGGCATAGACAGCTAGGAGGTTGGCTTAGAAGCAGCCACCCTTTAAAGAAAGCGTAATAGCTCACTAGTCGAGTCGGCCTGCGCGGAAGATGTAACGGGGCTAAAACTATGTGCCGAAGCTGCGGATTTGACATTAGTCAAGTGGTAGGGGAGCGTTCTGTAAGCCGATGAAGGTGTATTGAGAAGTATGCTGGAGGTATCAGAAGTGCGAATGCTGACGTGAGTAACGACAAAACGGGTGAAAAACCCGTTCGCCGAAAGACCAAGGGTTCCAGTCCAACGTTAATCGGGGCTGGGTGAGTCGACCCCTAAGGCGAGGCCGAAAGGCGTAGTCGATGGGAAATTGGTTAATATTCCAATACTTCTGTGTAATGCGATGAGAGGACGGAGAAGGTTAAGTCAGCCTGGCGTTGGTTGTCCAGGTGGAAGGATGTAGGTATGTATCTTAGGCAAATCCGGGGTACTCTATACTGAGATCCGATAGCAAGCTGTACTTGTACAGTGAAGTGGCTGATACCATGCTTCCAGGAAAAGTCTCTAAGCTTCAGTTACACAGGAATCGTACCCGAAACCGACACAGGTGGTCAGGTCGAGTAGACCAAGGCGCTTGAGAGAACTCTGCTGAAGGAACTAGGCAAAATGGTACCGTAACTTCGGGAGAAGGTACGCTGTTGTTGGTGATGGAACTTGCTTCCTGAGCTGATGACAGCCGCAGAAACCAGGCCGCTGCAACTGTTTATTAAAAACATAGCACTCTGCAAACACGAAAGTGGACGTATAGGGTGTGATGCCTGCCCGGTGCTGGAAGGTTAATTGATGGGGTTAGCGTAAGCGAAGCTCTTGATCGAAGCCCCAGTAAACGGCGGCCGTAACTATAACGGTCCTAAGGTAGCGAAATTCCTTGTCGGGTAAGTTCCGACCTGCACGAATGGCATAATGATGGCGGCGCTGTCTCCAGCAGAGGCTCAGTGAAATCGAAATCGCTGTGAAGATGCAGTGTACCCGCGGCTAGACGGAAAGACCCCGTGAACCTTTACTGCAGCTTGACACTGAACTTTGACCTTACTTGTGTAGGATAGGTGGGAGGCTTTGAAGTTGGAACGCTAGTTCCAATGGAGCCGTCCTTGAAATACCACCCTGGTAATGTTGAGGTTCTAACTCTGTCCCGTTATCCGGGACGAGGACCGTGTCTGGTGGGTAGTTTGACTGGGGCGGTCTCCTCCTAAAGAGTAACGGAGGAGTACGAAGGTGCGCTCAGCGTGGTCGGAAATCACGCGTAGAGTATAAAGGCAAAAGCGCGCTTAACTGCGAGACCCACAAGTCGAGCAGGTACGAAAGTAGGTCTTAGTGATCCGGTGGTTCTGTATGGAAGGGCCATCGCTCAACGGATAAAAGGTACTCTGGGGATAACAGGCTGATACCGCCCAAGAGTTCATATCGACGGCGGTGTTTGGCACCTCGATGTCGGCTCATCTCATCCTGGGGCTGAAGCAGGTCCCAAGGGTATGGCTGTTCGCCATTTAAAGAGGTACGCGAGCTGGGTTTAGAACGTCGTGAGACAGTTCGGTCCCTATCTACCGTGGGCGCTGGAAATTTGAGAGGATCTGCTCCTAGTACGAGAGGACCAGAGTGGACGAACCTCTGGTGTACCGGTTGTGACGCCAGTCGCATCGCCGGGTAGCTATGTTCGGAAGGGATAACCGCTGAAAGCATCTAAGCGGGAAGCCTACCTCAAGATAAGATTTCCCTAGGACTTTATGTCCTCTAAAGAGCCGTTCGAGACTAGGACGTTGATAGGTTGGATGTGGAAGCATAGCGATATGTGAAGCTGACCAATACTAATTGCTCGTGAGGCTTGACTATACAACACCCAAGCAGTTGTATATAAAGCATCAATCGATTCATTATCATACTAAGTAACTTGATTTAGTTATTCCACTAGTTAAAATGAACAAGTTCAGATTCAATCAGCCCATCTGTAAAGATTTGGAAAACGCATTGGCAGACAATAAGACCAAGGCAAGTATCCATAACAGTTGTGCTGGCGACCATAGCAAGAGTGAACCACCTGATCCCTTCCCGAACTCAGAAGTGAAACCTCTTAGCGCTGATGGTAGTGTGGGGTTACCCATGTGAGAGTAAGTCATCGCCAGCTCATTATTCAAACACCCCAATCTCAAAAGAGATTGGGGTGTTTTTTTATGTGCGCGAGAATATAAAAAAATCCATAAAAACTCAGCGCTACAAAAATATGGATTTGCATATAAGCTATGTTGTATGAATATAATGTTGAAGTTTTTTATTTTTGGGTGACCTAGTGAAAATCAATTCTTTCTCCCCATTACCTGAAGATGATAAGGAACTGTCTCTTCCTGAATTAATTTATTGGGCATCTTTAGGTGATCTAGAACAAGTAAAGCAATTATTGATAGATGGTGAGGATCCTAATCAGATAGATGAGGAAGGTTATAGTGCTTTACAAGCAGCTGCTGAAAATGATTATTTAGAGGTAGTAAAGCTCTTAATAGAAAAAGGTGCCTATGTCGCTTATAAAAGCGATTACACAGCATTAGAGCTTGCAGAAATGGCAGGTAATAGTGATGTGGTGAATTATCTAAAAAGTTTGTAAAATTAAAAAAGCCTCTTTCTTAGAAAAGAGGCTTTTTTCTAATTTAAGACAAATGATATTTTTGTAGTTTCTCAACAATTGATTGAAGTCCTTTTACTTCAAATTCGTTGGCTTCGAATTTTTCATCTTTATTGCGTTTAAAGATATCTCGTATTTCAATCACAGCATTTGGATCAATAATACTTAAACTTGAAGTGACTTGGCGTATTTGGCTAATAGAACGAGAACCATTTGTTGAACCATAGCCAATAAATGCGGCTGGTTTGCCACTCCATTCTTTACCCACATAGTCGAGTGCATTTTTTAATGCTGGACTATAACCATGGTTATACTCTGGGCTAATAAAGATAAATGCATCAGCTTTGGCAATTTTATCTGCCCATTCTTGTTGTTTAGGTTGATCATAAATACCAGTGGCAGGTGGATGAGAACCTGAAAATAACGGTAAATTCCACTCTTTTAAATCAACCACTTCTATCTGAAAATCTTTTAGATTGAATGAGAGAATTGCTGTTTCTACCCAATTTGCAACTTTAATTGCTGTGCGTCCTTCGCGAACACTTCCTACGATGATATAGACCAGCATATATTTTTCCTAAGGATTTTTATCTTTATAACTTAATGCATTATATAGGGAGGAGAGAATATGGAATTTGTAAGGATTCTTATGTTGAAAATAAAAGTGATTCAATAAAAAAGCCCTCAAGTGAGGGCTTTTTTCGTTACATCAATTTAATGCCTTGCTGGCCAGCAGGGGTTACTTTGAATATTTCTACTTCAAAAGTAATATTTTTCCCTGCAAGCGGATGGTTAAAATCAATTTCAGTAATATCATCATTCACTGATTTTACGACACCGAATAAGGTGGTCTTTGCCTTATCTTCAAATTCAATCATATGACCAGGAATAGGTCTTTGCTCGAATTTAACGGTATCAAAAGTTTGAATATTTTCAGGATTCCATGGTCCAAATGCATCTTCTGGTGGAAGATGTACTGTACGGCGGTCGCCTGCACGTAAACCAAATAATGCTTTTTCAAAACCTGGTAAAAGGTTTCCATCACCAATGGTCAAACTAACAGGCTCTTCACGACTACGTGTATTGTCAATTTCTACGCCATTTTCAAGAGCAACAGAAAAGTGTAAGTCGACTTTAGAACCGTCAGTAATACGAATTTCTTCATTAGGTTGAATAATTTCGGTCATATTATGCATCCGAATTTTTAGGTCTTTGCTTTTCAAGGAAAAATGTATCGATGAGTAGCAAAATGGTACCTAGAGTAATGGCACTGTCCGCAATATTAAAAGCTGGAAAGTGATGATTTTGGTAATAAACATGAATGAAATCGACCACATACCCTAAAGTAATACGGTCAATTAAATTACCTAATGCTCCACCTAAAATTAAAGCGATGGCTACAGGTAGCACCACCATTTTTTTAGGCATACGTAGCAACCAAAATACAAAAAGTATTGAAACTAAGCCTGCCAAAGATGTGAAGAAATAGCGTTGCCATCCTCCGGCATCAGATAAAAAGCTAAAAGCTGCACCATAGTTATGTAATAGTGTCCAGTTTAAAAATGGGAGCACAGGTACAGGATCTGCATAGTTCAGATGTGTACTCGCAATCCATTTTGTCCATTGATCCAACACAATGGCAAGGACAGAAAGTCCAAGCCAAATGAGGTTGTGTGGATAAAACTGGAATAAGCCTTTTTTAGCTTGTGAATTAGGCATATTTTCTCACTTCGCCACGACCAGTGACGTTCACAATACAACGACCACATAAACCAGGATGATCGGCGTGTGTATTTACATCTGGAAGGACATGCCAGCAACGTGCACATTTTTCACCTTCAGCTGCAGATATTTGTACACGTAAGCCTTCCATTTCAGTTGCTTCACCTTTATCAGCAAATGGATGTACTACGACTTGTGACGTAATAAGAACGAAACGGAGTTCATCAGCCAGTTGGTTTAAAACTGTTTGTAATGATTCATTTGCCCAAAGTTCAACTTTGGCTGAAAGATTACTACCGACAAGTTTAGCGTTACGAGCTGCTTCAATCTGTTTATTTACTGCAGATTTTACGCTAATCAATGTTTGCCAATCTTCTTCAGAAAGTAAGTTTGCTTTTGATGAAACAGGTAGGTCATACCATTCTGAAGTAAACACATATTTCTCAGTTTGTTCTGGAATAAGTGGCCATGCTTCTTGAGCGGTAAAGCTTAAGATTGGACTCATCCAGCGAACAAAGGCTTGAACGATATGGTAAAGCGCTGTTTGTGCAGAACGACGTGCTTGTGAGTCAGCCTTAGTGGTGTATTGACGGTCTTTGATGATGTCTAGGTAGAAACCACCTAAATCATTAATACAGAAGCTTGTTAATGCATTACACACGACATGGAAGTTCATTTCTTCATATGCAGTAATAATGGTTTGTTGTACTTCGTTCGCACGTTGCAAGATGTATTGATCAAGAGCGATAAGGTCATCTACTGCTAAAGCATCTGTACTTGGTTTGAAACCATTTAGGTTCGCAAGCAAGAAGCGTAGCGTATTACGAATACGACGGTAGCTATCACTTACGCGGCTAAAGATTTCTTTAGATGCTGCAATTTCATAGCGATAGTCACTAGACGCTACATATAAACGTAAACCGTCAGCACCAAGCTGTTTGATGATTTCTTCAAGCGGAATATAGTTGCCTAAAGACTTCGACAATTTACGACCATTTTCATCAACTGTAAAACCATGTGTTAGCAAGGCTTTATATGGCGCACGATTGTGAATCGCCATAGAAGTTAATAAAGAAGATTGGAACCAGCCACGGTGTTGGTCTGAACCTTCTAAATATAAGTCAGCAGGGCTTTCTAATTCCTCACGTTGCTCAAGTACAGCGTAATGCGTTGTACCAGAGTCGAACCATACATCGAGTGTATCGCGAACAGCATTATATTGTTCAGCATCTTCACCAATGAAGTCTTTGGCTTCACGTTTGAACCATGCTTCGATGCCTTCTTGTTCGATAAGTTTGGCAACTTCTTCGATGAGTTCAGGCGTACGAGGGTGTAATTCATTCGTATCTTTATGAACGAAGAATGGGATAGGAACACCCCAAGTACGTTGACGTGAAATACACCAGTCTGGACGACCTTCGATCATTGACTCAATACGGTTTTTACCCCAGTTCGGTACAAACTCAATATCGTTCTCGATCGCATTAAGCGCCCCTTCACGTAAACCTTTTTGATCCATGCTAATGAACCATTGTGGTGTAGCACGGAAAATAATTGGAGTCTTGTGGCGCCAGCAGTGTGGATAGCTATGTTTAATTGGTTGATGAGCCCATAAGCGACCTACAGCACCCAAAGCTTCAATAATCTTTGGATTGGCTTTATAGATATGCTCGCCAGCAAAAATTGGCGCGGTTGGTAAATAAACCCCGTTACCGCCCACTGGGTTTTCAACTTTAAGGTTATATTGAAGGCCTACTTTATAGTCGTCTGCACCGTGGCCAGGGGCTGTGTGTACGGCACCTGTACCGCTGGTTGCGATAACGTGTTCACCTAAAATAACCGGAACTTGACGATCGGTAAGTAAAGGATGTTGTAGTGTAAGGTTTTCAAGAGCCGAACCAGTAAAATCAGCTAAAACAACTGGATTTTCGAGCTTATAACGCTCAATTGCAGAAGCAACTAGATCTTTAGCAAGAATGAAGTTTTGCTTGCCGCGTTCAGTTGTTACTTGTACCAATTGATATTCAATTTCGGCATGCAAAGCAACAGCTTGGTTGGCTGGTAATGTCCACGGTGTAGTAGTCCAGATCACGATATCAGTTGGATCTTGAACGTCTACATTTACACGAGCGCTTAAGTCTTTTAGATCGACTACGCCAAAACCAACGTCAATTGCGTCAGATTTTTTATCTTCGTATTCCACTTCAGCTTCAGCAAGTGCTGAACCACAGTCCATACACCAGTTCACTGGCTTTAAGCCTGGCTGAATATGGCCATTTTTCTGAATTAAACCTAAAGCACGAACGATATCGGCTTCTTGTTTGTAATTCATGGTGAGGTAAGGATTATCCCAGTCACCTAAAATGCCAAGACGTTTAAAGTCTGTGCGCTGTAAATCAATTTGTTTTAGAGCATATTCACGGCAAAGCTTACGGAAAGTCGCAGCGTCAACTTTTTCGCCGACTTTACCTACTTTTTCTTCAACTTTTAGCTCAATTGGCAAGCCATGACAGTCCCAACCTGGCACATATGGTGCATCGAAACCTGCCAACGTACGGCTTTTCACGATCACATCTTTTAAGACTTTATTGACTGCGTGACCTAAGTGAATTGTACCGTTCGCATATGGAGGGCCATCATGCAAAATATATTTTTTCTTGCCAATACGCGATGCACGAATCTGCTGATAAATGTTGTCGGTATACCACTCTTCTAACCATTTCACTTCACGTACTGCCAAATTTGCTTTCATTGCAAATTGAGTATCCGGCAGGTTTAGCGTGGCTTTGTAGTCCACTGCATTTTCAGTAGTTTGCTTATCGCTCATGCAAGTTGTCTTCCAGTTTAATCAGCTTGGGAGCCGACATGTTTTACAATCAAAATTCGAATTAAAAAGGAAATTGTGTCGTGTCGTTACGATATTGTCGTAATTGTTGCACGTCATTATCAATTCCTGCCTTAAGTGCCTCAAGCGAAGGGTAGTTCAATTCACCATGAAGATAGTGAAGAAAAGTCACCCGCATAAATAAGCCATACAGATTAGCAGAAACATCAGGGAAATGTACTTCTAATCTCCACTCCGGATGTTCTTGCTGAATGGCAGGACGAGTACCGACATGACCTGCACCATAGAGGCTATTTTCATGATATCCGGCAATTCCTGGTTTTTCAGGCGAGTCCTGAAGCACTTTTTGAGTTAGTGAAGTTGTTTCGCAAATCACTTCAACGCCATAAATACCATTTAAACAAGGCTTATGGCGGTTGAGACGAACATTAATGGTTGGAAAATCCAGAGTTCGTCCAATCTGGTCTCCATATTGAACACGTCCGGTAATACTGTATGGACGGCCTAATAATTTAGCAGCTAAGGCAAGATTTCCTACCTGAAGCACTTGGCGAATACGAGTTGAACTGACGCGTTCACCTTCGAATTCAACCGTATGTAAATTTGTGACTTGAAAGCCGTAATTTTTTAGGAATTCGCTGTTACCTTGACGGTCTTTGCCGAAATGGAAGTCATCTCCTAAAACCAAAGCTTGAGCATTTAATTTGTCTTTTAATAAATCTGCAAATGCAGACGCGCTCATACTACGGAAATGCTGATCAAATTTAGCAACCGCAATGTAGTCAACTCCAAGCTCGGCTAGGTATTCGACCTTTTCCCGTAATGAGTTAATACGAGGAGGAGCATCGTAGCCTTTAAAAAACTCAAGCGGTTGGGGCTCAAAAATCATGACCAATGTTTTTAAGCCTTGTGCTGCAGCAATTTTTTTGAGTTGAGCAATCATCGCTTGGTGACCTAAGTGGACACCATCAAAATTACCAATCGTTACCGCTGTTTGCGGCAACTGGAAATTGGGCGATAACGCATTAAGACGAAGCAGTTTCATGAACTTAAAATATGGCTATTTTTGCAAGGGCTATATATTGCCATATTCTCACAGATTCGTCTTGTTGTTGTGTTTTTACTCAGGTATTTTTCAATATGAATATCTTTTATATCTAAAATATTGATGAATTAAATAAAAATAAATCAATTTTTCTTATTATTAATTTGCCCTACTATAGCTTCATCCACTCTTTGAATAGAGACTCAAGATGAAAAGACCCTTTTACCAATTAAATCAAAGTAAAGATGTTATACGGCATTTTACCCCAAATTGGTTTACAGCAACTATGGGTACGGGGGTGGTCAGCATGATTTTAATTCAGCTGCCATTTGCCAAAACATTTTTATTTATGTTGGCGACGCTGTTATGGCAATTCAATATTGTCCTATTTAGTGTTTTTTCAGCACTCTATTTATTGCGGTGGTTCCTTTTCCCACATGAAGCAAAGCAAATCTTTAATCATCCAAATATGAGCTTGTTTTTAGGGGCGATCCCGATGGGGCTTGCAACTATATTGAATGGTTTCTTAAGCTTTGGCATCGGGCTTTACGGTGAAGTGGCAATCCATATTGCTCAAACTTTATGGTATATCGATGTCTTTTTAGCTTTAGCCATTGCTTGGATTATACCGTTTTGCATGTTTAGCCGTCAGAACCATCAACTACATACCATGACCGCAATTTGGTTGTTACCTGTAGTTGCATGCGAAGTGGCTGCAAGCTCTGTGGGCATGTTGGTTGCACATTTACCAGCAGATTTACACAGCTTTCATTTATTAATGGCGGGCTACGTACTTTGGGGAATCTCTGTTTTACCTGCATTCGCTATTTTGACGATTTTAATGTTGCGTATGGCTTTGCACCAGTTACCAGAAAAAGAAGTGGCGATTTCTAGCTGGCTGTCTTTAGGTCCAATTGGCACAGGTGCTTTAGGTCTATTGTTGCTAGGTGAACAGGCACAAAGAGTGGTTGTACATGTCGGTTTTCCTCAATTTGCCAATGTTTTTCAAGCGCTAGGTGTTGTAGGTAGCCTTGTACTATTAGGCTTTGGGCTATGGTGGCTTGGTCTTGCGATTTTAACAACGCTTCGTCATGCAAAGACAGGTATTCCATTTAATTTAGGTTGGTGGGGCTTAACCTTTCCACTTGGCGTATTTATTTTGGCTTTATTTAACTTAAGTCATCAAGTTGAAATCGTATTTTTACAATACGCTGCTGTAGCATTGAGTATTTTATTGCTGGTGATGTGGAGCGTTGTAATGAAGAAAACCTTAGCTGGAGCTTATAGCGGTCAACTGTTCTTCTCTCCATGTTTAATTGCTTTACAACAAAAAATGCAGTAGTTGTTAAAAGGTGCAAAAAAGCTTTTGCACCTGATTTATACTTATTTTCTAATTTATTAATCTTGAATTGAGCCTTTTTGAATGAACAAAGATATCGCTTTAATTATGGCACTTCCTAATGAATCTAAAGGTTTATTTGAGCAAGCAGGCATCGAAGTTCATTACAGTGGTATCGGTAAGGTCAATGCTGCCTTTAAAGCGTTTGAAGTTATTCAAAAAACAGGGTGTAAGACTTTAATTAACTTAGGTTCGGCAGGAAGCTCTGCATTTAATCGACATGATTTGGTCGAAGTAAAAACTTTTGTACAACGTGATATGGATGTTTCACCACTAGGGTTTGCAGTGGGCGTAACGCCGCTAGATGATCATTTGGCTGCTGAAATTCATCTACAACCGCATTTTGCTGATTTGCCAAAAGGTATTTGTGGAACAGGTGACTCATTTGAAACGGGTCAGCCAAAAGTGGCTTGTGATGTAGTGGATATGGAAGGGTATGCCTTAGCCAAAGTTTGCCATAAGCTAGGCGTACGCCTGATTTCCGTTAAATATATTACCGATGGCGCAGATGATACGGCGCATTTAGATTGGGAAGAAAATTTATTATTAGGTGCACAAAAGCTTTTAGCACTTTATCAAAATCATTTTTAAAAAAAAGATCGGCAATTTTGCCGATCTTTTTAATTTTAACGAGGCAATACGCCGTAGAGCATCAAGTGTACGGTATGTTCAATTGAGCGTTGGAACATGCTACGGTTGCGAAGCGTTTTTCCAGTTACCATTTCCATTTGAGTTGCAAAATCAGCATAGTTTTGCGTAAGCCCCCAAATGTTTAAGATTAAGAGTTCCGGATCGATATCTGGTGAAATTTTTCCTTCTTCTTGCCAAGTTTGAATAACCTTTGCTTTGCGTTTAAATAGCTTTTTCAAAGGTCCTTTCAATATAGGCAAAATGTGCGGTGCCCCTTGAATAATTTCTAGCGCAAATAGTCGAGAAGCTTTGGGTTGGCTACGAGAAAGTTCGATTTTTTGAATTAAATAATGAGATAAGGCTTCGGCTGGTTCTAACTCAGCTTCTAAGGTTTGTAAGGGGGCTAGCCATTTTTGCAAAACGGTGGTGAGCACTTCCACATATAAAGACTCTTTATTTTCATAGTAATAGAAAATATTCGACTTATGCATGTCAGCGAGTTGGGCAATTTCATCCAGACTTGCGCCAGTGAACCCATATAGTGAAAACACATCAAGGGCGGCAGCAAGAAGCTGATTGCGCTTTTGGGTACTCTTCTTTTGTTCCATTTGCTGCATAAATTAAAAAGATAGTGTTTCCATTGTAAGGTAAATCGTTTGATTTGTGCACAGGTGTCTCACTTTTTTAGTGAAAAAACGGATAGTTATTTGAGCAATAGATATACTATTGTGCAAAAAATAGAGAAAATCACTAGTTTATTGTTATTCTTAAAAATATTTTTTAATCTTCGCCCTAAAAAAGAGCAATAAATCATCAGTTTTATTGCTCGTTAATTGTGCTTTTTTCTTTTGAATGGTTCTCATTACTTATCGCAGCCTTAAGTTGCTAAAACCGCGTCGAGTACTTGTTGTTCGAGCTGAGCAAAAGTTATGCTTTTTTTACGCGGGCGTGGCAAATTAACTTGGAAACTTTGAGCAATTTGGCCTTTATCTAATAGGATAATACGGTCAGCTAATTGCACTGCTTCACTCACATCGTGTGTGACCAAAATGGCAGTAAAACCTTGCTCTTTCCATAAACGTTCAATTAAGCTTTGCATCTCAAGACGAGTTAGTGCGTCTAATGCGCCTAAAGGTTCATCTAGCAACAAAATGCGTGGCGTATGAGACAGAGCGCGTGCTAAGGCTGTACGCTGGCGTTGGCCCCCTGATAGTTGTGAAGGCCATTGTCCCGATTTTTCTTTTAAGCCGACTTTTTCGAGTAATTCTTCTGCTAAAGCATGTTGGGCTTTAGGTAAACCTAGTTGAACATTTTGAAGAATATTTCTCCAAGGAAGTAAACGTGGGTCTTGGAACATGACTCGAATATCATCGTTAGTAATGCCTTCACGCAAATGTCGGGCAGATTTAAATTTGATCTCTCCAAAACTGGCTTTTTCAAGTTGGGCAATTAGACGTAATAGGGTACTTTTGCCACAACCACTGCGACCAACAATCGCTAAAAACTCGCCCGGTTGAATATGAAGGTCAAGATCTTCAAGGACCTTTACCTCGCCATAGAATTTATAAAGTTGTTCAATCAGAATTTCTGCGCCTACAACAGGCTCTTGTGATTCTGTACGGTTTTCTGGAATGAGCTCTACGTCATTCTGATTAATATTTAAATTCAGATTTGTCATATCTTCAGCTCCCTTATTTTTGATAACCAGCATGCCAACGTAGTAAATAGCGTTCTAAAACCTGTGCTAACACATCTGCTAACTTACCTAATAGGGCATAAAGAAGAATACCAACCAGCACAACATCTGTTTGTAAAAACTCTCGTGCATTCATAGTCATATAGCCAATACCTGCTTGTGCTGAAATAGTTTCGGCTACAATGAGTAGCACCCAAACCAAGCCTAAAGCAAAGCGTAAACCGACTAAAATAGAAGGCATCGCACCCGGTAAAATGATTTCTTTGTAGAGTTGCCAGCGAGAAAGACCATAGCTTTTACCCATCTCAATCAATTGTGGGTCGACTGAACGGATACCGTGATAGGTATTGATATAAATAGGGAAGAAGACCCCGACTGCCACTAAGAATAATTTGGCTGTTTCATCAATACCGAACCACAAAATTACCAGTGGAATAAGCGCAAGAGCCGGAATATTACGAATCATTTGTAAGGTGGTATCGAGTAGGGTCGAGGCAAAACGCGAAGAGCCGTTTAGTAAACCCAATAGCAAACCTAAACCGCCGCCCACCAAAAGCCCAAGCAAGGCACGACCCGCACTTACTTTGACGTGATGCCATAGTTCTCCGCTCACCAAAAGATGCCAGAAAGCAGACACCACAGCAGTAGGGGCCGGCAAAATACGACTTTCTAAAAGTCCCGAACTTGATGCAATTTGCCAAATAACCAATAAAACAATAGGAAAAATCCAAGGCAGCAAACGCTGCCCGATTTGTCTTGTTCCACGTGAAACAATGTTTACATCTTTACTCATGCAGGCTCCTTGACGGAACTATTTTGCTTCTTCTCGTCTGGAACATAGTTGTTGGCAATAATCTCACCAAATGGTCCGGTTAAATTTGGCTGAGCAAGTTTAGCTTGGGTCTCGATTGGTAATAGCGGGAATACTAACTCGGCAAAACGAATTGACTCTTCAAGATGTGGATAGCCCGAGAAAATAAAAGTATCAATACCAAGGTCTGCATATTCCTGAATACGAGCCGCAACTGTTTCAGGATCACCGACAAGTGCTGTACCTGCGCCACCACGGACTAAACCAATACCTGCCCAAAGGTTTGGAGAGACTTCTAGTTTGTCTCGGTTACCGCCGTGTAGTGCAGCCATACGTTGTTGACCGACCGAGTCCATTTGTGCAAATTTTTTCTGTGCTGCGGCAATGGTTGCATCATCCAGATATTGAATAAGTTCGTTCGCTGCTGCCCAAGCTTGCTCGTTGGTTTCACGAACAATGACATGCAAGCGAATGCCATAAGTTAATTTGCGGCCTTTAGTCTCAGCTTTAGCACGAACATGTTCGATCTTTTGTTTAACTGCTGCAGGTGGTTCCCCCCATGTAAGGTAAGTATCTACTTGCTCAGCTGCGAGATCGACCGCGACATCAGAAGAACCACCGAACCAAAGTGGTGGGTAAGGTTTTTGAACAGGCGGGTAAAGCAGTTTTGCATCATCGACTTGTAGGCGTTCACCATGAAAAGTAAACGCTTCACCCGTATGCGAACGTGTCAAAATTTCACGCCAGATTTTTACGTATTCATTGGCAGTTTGATAACGTGTTGAGTGATCTTCATATAAACCATCACCACGTAGTTCTGCTTCATCGCCACCAGTCACTAAGTTGAGTAACACGCGGCCATTGGACAAACGGTCGAATGTTGCAGCCATACGTGCAGCCAAAGCTGGAGTTGTTACCCCTGGACGTAATGCGACTAAAAACTTAAGGTGCTGCGTTGCATCAATCAGACTCGCTGCGGTAATCCATGGATCTTCACATGAACGGCCTGTTGGAATAAGTACGCCTTCGTAACCTAAATTATCAACCGCCACAGCAATTTGCTTCATATAGGCATGGTCAACCTGACGAGCGCCTTTACTTGTACCTAAATAGCGACTATCACCGTGGGTAGGAATAAACCAGAAAATTTTCATGTGCATTACCTATATGTCTATTGAAATTACTTGGCACCCCAAACAGCTTGTTTAATGCTGATTGGTTTTGGAATGATGCCTTGTTGAGTAAAGATGTCTGCGAGCTGCTGCTGTTCAGCAATGACTTTGCTATTAAGGGGAGCTGCTGCTGATGGACGTGGACGACGTTTAATAAATAAGTCGCTGGTTGCAGGTTTAAGTCCTGTACTTTGGCCAATCGCGCTCGCCGTTTCGTTTTGATGGCTTTGAACCCATTTGTCTGCTTGATTAATCTGTTTGATGAGTTCAGGAACAGCTTTAGGATATTGCTTAACAAAATTTGGAGCGGCTAAGTAAAAGGTATAGTTCGGGCTTAAACCTTTACCTGATGCAAGAACACGAGCTTGATCTTCTAATTGTGCTGAAGCGAAGTAAGGATCCCAAATTGCCCATGCGTCAACAGCACCTTTTTGGAATGCTGCGCGAGCATCGGCAGGAGTAAGCCAGATTGGCGTAATGTCGCTCCATTTTAGGCCTGCTTTTCGCACTGCTTGTACGAGTAAATAATGTGAGCTAGAACCTTTTTGCAGTGCAATACGCTTGCCTTTCAGGTCTTTAAGTTGAGTTACCTGTGAGTTTTTAGGAACTAAAATTGCTGATGCCAATGGTTTAGCCGCTTCATAGGCAATGTAATATAAAGGTTTGCCAGCTGCCTGAGCGTAGACCGGAGGTGTATCTCCCGTGACTCCGATATCGAGTGAGCCAACAGCCAAGGCTTCTAAAATTTGAGGACCAGCAGGGAACTCATTCCACGTGATTTTGGCATTTGGAAATTCTTGTTCAAATAATTTTTGCTGTTTGGCAATTGCAAAGTTAATCGAGCTTTTTTGAAAACCGATACGAAGTTCTTTTACAGTTGGGTCAATTGCCCAAGCAGGTGCGGCAATTGTTAAACCTAATATAGCGACTGCGCTAAAGCGCTTAACTAATTGAGTCCACTGACTCTTATAAAATAATGACTGATGTTGCATATTGATATCCTTGTTCCCTTAAGGCAAGGCACAGCATTTATATGCTTATTGAAGCTGTGCCAAAGCTGGGTTTATTTCAGTTTTAAGATGGCATCTTGAATGGTGAGCTTATTAGGAATGAGCTTTTGCGCATAAAAGGCATCGGCTACATATTGTTGTTCTTGGGCTACCTTGTCAGATATGGGTTGAACGCCAAAACCCATACGTGAAATAGAAGTTTTGAGTACATCAAACTCAAGTGCCGTCGGTTTTTCGAGTAACTTCGCAGCTTCATCTTGATGTGAGCTGACCCATTGGGTGGTTTGGTTGAGTGTCTGCACAACTGTGTTTAAAACTTTTGGATTGTTCTCTGCAAATTTACGATCGGCTAAATAAAACTGATGATTGCTCACTAAGTTTTCGCCCGTTGCTAAAACTCGAGCTTGAATTTGATGTTCAGCCGCGGCAAAGAACGGGTCCCAAATCACCCATGCATCGACAGCCCCTTTTTCAAAAGCAGCACGTGCGTCTGATGGTGGTAAATAAACAGGTTGAATATCACTTAAGTTCAGGTGATTTGCTTCTAAAACTTTCAATAAAAGATAGTGAACATTCGAGCCTTTATTCAGTGCGACACGTTTGCCTTTTAAATCTTGAATAGAGTGAATAGGAGAGTCTTTTTGTACCAGTAGAGCTTCTGCTTTTGGCGCAGCAGGTTGGTTTGCAACATAGACTAAATTTGGATTGGCAGCTTGAGCAAAAATAGGAGGAGCTTCACCTGCTTCACCGAGCGAAACGCTTCCTACATTTAGACCTTCAAGTAATTGAGGACCCGCAGGAAACTCAACCCATTTTACTTGTACGCCTTGTTCTTTTAGTGCTTTTTCCAAGTCACCACGTGCTTTTAAAATAGGAAGGATGCCATATTTCTGGTATCCAATATTTAAAGTTGTTGTGGTGTGTTCCTCTTTTTTGGCACAGCCACCTAGCATCATCACTCCCGCAAGGCTGGCAGCAATGACTGAATATTTTGCCCATGAAGTGGAATTTAAAAGTGCCATGTAGTTTCGTGCTCCCCGAAAGAGAAAAAGAAAAAAGAATTGGATGAGCAGATACCCTAAAGGGATTTTTATTTCATAAAAAATAAGTATTCAGTCTTTATTTATATAAAAAAAAGCTAAAAACATTCGGCGATAAACTTATGCAAAAAAAAGATTTATTAAATAGGAATGAATTTGAAAAAATATATCTAAGTTTATGTAAATAAAATAAAAAAGATGAAAAGAGTAAAAAATGAAGATTTAAATAAAGTACAACCATAAAATAATAGGCTTTATGGCTGTACTTTTTGATCTAAGCTTATCTGAAATAAGAATATCTTAAAAAGTGCATAGATTAGGGAAGCAGTTTTTTAAAGACTAATGAATTTCTTTGGTAGTTATAAAGCGCTTGGCGGGCATTGGGTAAGTCATCAACACTGGCTTGATGAAAGCCATGTTCTAAAAACCAGTGGGCAGTTCGCGTTGTTAACACAAATAATTGACGAATACCTTGTTGTTTGGCCTTTTCTTCAAGAAACTGCAAAATCTGGCTACCGCGATTTGATTTACGATAACTTGGATGTACTGCAACACAGGCAATTTCTGCTGAACGTGTTTCGTTAAATTCTGTCGGGATTGGATAAAGGGCAGCGCATGCCAAAATCATACCGTCTCGCTCAATTACAGCAAATTGGCTAATTTCTTGTTCCAAACGTTCACGTGAGCGATAAACCAAAATGCCTTCTTCTTCTAACGGGCGTAATAAATTCATTAATCCACCGACATCTTGAATATGCGCCATACGAACTTCTTCATAATGCGCATCGGTAATCATGGTACCAATACCATCACGGGTGAACAGTTCTTCAATGAGTGCGCCATCATAGGCATAAGAAATTAAATGAACACGGTGTACACCTGATAGAGAAGCTTTTTTTGCTTCTTGTAAATGCAGGGTTAAGGTCGGGCTGCTGGTTTGATATTGTTGGATATAATAGTCGAGCTGATGTGGACTTAATTCACGCAATAATTGTCCTACTTCATTAAGCAAACCTTGTTGTTCACCTAAAAAGATTAATTTGTCTGCTTTGATATAGGTTGCGGTTTTGGTCGCAACTTCTTCAGCTCTTAAATTAAATACTTCGCCTGTGGTTGAGTAACCTGTCGGGCCAAGTAAAACAATATTGTCATTATCAAGATGACGATGAATCGCGTCAGTGTCTATTGAACGAACTTCGCCAGTAAGCTGAAAGTCCATGCCATCACGAATACCGTAGGGTTTAGCTGTTACGAAATTACCTGATACTACATCTATTCGAGCCCCATACATTGGAGAATTAGCCAATCCCATAGATAACAGTGCTTCGATTTCTAAACGGATAGACCCGACTGCGCTCATGACGCAGCTTAATGACTCGCGTGTGGTAATACGACTGTTGTCATAAAAAGGAGTTTCAATTCCTTTATCTTTAAGGTTTTGATTAATCTGTGGACGTGCGCCGTGTACTAAAATTAAGCGAATACCCAGCGAATGTAATAAAGCAATATCGTGGATAATGTGCTCGAAATTAGGATCGCGAACTGCTTCACCACCAAACATTAAAACAAAAGTTTTATCGCGGTGAGCATTGATATAGGGTGCTGAATGTCGGAACCAATGTACATAATGTTGGGTACTATTATGTGATTTCTCTATGGACTTAGTTGGCATACCGATCTCGAATCAACAGCAAAAAGATATAAAGATGATTCTAAACAAAAAAGCTTAAAGCCGCATGTATTAGATAGAAAAACACCCAAATTTACATTTGGGTGTTCGATATTTTTTAAAATTAATGAACGACTTTAATAATTTTATGGCTTTGTTCATTTACCAGTACATAGTTCCCGTTCACTTTATACCATTTTTGAAAACGCCCCGGCTTGTTTAATCTATCATGTGAACGGTAGTCAATTGCATAACGTGGGTGCTGATATTGATGTGGAACAACTTGACCTTCTCGCCAGATATTAGCATGGTCATCTTTGTGAATTACTTGAACTGGTCTGACTTCATGATTTGGATAGTTACCATGACGGTCATGATCATTTGGTGCAGCCATTGCTGTTGTTGCGATTAAACCACTCATTGAAAGAACAATTGCTGTTGTTAGTTTTTTCATAGTGAACCTCGAATGATCAATTGAATTTTGATAATTGAAGATTAGTAAAAAAATAAAGATAAATCGTGAAGACTAAGAATAATAAATGTGAAAAATTTCGATGAAATAAGAAGAAAATTAGAATATAAGTTGTTTTATAATGTATTGATATATAATAAAAAAGGATAAAACCAATCGGCTTTATCCTTTTTTAATAAGCGATAGTGAGGAGCTATCTGGCTTATAATCCACGAATACTAACAATACTGTTAGAGTCTGTGTCGACTAAAATATAATCATTGTTGATTTTGTACCATTGTTGGTTACGGTCTGGTTTAGGCAAGTTGCTGTCTTTATAGTCAACCTTATAACCATTGCCGCGATAATGCTGTGGCATGACATAGCCCGGCTGCCAACGATGTTGTTTAAGACGTTCAAAACCACGCTCTTCACGCATACGGCGTTCATCGCGAAAATGATCTTCATCGTTGTCACGGTCAAATTTATGCCCACGATCATTCCACTCACCACGGGGTCCACCTTTCGGACCTTTTTGACCATGTCCTCGTTCAAAAGGAGGATCGGCAAAGCTTGCCATACTGGTTGTCAGTACAGTTATGCAAAGGGTTAAGGTCGTGAACAACTTTTTCATGATGCATCCTCGTTTACATCTGATGTCTCTCATGGTGAATACTGTACGCGCAAAATGCAGAGAAACTGTGAAGATCATTTACTGCTTCAATTAAAATTACGGATAGATCCAGAGTTTTTATCAATAATAAAAAAGGCTTGTATATATCTTTTCAGGTATAGCCAAGCCAGATGTGATGATCGGCTGTAATTTATTTTAGCTTTTCATCTGTAATTATTTAATCCTGAGCATCGATACTCTGACCATTGAGTGCCAAACTATCTTCACCCATTAAATAAAGATAAGCCGGCATAATTGCCTCTGGTGTTAATAATGTTTTTGGATCTTCTTCAGGATAGGCTTTTGCACGCATTGCTGTACGTGTTGCCCCTGGATTAATGCAGTTAAAGCGGATATTAGGATAAGTATGTTCCGCTGCAAAGATTTTGCTCACCGCTTCAATCGCGACTTTAGACACTGAATAAGCGCCCCAGAGTGCTCGAGCTTCTCGGCCTACGCCAGAGCTAGTAAATACAACAGAAGCGTTATCTGATTTTTGTAAAAGCGGTAGTAACGCTTGAGTCAGGGCAAATGGCGCACGTAAATTGACTGACATCACATCATCCCATACCTCTGCCGGATAATGTGCCAGTTCTACTCGGTCACCTAAAATGCCTGCATTGTGCAAAATACCATCTAAACGGCCAAATTGCTTTTCAAGCGTGTTCACTAAAAAATCATAATCGCGATCAGAAGCACTCGAAAGCTGTAAGGGCAAAATTGCAGGTTGAGGTGCGCCTAAACCTTCAATTTCATCATAAATGACTTCAAGTTTATTTAAGGTTCTACCATGTAAGACCACAGTTGCACCATGTAAAGCATAACTGAGGGCCGCAGCTCGCCCAATTCCATCACCTGCACCGGTGATTAAAATAATTCGATCTTTGAGTAGATCTGGACGAGGCTGATATTCTGAATATTTCATTGGTAAACCTCCTTCTTTTTATATTGATTAAATAACCGTTAAAAAAGCCTGTAAAACTCTTGTGTTAACTTATCATACGCTGATTTTCCTGTAGAGCAGGAAGCTTTTGACGTAACATCTCGTGTAATTCTGTCACCGTATTTACAATCGAATCGGCTTGCCAAGCAACTAAATCATCACGATGTTCGATAGGTAAATAACCGTATGCTGCCAAGATTGTATACATCTCGGCATTGCGACCAGCATCAATATCACGTGGATGGTCACCCACATAAATAATTTCATTTGCTGGAATATTTAACTGTTTTGCAGCTAAATACATCGGTTCCGGATCTGGTTTAGTTTTAGAAACATCTTCTGGGCATACTAAAACTGCACAGCGTTCAGTCAGCTTTAACTTTTCTAAAAGAGATTCACTTAAACCGCGTGGTTTATTGGTCACAATACCCCACGGAATTTGCTGAGCTTCTAACTCTTCTAGAAGTGGATACATCCCTTCAAACAGGTCTGTATCGACGACAATATTATTGCCGTAAATATCTAAAAAGTTTTGTCGATGCGCCAAGAAAATTGGATTGGCTACATCGAGTTCCGGATAGACCAATTTGACCATGGCGCGCGCGCCCTCAGAAACCTGAGTACGGATGAGGTCTGCATCAACTACAGGGCGTCTTGCATCACGACACATTTGTTGAATAATACGGATAAAGTCGGCAGCCGTGTCGATGAGCGTGCCGTCTAAATCAAATAAAACAGCTTTCATCATGCACCTGTCTTTACGGTATGAACCATATAGTTAACATCAACATTTGGCGCTAACCAATAACGCTTGGTAATCGGGTTATAGTGTAAGCCAGTCATTTCTTTTAAGCTCAGACCTGCATTACGAATGTCATGTGCCATTTCAGATGGTCGAATAAATTTATGATAATCATGCGTACCTTTTGGAAGCATTCGTAGCACATATTCGGCGCCAATAATGGCAAATAAATAAGATTTTGGATTACGGTTGATGGTTGAGAAGAACACATGGCCGCCTGGCTTAACTAAAGCCTGACAAGCTTTAACGATAGATGCAGGGTCTGGAACGTGTTCCATCATTTCCATGCAAGTCACTACATCGTATTGGCCTGCTTGTTCTTGTGCTAATTCTTCAACAGGAATTTGGCGATATTCAATATTTTGAACATTCTCTTGTTCTGCATGCAAACGGCCCACTGCCAAAGGTGCTTCGCCCATATCAATGCCGAGCACATTTGCTCCGCGGCGTGCCATACTCTCGGCCAAGATACCGCCACCACAGCCAACATCGAGAACTTTTTTACCAGCAAGGCCGCCAGCACGCTCATCAATCCAGTTTAAACGTAATGGGTTAATCTGATGGAGTGGGCGAAATTCAGAATGTTGATCCCACCATTTGGCAGCAAGAGCTTCAAATTTTGCGATTTCTTGTAAATCAACATTCAATTGCGACATGGTGCTACCTCTAAACTTGAGTTATCTTTTTGGATGTAGTTCGCCGTTAGTGTAGCGATTATTGGGAAAAAAGCGATAAACCCAATAAAAAACTTCACAGAAGCAAAACGAATTTAGCATATTTGTTTTATATTTAGGGCATAAGCTAATGCATAACAACTTAGAGGAAAAGCTGTAACAATGAAAAAATTGGTTTTGGGTGCTTTGAGTGCAGCAATTATGGCCGTATCGGGTAGTGCCATGGCAGCAGATTTCGTTGCTGGTAAAGACTACACCGTGATTGCCAATCCAGGCAAAGTGGAAGTACCGGGGAAAATCGAAGTACGTGAGTTCTTTTGGTATGGCTGTCCGCACTGTTTTAAACTTGAACCACATATGCAAGCGTGGTTAAAACAGGCGCCGAGTGATATACGTTTCGTACGTACACCAGCTGCAATGAACAAAGTATGGGAACAAGGGGCACGTACTTATTATACATCTGAGGCATTAGGTGTACGTAAGCGCACGCATTTACCATTATTCCATGCGATTCAGGTGAATGGTCAGCAGATTTTTGATCAGGCTTCTGCGGCTAAATTCTTCACACGTTATGGCGTGCCTGAAGAGAAATTTAACAGCACTTACAATTCATTTGCAGTAACTGCAAAAGTTGCTGAGTCAAATAAACTTGCTCAACAGTACCAATTGACAGGTGTTCCTGCTGTGGTCGTAAATGGTAAATATGTTGTACAGGGTGAAGATGGTAAAGTTACTCAAGTACTTAACTACTTAATTGAGAAAGAACGTAAGGTAAAATAAGATGTATTGCCTTAAAAAAGGGACTTCAATAGAAGTCCTTTTTTATGAAAACTTAAATGAGTTTTAAATCTGTATTTAAGTTAATCATCACGAAATAATTCAATTAATTTTGATGATTTTCATCTTCAATCTGGAAATTTAAAGCATCAAAATTGGTGGTTTGGGTCGGCAGTGATAACGCCTGATTAATATATAAATTAATGAGTTTCTGGCGTGAACCAATCGAACGCTGATAATAAGTAGAATTTAAAAGCAGTGATGCGCCATAAGTCAGAGACCAGATATAAGATAAATAGTCACGAATCGACATGTCATAATTTAATGATTTTAAATAACTTTCTGTAATATCTTTAATTGCTAGAATACGTTGCTGACGAATTTCATAAAGCTCTTCAAAAAGATGCTTCAACTTAGACTCTGTCATGGTCAGGTTTTCTTCAAGTTGATGCAATAGAATCGTTTTGCCCGGTGTGAGCAAATGGTGGAGCATGTAACGGGGAGCATATTCTTTGAAATCAGTATTATATTTTTGAGAAATTTCTAAAATTTGTTTTTCGTTTTGAATAATGAGTTCAAGTAGAAGTTCATTTTTACTTCTAAAGTGCTTATAAAGCGTACCCTTGGCAATATCTAGCTCGGCCACTAATTCATCTAGAGTAATTTCCTGATTGTTTTCTAATAACAATTTTTCTGCAACGCTTAGAATTTTTTCTTTGCGCAGCAAAAACTGTGTATGACGATCAAGATTCATAGGTATTCCCGCACCAGTTTGGCCTAACGAATAGTTTACTTCCTGTAAAAAGAAAAAGACTTTTCTCGAAATTTTAGCCTTTTTCTTTCACTCTTTACGTATTAACACATAACCTGTTTTTTGTCATTTGCCAGTTTTACCGTTCCCAGTTAGCAATACCTCTAAACAGTAAGCGAACTTGTGTAGATGCATTTTCAATAAAGGCAGTTTGTTGCTGTTTAAGTTGCTCACCTTGATATTGTTTAGCGAGGTTGAGCCATGTCATTGCCCATGTAAATGACATGTTGGTCAAAATGGTAGACAACACATTTAAGTCTTGAGGATTTTGAATATGTTTAAAATTCTCGAGCTTAGTCAGGTCTGTCGTTAAATCTTCAATCAGAAATTCAATTTCTCTGGCAATGGCTGCACGAACGGTTTCCGAGCCACCCCAACGTTCCGAAATCATAAATTGCCACTGCTTAGGGCTATGGTTAACAGCCTGTACAAATAGCTCAATGCTGGTTTGGGTTTTTGCAGATTTGTGCTGTAAATAACTTTGACCGAGTTGATGTAAAACGCTTTTTAAATGCAGCGCGACTTGGTCGACCAGTTCTTTACCGAGTTCATCCATGTCTTGAAAATGGCGATAAAACGCTGTCGGTACCAATCCAACTTCACGTGCAACTTCACGCAAACTGATACTACTGAACGAACGCCCAGACGTGCTCAGATGCAAGGCTGCATCAAGGAGTGCCTGACGACTTTGCTGTTTTCGTTCATCCCGTATCGACATTAAAAGAACCTATTTAAACCGTGAGCCAAAGTCTAACAAAAAAGAGCAAACTTTCATAAAAAAAATAGTGAACAAGTGTTGACTGAGTGAACACTTATAAATATAGTGTACATATGTTCACTATACGAACATGTGTTCACTCAAATAAATAGCCAGAAACAAAAGAGGAACGTATGAACGCAACACTTAACTATCAGCCGCATTGGGTTCGAGAAGATTTCGTTGATTTTATTTTGCAAAAAATTAACGTGTCTTGGGCATGGAAAAGGGTACTTGCAGAAGTTACCACTGTTCAGCCACTTCATACTGATATGGTGCTTATCAAGCTTAAACCGAATCGTAATTTTAATTTCGATCAGGTTCGTGCAGGTCAAAGTATTTTACTGACTTTGCTTATCGAGGGCGTTTACCAACAGCGTAGTTACTCGATTATTGACGTAACAGCGCAAGGTGAGATCGCTTTAGGTATTAAAGTACAGGGCTTAGTATCTCGTGCAGCTCAACGATTACATGTGGGCGAGTGTATTGAGATTTCACAGCCACAAGGTGATTTTACTTTGCATCAAGGCCCGCAACCTGCAATTTTAATTGCTTCAGGGAGTGGCATTACTGCAATTTATTCACTCTTGCAGCAAGCTTTGAAACAGCAGCTTGAACAAATTCATGTGATTTATTTTAATCGTGCTGAAATTTTCCATGCTGAATTAAAAGCTTTGGCAGAACAGCACCCACAGCTTCAATATCATTTTTTTAATACCACTGATCAAAAACAGCATTTAACTGAAAGCTTACTTCAAAAGCTGGTTCCCAATTTCGAGCAGACCGCAACCTATGTGTGTGGTCATCACGGCATGATGCAGCAGGCAAATGAAATTTATGCTCAAAAAGGTGCTCAGTCGCAGCTTCATCAAGAATATTTCCAGCCACTTCAAGTGACTGGTACACATGCAGCACAGCCTGTTATTTTCCGCCGTGCACAGCATGAGTTTTTAGCTGAAACAAATTTATTGAGTAGTGCCGAGCAAGCAGGACTACGTCCGCAGCACGGTTGCCGTATGGGTGTTTGCAATAAATGCAGCTGTACCAAAGTGAGCGGAGTTACTCAAAACCTGTTAACCGGTGAAATTGAAGACCAACCGAACCGTCCAATTAAACTATGCGTGAGCCAGGCATTAAGCCCAGTCACGATTGATCTATAAAAAGAATTACAGAGGATTAACCCTATGAATATGGCATTAGAATTTTCTACTGTTTCTAAATCTGCTCATTTAACACCGGAACAGACAGAGGAGTTTGGCCGCCGTGTTGAGCAGATTCGTCAAGATGTTATGCAAACTCTTGGTGAGCAAGATGCAAAATATATCTACAAAGTACGTAATTTTGTTCGCTACACCGAAATTGCATCACGTGGCATGTTGATGTTTGGTGGTTGGATTCCACCTGTATGGCTAATAGGTACAGGTTTATTAGGTATCTCTAAAATTGTAGAAAACATGGAGCTTGGCCATAATGTTATGCATGGTCAGTTTGACTGGTTAAATGAACCAAGCCTGAACGGCAATACTTACGATTGGGATACTATTGCCTCTGGTGATGACTGGCGTGAAACACATAACTACGTACATCACACCTATACCAATATTGTGGGTAAAGACCATGATGTCGGTTATGGTCTTTTGCGAGTAAGTGACCAACAAAAGTGGGAGCCTCGCCACCTGTTTAATATTCCACTCGGTCTACAGTTAATGTTTTTCTTTGAGTGGTATGTAGGTGTACAAAATTTACATCTTGAAGATGCATTAGTTTATAAAACTAAGAGCTGGAAACAGGTTTGGAAAGATTCGACTAAAGTCCGTAAAAAAGCAACACGCCAAGTTTTAAAAGACTATGTGTTTTTCCCTGTGATTTCTGGCCCTATGTTTTTACCAGTTTTTGCAGGAAATGTAGTTGCCAACATTATTCGTAACTTATGGTCATCTGCCGTGATTTTTAATGGTCACTTTACTGAAGATGCAGAAACTTTTGAGCCTGATAATACCGACACTGAAACCAAGGCGGAGTGGTATTTACGCCAGATTCGTGGTTCAAGTAATTTTAGTGGTACAGAATGGTTGCACTTTATGAGTGGTAACTTAAGCCATCAGATTGAGCACCATTTGTTTCCGGACATGCCAGCTAACCGTTATAAAGAAGTTGCACCAAAGATTAAAGCACTCTGTGCAGAATATGGCATTAACTACAATGAAGCGAACTTTATGCGTCAGTTCTGGAGTGTATGGGTACGTTTGGCGAAATGTTCACTGCCAAACCATACCACTGGAAAAGTGATGCACACATTGGAAAAGTTAAAAGCAAAATTCAAATTTGCATAATCTAAATGATTTCAAAATAGCTCCTTCTTAGGGGCTATTTTTATTTTTGAGGTGTGAAAATTGCAGACTTACATTTGAAAGTAGGGAATAAACTCAACCTGTCAAAATCCTTTGCTATACTATGCCCAAGTTTGTATTTAAGAGAAGTTAGGAAGGATTATGCGTATTGACCAACGTGCATTAGACCAATTACGTGAAGTGAAAATTACACGAAACTACACCCGTTATGCTGAAGGTTCTGTGCTGGTCGAATTTGGTCACACCAAAGTCCTTTGTACTGCAAGCATTGATAACTCAGTGCCACGCTTTTTAAAAGGCCAAGGCCAAGGCTGGGTAACAGCAGAATATGGTATGTTGCCGCGTTCAACACACTCACGTTGTGACCGTGAAGCTGCTCGTGGTAAACAAACTGGCCGTACTCAAGAAATCCAACGCCTCATTGGTCGTAGCTTACGTGCTATGGTTGATTTGAAAAAGCTTGGTGAAAACACGATTACGATCGACTGCGACGTTATTCAGGCTGATGGTGGTACACGTACTGCTTCAATCACTGGTGCTGCTGTAGCGTTGGTTGATGCCATGAATGTTCTACTTGCTCAGAAGAAAATTAAGCATGATCCGCTTAAAGGATTAGTTGCTGCAATTTCTGTAGGTATCTATCAAGACGAAGTACTTCTTGATCTTTGCTATGAAGAAGATTCGAACTGTCAAACTGACTTAAACGTAGTGATGACACAAGCGGGTGAGTTTATTGAAATTCAAGGTACAGCCGAAGATAAACCGTTTACCCGCGTACAAAGTAATGCCATGTTAGAAATGGCAGAAAAGGGCATTGCCGAGCTGATTAAAAAGCAACAAGAAGCTTTAGGCTGGTAATTTTACGTTTTCTAAAAGACGCATCTTCGGATGCGTTTTTTTATGCCTTCATCAAATCGACATAAAAACATCACTAGGCTGTCACTTTTTCACTTTATTAGTAGTTCGCATTTAAACCGTTTGGAAAAAAATGATGCGAAAACTTTCACTTTTATTTATTACATCTTTAGCACTTATGCTCAGTGCTTGTAACGATGACAACAAGTCAGATAATTCATCGTCAACAACACCGCCAACCAGTAATTGCAAAATGCACTGTGCGCCATAATAAAAATTAAGGATGAAAAAATGAATCGTCGCGAATTTCTTTTAAATTCTACAAAAACCATGTTTGGGACCGCTGCTTTGGCGAGTTTCCCGCTGAGTATTCAAAAAGCACTAGCAATTGATGCCAAGGTTGAAAATGGAACTATTCAAGATGTTAAGCATATTGTCATTTTGACTCAGGAAAACCGTTCTTTCGATAATTACTTCGGAACATTAAAAGGAGTACGTGGTTTTGGTGACCGCTTTACCATTCCAATGACGGAAGGGCGAAAGGTATGGGAGCAATACGATGCTAAGAAAAATAAAGTACTGCCTTACCATTTAGATAGCCGTTTAGGAAATGCTCAGCGCGTTTCAGGAACACCTCACTCATGGTCAGATGGCCAAGCTGCTTGGGATAATGGTCGAATGAGTGATTGGGTGGCTTATAAAAAGCCGCAATCTATGGGCTACTACAAAAAACAAGAAGTTGAATATCAGTTTGCTTTAGCCAACGCTTTTACCATTTGTGATGCCTACCACTGCGCTATGCATGCAGGAACCAATCCAAACCGTAAGTTTATCTGGACAGGCACTAATGGTCCTACAGGTGCAGGCGTGGCTAGTGTCGTAAATGAGTTTGATGGAATTGGCCCATCAACAGAAGGTTATGAATGGACAACTTATCCTGAGCGCTTACAGCAGGCTGGCGTGACATGGAAAGTTTATCAAAACATGCCAGATAACTTTACAGATAACCCATTAGCTGGTTTCAAACAGTATCGCCGTGCAAATGAGCAATCTGGACAACCTGTCAGCAATGACACACTGACGTGTCCAGCATACGATGAAAAAATCGATGCGACACAACCACTTTATAAAGGTATTGCCAATACCATGCCAGATGGTGGTTTTCTAGGAACTTTTAAAGCAGATATTGCGCAAGGTAAATTACCGCAAGTGAGTTGGTTAGTTGCTCCAGCAAATTATAGTGAGCACCCTGGGCCATCTAGTCCTGTACAGGGCGCTTGGTATATTCAGGAAGTATTAAATGCTTTAACTGAAAACGCTGAGTTGTGGAGCCAAACTGTTTTATTGGTGAATTTTGATGAGAATGATGGTTTCTTTGATCATACTCCTTCACCGAGTGCGCCATCTAAAGATGCAAATGGTGTTGTATACGGAAAAACGACTTTAACCGATCAGCAAATATCGTATGAGTACTTTAACCATCCTGCAGTAGCGACCTCCAAATCTCAACCTAAACCAGATGGTCGAGTGTATGGACCGGGTGTGCGTGTCCCTATGTATGTGATTTCACCATGGAGCCGTGGAGGTTGGGTAAATTCGCAAGTCTTTGACCATACTTCTATTTTACAGTTTTTAGAAAAACGCTTTGGTGTGCAAGAGCCGAATATTAGCCCATACCGCCGTGCCGTATGTGGTGATTTAACGACGGCATTTAATTTTAAAACACCAAATCTCATGCCTATAGCCCAATTAGACGGGAAGAAAACAAAAGCTGAAGCCGATGCGATTCGTGTTGCTCAAGCTTTGTTGCCACAAGTTCCCGTACCGAGTCAGCAGCAATTTCCTCAGCAAGAAATGGGGATTAGACCTTCACGTGCTTTACCTTATATTTTGCATACCAGTGCTAAAGTTGATGCAGCACAAAAAACCGTAAAACTAATGTTCTCAAATACGGGTAAACAGGCAGCAGTTTTCCATGTGTATAACCGATTAGATCTTACGGTAGCTCCTCGTCGTTATATGGTTGAGATGGGTAAACAGCTTGATGATGTATGGAATGCTCCAACTGGGCAGTATGACTTGTGGGTACTTGGACCAAATGGTTTCCACCGTGCATTTAAAGGAGATCTAAACCAAGCCAACCAGACGCAAGCACTACCGGAAATTAGAGTGTGTGTGGAGGAGTGTGATGCGAATTTATATTTGAAGGTTCGCCACGATGGTAATAAGTCAGTCAAGCTTAACGTCAAAGCAAATGCTTATCTTCCAAATAAGACATGGATGATCGAGACGAATAGTTCGGAAAAAGAACTGGTTTGGGATATGTCTGAATTTGGTGGTTGGTATGACTTTACGGTGACTTTAGCCGATGATGCTACGTTTAGTCGTCGTTTTGCAGGGCGTATAGAAACTCAAGAAGATTCAATTTCTGACCCATATATGGGTTATTTAGAGTCTTGAGTTGCTGTAATGGATGAATGATTAAGCTGACGTTTTGAGTTAATAATTTATTTTAAATTAGCTAGCACGACGGAGTCTTATCGTTTATTCATCCAGTGGAAGTAGCTAATTCGTTACTTTGGTTTCGCCTAAAGTAAAGTACGCAATAAAGATTAATTAATCTTTATTGCGTACTTAAAGACAACAGTTGCCTTAATAACATTCTTGCGCTTCGACAAAGCTATAATCGCTTTGTCTTGCTCAGGTTGCAGATGACACCTAGCACAATCTAAAGTTGGGAAATATAAAGGAAGAGAGGGTAATATCTTGTTGTGTAGAGGAAGAATAAAAATAAAGACTTACCTTTTGTAACAGAATCTCCCAAGCTTGGTCATATTTATCTTTTACCTTGGAACTCTAATTTTTTAAAAGTGATGGGGAAAATTTATGCTACAAGGTTTTATTGTATTATTAGCAGTTATTACATTTGTCTTAATGGCTGCCGACCCACGAGATAACGGGGCGCAGGCGACTCAGTCAGCATGGCAGAAAACACAAGCGGCAGACATGACCAAGTCGCAGAAACAAACCAATAATGATGTGGATTTTATTTAAGCATTAAAACGCATTGATAAATCAACGGCTTTGACATCTTTAGTCAACACACCCATAGAAATATAGTCGACTCCAGTAGTCGCTACTTCGCGTAAGTTTTCAATGGTGATATTACCAGAAGCTTCGAGTTTACAACGACCAGCTACATGTTTGACTGCATCAATCATTTGTTGCTGACTAAAGTTATCGAGCATAACAATATCCGCACCTGCTTCAAGCGCTTGGTTGAGTTCATCCCACGTTTCAACTTCGACTTCAACAGGTTTGCCTGGTGCAATTTGGTGTGCTTGGGCAATCGCTTGGCCAATACCACCCGCTGCCATAATATGATTTTCTTTAATTAAGAATGCATCAAATAAACCAAGGCGGTGATTTTGTCCGCCACCAACAGCTACAGCATATTTTTGTGCAATACGTAAGCCCGGTAAGGTTTTACGTGTATCAAGAAGTTTTGTATTTAAACCTTCAAGATGTTGAACATATTCAGCCGTTTTTGTTGCAACTGCAGACAAAGTTTGAATAAAGTTTAAAGCAGGGCGCTCTACAGTAAGTAAGCTACGTGCAGAACCTGCAAGCTTTAAAAAGGCTTCATTTGCAGCTACCCGGTCACCTTCTTGTTTTAACCAAGTCACCTGTACCGTGTTGTCATAAGCTGAGATGAGTGCATTTACCCACGGTTGTCCAGCTAAAACCATATCTTCACGGCTAATGATCGTTGCGGTAGCCTGTTCATCTTCTGGTGTGAGCATGGCAGTAATGTCACCGTCCCCAATATCTTCTTGTAATGCTTGTTGAATATTGATTTGAATTGACTGTTCAAGCAAAGACTGAGGTATGCTCATACGATTTCCATTTTGTCGATGACACTAAAACTTGCGATATATTAGCATCGTCGACTTTAAAAATAAGCTGTTTTGTAAGATTAATCGCGATAAACAATCGTGTTGACTACTTTGAAAAGTAGATAACTGATTTAAACTAAAACAATTGGAAAGCAATTTATTGGCATATCAATGAAGCAAATCACACCTTATGAAGTTATAGATGGACAATTAAAAGGGGCGAGGCAAGTTCCTTCTCCAAATTTTAATCAGCGTCCGACTGGTACCGAAATTCAAATGATTGTGGTTCATAATATTAGTTTGCCGCCGTCTCAATTTGGAGGCGGATACATTGAGCAGTTTTTTCAAAATAAATTAGATTGGTCAGTTCATCCTTATTTTCAAACTATTGAAGGGATGCAAGTCTCTACGCATCTGTTAATTTTACGAACAGGTGAAGTCCTACAGTTTGTTAATTTTAATGATCGTGCATGGCATGCAGGGCGTTCGAGTTATTTAGGTAAGGTTGAATGTAATGATTATTCAATCGGTATTGAGCTTGAAGGAAGTGATGACTTGCCTTTTGAAGAAGTACAGTACAGCGTACTAACCGATGTGGTTAGTACTATTCGCCAAGCTTATCCAGAAATTAAAAACCATATTGCAGGGCATTCGGACATCGCACCAGGCCGAAAAACTGATCCAGGACCTTATTTTAAGTGGCAGCACTTTAGACAGTTGTTGGCACAGAAAAAAACTTGAGTTCATTCATCATTTCACAACGAAAAGATTTTCTAGTTTCATTACAATAGCGACTTTCGAATATATAGCTGTAGGTGAGTACGATGGCATTGTGGCGATCGACTTTTATTGTCAGTGCAATGACGATGTTGTCACGTGTGTTGGGGTTGGTACGGGATGTCGTATTACTCAACGTGTTTGGTGCGGGTAAAGATTTCGATACCTTCGTTGTGGCTTTTCGTATTCCCAACTTCTTTCGGAGGCTGTTTGCCGAGGGAGCTTTCTCACAGGCTTTTATTCCGGTACTGACCGAATATAAAACAGGCCGAGCACATGCTGAAGTACAAATCCTGATTAGTCGTGTATTTGGTTGTTTGCTTACGGTCATGACCTTACTCACTTTCGTGGCTATGGTTTTAGCACCGGCAATCATTTATATGTATGCGCCGGGGTTCCATAATGACCCTGAAAAGTTCGATTTAGCTGTCAGCATGTTCCGTCTGACCATTCCATATTTAATGTTTATGTCACTGACTGCTTTTGCCAGCAGTATCTTAAACAGTTATGGTTCTTTTGCGTCACCAGCCTTTTCACCTGTTTTGCTCAATGTCGCAATGATTGCAGGCGCATGGTGGCTTACGCCGTATATGGCTGAACCTATTAAAGCATTAGGGTGGTCGGTTGTTGCAGCAGGTGTTTTACAACTAGCTGTACAAATTCCTGAGTTATGGCGTAAAAACCTACTGATTCCACCTAAAGTTGATTTTAAACATGAAGGTGTAGAGCGTATTCTAAAATTAATGCTCCCAGCATTATTTGGTGTGTCTGTGACTCAGATTAACCTGTTATTAAATACGATTTGGGCATCTTTCATGCAAGATGGTTCTGTCTCTTGGCTCTACAGTGCTGAGCGTATGACTGAGCTACCCCTAGGCTTGATTGGTGTTGCGATTGGTACCGTAATTTTACCTTCGCTTTCAGCACGACATGCTGAGCAAGATCAGGAAAAGTTCCGTGGCATGATTGACTGGGCAGCAAGAGTTATTGTGTTAGTGGGTTTACCTGCAAGTATCGCTTTATTTATGCTTTCTACACCAATTATTCAGGCTTTATTCCAACGTGGTGAGTTTGACCTACGCGATACGCAAATGACAGCGCTTGCTTTGCAATGTATGAGTGCTGGTGTAATTTCCTTTATGTTAATTAAAGTATTTGCACCAGGTTTCTATGCTCAGCAAGATACTAAAACACCAGTTCGTGTGGGTTTAATGTCTGTTGCCGCAAATGCAATTTTAAACGTTGTATTTATTGGATTCTTTAAACTGATCAATTGGCAGGCTGAGCATATGGCGCTTGCACTGGCATCTTCTGGTTCAGCTTTGGTGAATGCTGGCTTACTCTACTTCTATCTACATAAGCGCAATATTTTCCGATTTGGCTCACATTGGAAAAAACTGATACTTCAATATGGTTTAGCAAACCTTGCCATGATTGCAGCACTTTGGTTTGGGTTAAATTGGTACAACGGTGAGCTTTCTCAGTGGGTTCGTGTTGTTGAGGTTGCGGGCCTATGCATAGTTGGTGTGATTGCTTACTTAATTGGTTTGCTGATTACTGGTTTTAGGCCGAGAGATTTAAAACACTAAAATAAAAAAAGCGATCTTAAATGATCGCTTTTTTTATATCTTAAAAAACTTATTTTGGTAAAACTTGTAGCAATTCAATATCAAAAATTAAAGTACTATTTGGACCAATACTGTCGCCAGCACCGACCTCACCATAAGCGAGTTTAGCCGGAATGAAGAAACGGGTTTTACCACCTTCTTTCATCGTTTGTAAACCTTCTGTCCAACCAGCAATGACTTGATTTAATTGGAAGTCGACAGGATGATTACGTGCGATTGAGCTATCAAAAACAGTCCCATCGAGTAAACGACCTTCATAGTTAACTTTTACATGAGAGGTAGCTTTAGGAGCTTTACCAGAGCCCTCTTTTAATACCTGATACTGCAAGCCAGATTTGGTCGTAATCACTCCAGATTTTTTAGCATTCTCTGCAAGGAATGCGGCACCAGCTTGAGCATTTTGTTGACCTAATTTTTGAAATTCGACTAACTGCTTAGCTTCTAAAGTTTTTTTATACTCATTGATTGCTTTAGCCATTTCTTCGTCTGTCAAACGAGCACTTTTCTTCTGTGCACCTTCTTGAAGACCTTGATAAAAGATATCAAGATTTAAATCTGTTAAAGCATCCGTATTATTACGACCCATTAAGTAGCCATAACTATAGCTAAACTGATCCTTTGCTGGGCTTTTATTTGTTATCGGTGCAGCAGCCAAAACAGATAAACTCATTGTCGATGCAGCAATAACCAAACTGATTTTTTTCATGCCATTTTCCAAAAAAACAGGAGAGTATAACGACTCTCCTGGATTGTTATTATTTCACTGAAATGAGTTCAACATCAAAAATCAGTGTACTGTTTGCCGGGATCCCTGGAAGTTCTTGTGGACCATAGGCAAGATTTGATGGAATAAAGAAAGTCGCTTTTCCGCCTTCCTTCATGAGTTGAAGACCTTCGGTCCAACCTGGAATAACCTGATTAAGTGGGAACTCAACTGGCTGACCACGTTTATAAGAACTATCGAAAACCTGACCGTTAATTAAACGACCTTCATAATGTACTTTAACAACTGACTGAGCTGTTGGCTGCTTACCAGTACCTTCTTTAGTAATGATATATTGCAAGCCTGATGCGGTAGTTTTTACCCCAGCTTTAGTTTTGTTTTCAGCAAGGAATTGTGCATCTGCAGAATCAGTAGCTGTACCTGCTTGCTCAGGTTTATCTTGGTGCTGCATTTTTTGTTGTAACTCTTTTTCATAAGCTGCAACAGCTGCTTTTAAATCTTCTTGAGTATAAGCGCTTGGCTGTTTGCTTCGAGCATCATGGATCCCTTGAACAAATGATTTAGTGTCCAATTCAGGAGGAGTTTGTTGTGCAACTTCATACCCAAGCACATAACTGATTTTTTGAATTGGAGAAGCATTTTTATCTGCTTTACGTCCGACTTCTGTGGTCGGATGTTGAGTTGCATAATATACAGGTACAAGTGCAGCACCGCCTAAAACTACAGCGACAGCAATGGGTAAGGCTTTACTCATAAAGGGTTCCAAAAATAATCATTTGAGTCTAAAAGGCTGCTTCGATCTTAGCATGCTTCGACTTAAGCATAGAATGTTTAACAAAAAAAACGAGTGGTTTTTTTATATATTTTAGTTAGTTTTAATTTGGTAAAACTTAAAAAATCAAATAAAAAAGCCGGATCCAATGATCCGGCTTTTTTAAGAAAACTCTTAATTAATCTTCTTTTTGTGCTTTATATGCATAAGCATAGTTATAGCCATAACCACCGCCGCTAGAGCGTTGAATATCATTAAGGATAAAGCCATTCACTTTAACGCCAGCTTGTTCAAAACGATTAACTGTTAACTCAAGCTCTTTCATATGAGACTTAGCATAACGAGCAACAATTAAGTTCACACCAGTGTATTGAGAAATAATAATACCGTCAGTTACTGCAAGTACTGGTGGAGTATCAATAATGATATGGTCATATTGAGTTTGGAACTTCTCTAGTAAATCTTTGAACTGTGTAGAACTCAACATTTCTGAAGGGTTGGTTGGACTCTTACCACGGGTAATCACGTCGAGATTCGCAACTTGCGTTTTATGTAAAACTTGTGTCAAGTCAGCTTGGCCACTTAGTAATTCAGAAAGACCAGGTTTTACGTCAACATCGAAGTATTTATGCATATAACCGCGACGCATATCAGCATCAATCAATAATACGCGTTTATTCCCTTGGGCGAAAATAGTCGCTAAGTTCGTTGAAATAAACGATTTACCAACTTCCGGAGACGGGCCTGCAATCATAATAATATTATTTTTTGCTGAGGTTAAAGCGAAGTGAATGGCAGTACGAATACTACGCAAACTTTCAATCGCAATATCATCGCTACTTTTAACCGCTAGAATAGGAATACTCTTTTTCTTTTTCAAAATACTCATACGAGTCTCTTGAATAGGAGAGCGAGGTACAGTTGCATAAACCGGAAGATCTAATTCATTTTCAATTTGAGTTGAATCATTAACTCCGCTACGCATCATATTGCGTAGTAATGCAATTAATACACCGATAAAACCACCAACAAAAATAGAAAGTATTAGAACAATCAATTTTTTAGGTTTAATCGGTTTAACAGGTTCTACAGCAGTATCAATAATGCGGACATTACCAATCTCACCTGCATTCGCAATTTTAAGCTGTTGATAAGAGTTGAGTAACGATGTATATAGCTCAGTATTGACTTTTACATCACGATAGAGCTGTAAATATAAACGTTGGGTCTCAGGAAGTTGAGTTAAACGATTATTAAGATCAGCAATCTTTTTATTAATCTCTGCAATTTGAGCATCAATTTGACGGATTAGTGGATGATCATTTGTATATTTAGCTGAAAGCTCGGCTTGTTTTTGTTGTAATTCGATCTTGAGTTTTTCAAGGTCAATGTTTTGTTTAAGTAACAGTTCAGATTCGGCATTCACATCTACCGTTTTATATTTTTCACGGAATTGGTTAAATTTGATTTCAGAATCTTCTAGCTGCTTTCTAAGAAGTGGTAATTGTTTCTCAAGGAAAGCTAGTGTTTGCTTGGTTTCTAGAGATTTTCGTTCAATATTTTGTTGATGATAAACATTTAGAACGTTATTGAGTACTTGGGTAATATGCTCTGGATCTTGGCCTAGATAATTTAAACCAATAACACCGGTCACTTTACCTTTTTCAGCAACACTATAGATATCATTAAAATTTTTAACAGCTGTTGGTAGAGCAAGTTTAGTTAAAGTATAGCTTTGTTCTTTCAAATTACCTTGAGCGCTAAGTTGTAGCTGCCAAAGACCTCTATCTGTATTTAGTATATTTTTCTTGTTTAATTGACCATTAAATACAACTTGATCTTTGTAGGTTAAAGTAAATTGATTTGTTCCTTTGAACTCTAACTTTAAAGGTTTATCTAAATAATATTCAGGTACTTTAAGTTCTCGTATCATCAAATTATCATTTTGATTACTGTACAGTACAGATTCATGACGATACTCAAGTCTACTTTTATCTTGTGAAATTAACTTATCAATCAATCCTGATTGGTTATCTTTGATGTTAATATCAAGATTAAGATTCTGAATGACCTGCCCTAAAACCATTCTAGAATGAAGAATCTCTATTTCTGGATCAGCAGGTGATTTTTGAGATAGACCTCCACTGACTTTAGAAAGATCTCCAAGTAGAGCAGCAGAGGCAGCACCTTTACTGTCTTCAACTTGTACCATTGCATCTACAGAGTAAGTATCAGGAGTTATCCGCAAATATAGCAAGGCACAAATTAAACTTAAGACCACGCAACATGCTATGATTTTCCACTGGGCAATCAATGAAAAGAATAACTCTTTTAAATCGATGCTATCTTCGTTAGTTTTAGAGTTTTGGTTCATAAATTTACAACTAATATACAATTATAATTGAGTGCGCCAATCTTGCACATAGCTTTGAATGTTGCGGCAAGTCTGATCAAAAAAAGCTTGGTCATGCTGATAGGGGTCAGGTATATTTTGCCCTTGCCAATGGCCAAGCCTAAAAATTTTACCCTTAGCAAATGGCCAAGTTTGTTCAATATGCTTTTGCTGATTATTGCTCATTACCAAAATCAAATCATTTTGTTTAATCAATTCAGCGCTGAGCTGACGAGCCCTGTGTGGTCTCATATCAATATTCAACTGATCCATACAATGAATAGCTTTGTCATCTGCAGTATGACCTACTAGGGCTGAAATACCAGCAGATGAGATATTTAATGTAGGATGCTGGGCCTTTAAAAAGTACTCTGCCATTGGGCTGCGGCAAATATTACCGACACAGACTACTAAGATGTTTTGTAACTGCATGCTAGTTTTTACCCAATTGATCAAAGGTATACAGTGCACTTGAGAACGGTACAATCTGGTTCATGATACGCTGCCAGCGTGTTAAACCAGTTGCATCGATATACACAATATCATTTTTTTGCATTTGAAATTGATTAGATAATGCAAGGTTACCGAGACTACTTAAGTTGAGCTGATAAATTGTTGATTTTTTTGTTTGTAAATCTGTCCGCATGACATAAATACGGGCAGCGCTTGCAGAATATGGGTTAACTCCTTCACTTTCACCTAATACATCACTTAGTGTCATCCCCTGATCTCGTAATGGAATTGCTGAGCTTTTATTAGATTCCCCCATAACGTAAAGTTTTTGATTTTGTTTGGTATTTACATAAATTGTATCATTAGGTTGTACTAACAATTTGTGTAGTGAATAGCCTTGTTTTTCAAGTGCAACAACATTTAAGTTATAAACTTCGCCATTACGAATAAGCTGAATATCAGTATTGTCACCAGACTCTTGATTTACACCGCCTGCCATACTTAAGGCAGTATAAATACTAATCGGTTGATCATCTAAGGTATATTGACCACTTTTCATAACTTGGCCATTAACAAAGTAGCGTTTTGCCTGATAAGATAAGACTCGAACGACTACGTCAGGCGTTTTTAAATATTTAGCAAATTGATTACGTAAATATTTATTAGTCTCTGTAAGTGTTTTTCCTGCTATATGAACTTGCCCTACAAGTGGTAGTTGAACATTTCCTGTAGAATCAATTGGATATCCAAAAGCTCTAATATCACTAGGAGAACCTTGAATAGGGGGAGTAATTTCAGGATATGCCCAAAGTTGAATAGATAAGACATCCCCAGGACTTAAACGATATTGATAAAAAGAAGTATTAAATAGAGCACTTACATTTCCTTGCGGACGCAAAGCCTCAGAGCTAATCTGTGGAATATTGTTTTGGGTGAGTTGAACAACAGAAACTTCCGCTCCCTGAGCTGTTTTAAAGTTCCCTTGTTCGGGTAAGTCGTAAGTTTGTAAGCCTGAGGTGACTGCACATCCTGTAAACGAAAGTGAAATGGCTAAAAATAATAATGTGCTCTGATGCTTCACATTCAAACCCTTTATTGTTTGTAATCCAATGATACTTTGCATGAAGATATTGGATTGTAGTCTATAATTAACCCAAATCATACTTTATTTGCTAAGCGCAGATTGTATATTTCAAGAAATTTTTGTTTAAAGTCTGCTATATTATCGTAGTAGGTCGTATCCATGATGTTTGTCCATTTAGATCTAAATGGTTAGGTTTTATATATGTTTCAACTCGAACAATTAAAAATATCAATTATCGGCTTAGGGTATGTTGGGCTGCCTTTAGCGGTTGAATTTGGTAAACATAAACCTACAATAGGCTTTGATATAAACCCGCAACGGATACGAGAGTTACAAAGTGGCTATGACCATACATTAGAAGTCACATCAGATGAGCTAAAACAAGTAGAACATCTCTCATACACTGCAGATATCAATGATTTAAAAAATTCAAATTTCTTTATAGTTACTGTACCAACTCCAATTGATGATTTTAAACAACCGGATTTGTCTCCTCTCATAAAAGCATCGCAAAGTATAGCTAAAGTATTAAAAAAAGGTGATACCGTTGTTTATGAGTCAACCGTTTATCCTGGTGCGACAGAAGAAGTGTGCATACCTGAATTAGAAAAATATTCAGGATTAACATTTAATCAAGATTTCTTTGTAGGTTATAGCCCTGAACGTATTAATCCGGGTGATAAACAGCGACGCGTAACCAATATTTTAAAAATTACATCAGGTTCAACACCGTTAGTAGCTGATTATGTTGATCAAGTTTATAAACTAATCATTGAAGCGGGCACTCATAAAGCACCAACTATAAAAGTAGCTGAGGCTGCAAAAGTCATTGAAAATACACAAAGAGATGTCAATATTGCATTGATCAATGAACTGGCTCTTATTTTTAATAAAATGGGTATTGATACTGAAGATGTACTTAAAGCTGCAGGCACAAAATGGAATTTCTTAAACTTTAGACCAGGTTTAGTTGGTGGTCATTGTATTGGTGTTGATCCGTATTATTTAACGCATAAAGCAGAGTCAATTGGTTTACATCCAGAAATTATTTTGGCAGCTCGTCGTTTAAATGATCGTATGGGTGAATATGTTGCAACCCAATTAATCAAAGAAATGGTAAAGCAGCGCATACAAGTGGTAGGTGCTCGTATATTAATTTTAGGTTTGAGTTTTAAAGAAAACTGCCCTGATATCCGGAACACCAAAATTGTAGATATGGTGAAAGCACTAAAGGAATACGATTTAGATCTTGATATTTACGATCCTTGGGTGGATAGTGCCGAAGTTGAAGGCGAGTATGGCTTAGCTCCAGTTACAGAATTAAAGCAAGATCATTATGATGCAATAGTTATTGCTGTTGCTCATGATCAGTTTAAAGCAATGTCGAGTCAAGAGCTCATTGCACTAGGCAAAGAGAAACATGTTTTATATGACTTAAAATATGTTTTGGATAAAGAACAAAGTGATATTCGACTGTAAAAATTACTAGTTATTAGCATAGGAATTTTATGAAAATTTTAGTCACTGGTGGTGCAGGTTTTATTGGTTCTGCTGTCATTAGAAATATTATAAAAAATACTCAAGATGAAGTATTAAATATAGATAAATTAACATATGCAGGCAATTTAGAATCATTGTCTGAAATTGATATGAATCCACGATATCAATTTGCACAAGTTGACATTTGTGATAGTGAGCGTTTAACAGAAATTTTTAAAATTTTCCAACCGGATGCTGTGATGCATCTAGCAGCCGAGTCTCATGTTGATCGTTCTATTGATGGTCCCGCTGAGTTTATTACAACAAATATTGTGGGTACTTATACATTATTAGAGGTTGCACGTAAGTACTGGCTACAATTAAATGAAGAAAAGAAAGCCTCTTTTAAATTTCATCATATTTCAACAGATGAGGTTTATGGTGATTTAGAAGGTACAACAGATTTATTCACTGAAACGACATCATATGCGCCAAGTTCGCCGTATTCAGCAAGTAAAGCAAGTTCCGATCATTTAGTTCGTGCTTGGCATAGAACATATGGTTTACCAACGATAGTAACGAATTGTTCAAACAATTATGGTCCATACCACTTTCCAGAAAAGCTCATTCCATTGGTGATCTTAAATGCGCTGGATGGTAAGGCTTTACCGATTTATGGTAAAGGTGATCAGATCCGTGATTGGTTGTATGTGGAAGATCATGCCAAAGCTTTATATAAAGTTGTGACTGAAGGTAAAGTTGGAGAAACCTATAATATTGGTGGTCATAATGAAAAACAAAATATAGAAGTCGTGAAAACAATTTGTAAAATTTTAGATGAATTAAAACCACAAAATAATCATCAACCTTATGAGACATTAATCACTTTCGTAAAAGATCGTCCAGGACATGATTTACGATATGCAATTGATGCCTCAAAAATTGCAAAAGATTTAGGCTGGAAGCCTGAGGAAACATTTGAAACAGGCATTAGAAAGACTGTTGAGTGGTATTTAAATAATTTAGAGTGGTGCCGCCGGGTACAAGATGGCAGTTACCAAAGAGAAAGATTAGGTGTAAGTGCATAATGAGTACAAAAGGTATAATTTTAGCAGGTGGTTCTGGGACACGTTTGTATCCGATCACAAAAGGCGTTTCAAAACAACTGTTACCAATTTACGATAAGCCAATGGTTTATTATCCATTGTCTGTTTTGATGTTGGCTGGTATTCGTGAAGTTCTTATTATCAGTACGCCAGACGATATTGATGGCTTTAAGCGATTATTGGGTGATGGTTCACAATTTGGTGTTGAATTAAGTTATGCGATTCAACCAAGTCCAGATGGTTTAGCTCAAGCATTTATTATTGGCGAAAAGTTTATTGGCGAAAGTAATGTCTGTTTAGTACTTGGCGACAATATTTTCTATGGTCAAGGTTTTACACCGATGCTACGCCAAGCTGTGGCCCGTCAAAAGGGTGCAACCGTATTTGGTTATCAAGTCAAAGATCCTGAACGTTTTGGTGTTGTTGAGTTTGATGAGCAAAAACGAGCAGTTTCATTAGAAGAAAAACCAAAACATCCAAAATCGAATTTTGCGGTTACAGGACTTTATTTTTACGATAATGATGTAGTGAAAATTGCAAAACAAGTAAAACCATCAGATCGTGGTGAACTTGAGATTACGACAGTGAACCAGATGTATCTAGACCGTGGTGATCTCAATGTTGAGTTACTTGGACGCGGTTTTGCTTGGTTGGATACAGGAACACATGCAAGCTTGCTTGAAGCGGCACAGTTTGTTGAAACCATTGAAAAACGTCAAGGTTATAAAGTGGCGTGTCTCGAAGAAATTGCACTTCATAATGGTTGGTTGACGAAAGCTCAAGTGTTAGAAATTGGCCAAAGTATGAGTAAAAATGATTATGGTCAATATCTTGTATCTTTGGTGAATGAAATATGAATTTAATTAGTTGGATTGATTTACCGAATTTAGGTGATGAGCGCGGTGGCTTAGTTGTTGCTGAGGCTAGTAAAAATATTCCTTTTGAAGTGAATCGTATTTATTATATTTTTGATGCAAAACCAGAAATACCACGCGGGTTTCATGCACATAAAGAGCTACAGCAAGTTGCATTCTGTATAAGAGGGAAGTGCAGAATGCTTATGGATAATGGTATTGATAAACAAGAGGTATGGTTAGAACAAGCCAATAAAGGCCTAATGATTCCTCCATTTGTTTGGCATGAGATGCATGATTTCTCAGAAGATTGCATCTTATTAGTACTAGCAAGTGAGCATTATGATGAAAGTGATTACATTCGAAATTATGATGATTTTTTAATTGCAGTGAATCGCCCATTTATTCATCCGCTATCGGATGTACATTCGGAAAGAATCGGAAAAAATACAAGGGTTTGGCAATATAGCGTTATATTAAAAGATGCAATTATTGGCAATGGATGTAATATTTGTGCCCATACTTTAATCGAAAATGATGTCTTAATTGGTAATAATGTTACTGTAAAATCAGGAGTTTATATCTGGGATGGTATTACGTTAGAAGATAATGTTTTTATTGGTCCATGTGTTGCTTTTACTAATGATAAGAAACCACGCTCTAAGCAGTATCCTGAAAGTTTTGCCAAAACGATAGTAGAGCAGGGAGCTAGTATAGGGGCTAATGCTACCATTTTACCAGGTATAAGAATTGGTCGAAATGCATTGGTTGGTGCTGGCGCAGTAGTAACTAAAGATGTTCCGGAAAATGCAATTGTAGTAGGAAATCCTGCAATTATTAAAGGCTATGTGAAATAATGATTCCTTTCTTAGATTTAAAAAATATAAATAGTCAATATCGTGCAGAACTCATTGAGGCTTGTACTCGTGTCATAGACTCTGGCTGGTACATAGGCGGAAATGAGCTAGCTCAATTTGAACAAAACTTTGCGGAATATTGTGGCGTAAAATTTGCAATTGGGGTTGCAAATGGTTTAGATGCCTTGATTCTTACTCTTCGAGCATGGAAAGAGTTGGGGAAACTAAATGATGGTGATGAAGTAATCGTCCCGTCAAATACATACATTGCGAGTATTTTAGCAATCACTGCAAATAACCTAACTCCAGTTTTAGTTGAGCCGGATATTAATACTTATAATATCGATCCAAGCAAGATTGAAGCTGCAATTACTCCAAAAACGAAAGTAATCTTACCTGTTCATTTATATGGACAATTAGCAGAAATGCCTGCAATCATGGCAATTGCAAATAAATATAATCTACTGGTTTTAGAAGATTCAGCTCAATCACATAGTGCTGAAATTAGTGGAATAAAAGCTGGAAACTGGGGAGATGCTTCTGGTTTCAGTTTCTATCCTGGTAAAAATTTAGGTGCATTAGGGGACGCTGGTGCTGTAACCACTAATAATGAAGAGCTTGCACAAATGTTACGTGCTCTTCGTAATTATGGTTCTCATGAGAAATATAAAAATTTAGTACCTGGTGTAAATAGTCGTCTTGATGAAATTCAAGCTGCCATGCTAGATATTAAATTAAAATATTTAGATCAAGAAATAGCTCATCGCCGTAAAATTGCGCAATTATATTTGCAGCATATAGTAAATCCTTTAATCAAATTACCTTTAGCTCAGAAAAATGCTGAAGAGTATCAGCAACACGTTTGGCATTTATTTGTGATTCGTACTGAGCATCGCGAGGCTTTACAAAAGTACTTGGCTGAACATGGTGTACAAACTTTAATTCATTATCCTATTCCACCTCACAAGCAACAGGCTTATAAAGAATGGAATGATTTAAGTTATCCTGTATCTGAACAAATTCATGCTGAAGTGATGAGTTTACCTATGGGTCCTACATTAAGCATGAAAGATGCTGAAAAAGTAATTCAGATTTGTAATAACTTTAAAGTCTAATATGAATCTACTAAAGACAAGTATATTAAATAGCGTGGCTGTTTTGATTAAAACAGCCACGATGTTTATTTTAAATAAGATTTTAGCTATTTATGTTGGTCCAGCAGGTTATGCTGCTATCGGTCAATTTCAAAACTTTATACAAATGGTGACAACTTTTGCAGGGAGTGCAATTAATACGGCAGTTATTAAATATACTGCTGAGTATTATGAAGATGAATTCAAACAACGAAATATTTGGAGGACAGCAGGAAGTATCGTTTTAATTTTTAGCTTAGTTTTTTCATTAATTATACTAATTTTTCAAAAACAACTTTCTATTTACATTTTTCATACTGATCTTTATCAAACAGTTTTTGTTTGGTTTGCCGTATTCCTGACATTATTTACCTTCAATGCACTTTTTTTAGCCATTTTAAATGGAAAAAAAGAGGTTTTAAGATTAGTTATTGCAAATATTGTGGGAAGTCTTTTTTCTTTAGCGGTTACGAGCCTTTTAGCCATAAAATATAGTTTATATGGTGCTTTAGTTGCACTTTCAATTTACCAGTCCTTAGCTTTTTTAGCGACCCTATTTTTATGCTATAAAGCCCAATGGTTTAAAATTTCATATTTGTTTGGAAAAATAGATAAATTCATAGCAAAAAAGTTTGCTGCTTTTGCATTGATGGCCTTGGTTAGTGCTATCTGTGTACCCCTTTCTCAAATGGCTATTCGAGGTTATCTAACTCATGAATATGGTGTAACTTATGCTGGCTACTGGGAAGCAATGATACGTTTAAGTGCAGCCTATCTAATGTTAGTGACTACAACATTAGGGGTATATTATTTGCCAAGACTTTCAGAATTATCAAGACTTGAGGAAATCAAATCAGAAGTTTACTTGGGTTATAAATTTATATTTCCTTTAGCTGTCATCGGTGGTTTGATAATTTATAGCTTGCGTGATTGGATTATTACTTTATTGTTTACTAAAAGTTTTCTACCAATGCGTGATTTGTTTTTATGGCAAATGATTGGAGATTCTTTAAAAATTGGCAGTTGGATACTTGCATATTTAATGTTAAGTAAAGCTATGACCAGACTGTTTATCATTACAGAAATTGTATTTGCTTTTACCTCTATTTTATTTACGATTTTATTTACAAAAGTAATGGGTTTTGATGGTGTTTCAGTGGCTCACCTTGTAAATTACGCTTTATATTGGGGTGTCATGGGCTTATTTATATTTAAGCTTTTGAAAGAAAAAATGAGTTAAAATATTATGCTATTCAATGAACAACCTTTAGTTTCTATTGTTATACCTTGTTATAACCATGCAAATTTTGTACAAGATTGCATACAAAGTGTCATCACTCAAACTTATCAAAATATTGAACTTATTATTATTGACGATGGATCTAAAGATGAATCTGTCAAAAAAATACAAAATTTGATCCAACAATGTAAAGAAAGATTTGTTAGATTTGAGTTCAGAAATCGACCAAATAAAGGATTAAGTGCAACTTTAAATGAGGCATTAGAATGGTGTCAAGGAGAATACTATTCTGTTATAGCTTCAGATGATATGTTGCTTAAGGATAAGCTAGAAATACAAATTGACTTTTTTAAAAATAGTGCTGACTCGAGTATTGTAGGAGTCTTTGGAGGATATAATTTAATTAATAATTATAATTCCGTAATAAAAACGGTCCATATGAAAGAGAAAAAATATCTATTCGATGAAATATTTTTACATAACTTTGATTTACCTGCACCGACAGCTTTACTTAAGCTTGAGCATATTCGAGCCGTGGGTGGTTATAAAGAAGATTTAAAAATTGAAGACTGGTATATGTGGTTAAAGCTTACTGAAAATAACCATAGTCTAGTTTATCTTGATAAAGTTTTAGTAAATTATCGTTACCATGAAAACAATTTTTCTAAAAACTTTCAAGTAATGAATATAGAAAGGAAGAAAGTTATTGATAATTTTTCATATCATAAGCTATATAAATATGCTGACTTAAAAATTCAATGGTTAAAGGCAACAGACTATTTATATATAAATAAAAAAGATGCATTAGGTTTATTTAATAAGCTGTTTTTAGAAAATCCAAGTCAGATATTTTCAAAAAACTTTTTAAGATTTATGTTTCACTTTATGAAAGCGAGTGTTAAAAATAAATGAGAAAAATTGCTTTTGTGGTGCAGACATTTGATAAGCGCGATCGTGGTGGTGTATTGCGAGTGGTTACATATTTGGCTAATCATTTGACAGAAAAGTATCAAGTTGAAATAGTAAGCTGTGGTGTAATTAATGAATTAGCTTATGATTTAGATGCTAAAGTTCATTTAAAATCTTTAAATATGTTGAAATACAACACAAGTTTCTATACAGGATTAAATAAAATATTTTGGTTTAAAGAGGCTTATAGGAATATCGAGTCAATTATTGAAGATGATATTGTTTGGATTACATCTTCTCCGCCATTATCCTTATTATTCTCTTTTTTGAAATTTAAAAGAAAGACATTAAAGGTTATTGGGTGTGATCATACTTCTACTGTATATGAAAAAAATTTTTTAATACAAAAAACTCGTAATTTCCTACTTTCTAAACTAGATGTAATGATAGGTTTGAACCCGCAAGATGTAGAATATTATAAAAAAAATGGTATTAATTCAGTTTGGATTCCAAATGGAATTGATTTAAGTTATATATCTAGTAGTGAGAATCATAAAAAATATCTAGTGTATGTTGGAAGGTTTAATGAAGAGAAACAACCATTTAAAGCTATTAATTTGTTCGTGAATAGCTCTTTAATAAATCAAGGTGTTATTCTTAAAATGTATGGGCATGGAGATTTTGAACAAGAAGTTAGAGATTATGTGATTGAAAATGGCTATAGTGCGAGTGTAAAGATTATTAAGGGTGAGGTTGATCCAGATGTTATTTATAAAGATGCCCTGGCTTTAATACTGACCTCTAGATTGGAGGGTTTTCCTCTAGTTTTACTTGAAGCGATTTCTCGAAATATACCTTGCTTAAGTTTTAAAACTCCTTATGGACCTTTAAATATAATTAAAGATGGAGAAAATGGTTTTTTTATAGAAGATGATGTGAGTGATTTTAATAATAAATTAAATTTATTAGAAAAAATAGATCGATACAGTATCCATGAAAGTATTAAGTCATATGATATTTTAAATATTCTTAATTTATGGGAAAAATTGTTAGATGAGGATAGCCTAAAGTATGTCTAAGCTTGTTATCGATAAAAGAGCTCCTTTCTTTTTTTTCCTTTCATGTATTCTGATATTAATAGTTGCTAATAGAGGAGATACTCCAGATACTTTTGTATATTATTATATATTTAAGCATATTGATAGTTATAATCTAAAAAGTTTTTCAGATTTTTATTCGGTAACTGGTGTAGAGTTAGGCTATGGTTGGTATGCTTATATTATATCGCTATTTACGAATTCTGAAAATTTCCTATTTGCCATTTATTCGGCTATTAATTTTTTAGTATTATATCTAATTTTGAGAAAATTTAATAAGAAAATTAGTGTATTATCATTACTTATATATGCATCCGGTCCCTTCTTTTTTATGCAGCAGTTTATGCAGATGAGACAGGGCTTAGCTGTTCTATTAGCTTTATATGCTATTATTGCTTTATTTCAGGATAGAAAATTTTCTGTTTTTATAGTATTTTCTGGACTAGCAATGTTAATGCATCAAGTATCTATTGCACTAGTTACTTTATCTTTTTTATTTTATATTATTTTTAATAAAATTGAAATCAGTAAAAGAAATTTTCTAATTTTGGCGATTCCATATCTTTTTATACTAACCATTTTGTTTAAATTTGTTTTTGTTTCAGTTTTAATGGGTATTTCAGGTAGATTAGAAGATTATTATTATAGCTCTTATAATTATTCTGTGGGTATATTTTCCTTACCAAATTTGAAATCTTATATTCTGTGTATTTTTGTTTTATGGTTTTCTAAGAAAGAAATGTATTTAAATCGTTATTTTGTTTTTTTAATGTTTCTATTAATTACATCTGTTGCTTGTCGTATTGGATTTTCAGATTTTGCAATTTTGAGTGGGCGTTTCTCTACAGTTTTTGGTTTCGTTGAGGTAATTTTGTTTCCATTTATTATGTATGAGCTTTTTAACAATAAGGTGTTAGTTTATATTTCCATTTTTATAATTTCGCTTTGTCAATTGTATATTACTTTGAATTTTCAAGCTCCTTATTTGATCGATAATTATTTTACCCCTTTATATTGAGATTGTTATGAAAATTCTTTTTGTAATTAATTCTTTAAAGAACAAATCAGGAACTGAACGTGTTGCCATTGAACTGGTGAACAAGTTATCGTTCATGGCTAATTATGATGTTACTCTCTTAAACAGAGAGTCTCTTAAAAATAATACAGCTTATCCAGTTTCTGATAATGTAAATGTAGTAGCGATATCGGGTAACTTCTTTGAATTTTATAAAAAATTAAAGATACATATTACTCTTTGTTCGTATGATATGGTGATTGTACATAATATGGGTAAATTATCTTTATTATGTGCTCTTTTACCTAAAATCAAAAAATTGGTTACATTAGAGCATGTCTCTTTTGTTAGTAGGCCTAAAAAAGTTCAAATCTTAAGTAAATTCTTTTACAAGTGGATTGATCAGGTTGTTACTTTAACACAACAAGATAAAGAGCAATTTGATAAATTTCATTCTAAAGTTATTGTTATCCCCAATTTTTCACCCTTCCCTATTGTTTTAGAATCTCCGCTGAGTAGTAACCAAATTGTAACAATAGGTCGTTTAACTGATCAGAAAAATTATCTTCATTTATTGAAAGCTTGGAAAAAAATATATCAAATGATACCAGAGTGGCACCTTAATATTTATGGTGAAGGTGAACACAAAAAAATGCTACAAGATTATATTGAGGAGAACTCTCTACAGCGCGTTATTTTGAAAGGAAGTACATCAAATGTGCAAGAGGTATATAGACAATCAGACTTTTTTGTAATGTCGTCTAAGTATGAAGGTTTACCTATGGTTTTAGTAGAGGCGCAGAGCTTTGGTTTACCTATTGTTTCTTATGATTGTCCTTTTGGGCCAAGTGATGTTATTCAAAATCATAAAAATGGCTTGTTGGTTGAGAACCAAAATATTGAGGCATTGGCAGATGCGATTTTACAACTTGCTTCCTCTCCAGATATGTTGGCGCAATTCTCACAAAATTCATTGATCAATGCTAAAAAATATCAGCCTGAACAGATCTTAAAAGTTTGGATTGAAAAGGTTTTGGAAGGTTAAAATTGTATGTTTTCGGTTCTATTATCTCTATATCATAAAGAAAAACCTGAATATCTAGAAAAGTGTTTTGAAAGCATTTGGGATAATCAGAGCTTGAAGCCAAGTGAAATAGTTTTAGTTTTAGATGGGCCTATTGGTGAGCAACTCACAACTTCTGTACAGGAGTGGCAAGTTAAAATCGGTGAAAAACTAAAAGTAGTTGCGTTACCGCAAAACGTAGGGCTTGGTAAGGCATTAAATGAAGGGCTAAAACAGTGTAGTGCTGATTGGGTTTTTCGTATGGATACTGATGATATTTGTACATCTGATCGGTTTGAAAAACAACTTGCTTTCATAAAACAAAACCCAGATGTTGTTTTATTTAGTTCTCAAGTAATGGAATTTAATCAAGAAATTACTGATGCCGATGTAATCAAGTCTGTGCCTTTAACACATGACGAGATTAAAAAATTTGCACAAAAACGTTGTCCCTTTAACCATATGACCGTTGTGTACAAACGTGATGTTATTTTATCTCTCGGAGGTTATCAGCATCATTTATTTATGGAAGACTACAACTTATGGTTACGTGTAATTGGGAATAATTATAAAGTTGCGAACTTACCTGACGTCCTTCTATATGCTCGTGTTGGTAATGGTATGCACGCACGACGTAAAGGTTTCCAATATATTAAAAGTGAAAAACAGTTACTAGATTTAAAAAAACAACTAAAGTTACAAAATCCTGTATATGCTAATATGCTGTTTCTGATACGGTCTGCGTTTAGACTGTTGCCAGCAAATATGCTAGGTAAAATTTATAATACCTTTCTTCGTAAAGATATTAAAAAATGAGTGAATGAAAATATGAAACGTTTAGTAGACATAGTCATTTCTTTAATAGCTCTAACCGTACTGTCGCCAATATTTCTGATAGTTGCTTATAAGGTCCGTAAAAATCTAGGTTCACCAATATTCTTTTATCAAGAAAGACCTGGTAAGGACGGAAAACTATTTAAAATGATTAAGTTCCGTTCGATGAAGGATGCTTTTGACGCGCAAGGAAACCCTTTGCCAGATGAGGCTCGTATTACTCCATTTGGGCAGAAATTGCGTTCTACTAGCTTAGATGAAATGCCTCAGCTTATTAATGTGCTAAAAGGCGATATGAGCGTAGTGGGTCCTCGACCAATGTTAAAAGACTTTGTTGCTTTATATTCTCCAGAACAAGCGCGTCGTCTAGAAGTCCGTCCTGGAATGACCGGTTTAGCTCAGGTGAGTGGACGTAATGAACTGGATTATGAAGAGCGATTTAAATGTGACGTTTGGTATGTAGACAATCACAATGTTTGGGTTGACTTTAAAATTATGTTTAAAACAGTCAAAGTGATGTCAAGACGAGAGGGTATTAATGCACCAGGACATGTAGGACCATCTTTGTTTAAAGGTAATGATGGCCAAGAAAATGCCGATTCATCTGTAAAGTAAATTTTATATCTTGAAATATTTCTTATGATTAAAAAAGCAGTTTTACCAGTAGCTGGTTTAGGAACGCGGTTTTTACCCGCAAGTAAGTCAATTCCAAAAGAAATGGTTACTGTTGTTGATCGTCCAGCTATTGAATATGTAGTTCGTGAGGCGGTAGAAGCAGGAATTGAACAAATTATTTTGGTGACTCACTCTTCGAAAGCTTCGATTGAAAATTATTTTGATCGAAATTTTGAATTAGAAACTATTTTAAACCAAAAAAAGAAATTTGATTTACTTGCAGAGATTACTCAAATTGTTCCTTCTCATGTGAGTGTTGTTAGTGTACGACAACCTCAGCCTCTAGGCTTAGGACATGCTGTCTTATGCGCAAAGAGTGTAGTAGGACTGGATGATTTTGCTGTGCTATTACCAGATGTATTGGTGAAAGATAGCTCGGGGCAGAATGATTTGTCGCGTATGATTTCTCGTTATGATGAAAGTCAATCTGCACAAATAATGGTAGAAGCAGTGCCTGATCACTTAGTAGATCAATACGGTATTGTTGATGTTTTACAAAGCCCAGATGAAGGTAAAAGTATAGCTATGCAGGGTATTGTAGAAAAACCTGCGGTTGGTTCTGCACCATCTAATTTATCTGTTGTTGGTCGTTATGTTTTACCTGCAAAAATTATGCAGTTACTTGAAAATACACCAAAAGGTGCAGGTAATGAAATTCAATTAACAGATGCAATTGCCATGCTGCAACAAACTGATGTGGTTGAAGCTTATCGTATGCAAGGGCAAACCTTTGATTGTGGCAGTAAGCTTGGTTACTTAAAGGCTGTTCTACATTATGGTATTGAACATCCTAAATTGGGAAATGATTTTAAACAGTTGATTCAAGAACTTAAATTATAAAATTTGTAGCTCTACTTAAGTATTTGTAAAAAATAATGAAGATATGAGTGGTTCAATATATTCTCTTCTCGTAGTGAGAAGAGAATTCTATAGAATAAAATCAGGTGTACAATGAAAATCGCGGTATTTGGAACCACCTTGCACGCTGGTGTAATGGCAGCGTTACTAGCTGAATATGGTAATCAGATCTATTGGTGTACAAGTGTCACCTGTGAAGAAAATATATCTGTACTTTCATATCAAGATCAAGAAGTTAATCATTATTTAAATAAACAAAGAAAAGCAGGTTTTTTAATAGAAAGTCCCTTTTCTCAAATTCCTTTGGATATTGAAGTTTATTTATTTTGTTTTAGCCCAACACAAATAGAGCTAGCTTTAAAAACAGTTGAGAAGTTAAGTGAACGTCCAATTGTTCATCCAAAGTTAATGGTTAATGGTTCAACATTTGGTTTACATGGGACAGAAAAATTAAAGCAACATTTACCTAAAGACGAGTGGGTCTATTTTCCTGATGTGATTCAGGAGGGTAATGCAATTAATAGTGTACTCAATGTAAAACATGTCATTGTTGGGGTTGAATCGAATTCTGCTCAAGACACAATGCAAGAATTATTGCGTCCATTTTTCCGATTTAGCTATCAATATTTATTTATGCCGATTTTAGATGCCGAATTTACCAAGCTCAGCATTTCAGGCATGTTGGCGACTCGTATTAGTTATATGAATGATCTTGCTCTAGTTGCTGAAAAGTTGGGTATTGATATTGCTAATGTAAAGCATGGCATAGCTGCCGATACTCGTATTGGTGCAGCTTATTTGTCGGCAGGTGTTGGATTTGGTGGTGAAAATTTTTCACATGATATTTTAACACTCTCTAGTACGGTTTCTGAAACAGGTGTGAAAAGTCGACTTCTAGAGCAAGTGTGGGCGATTAATGAGCAACAAAAAGAGATTTTATTCCGTAAATTGTGGAACTACTATCATTGTGACTTGAGTGGAAAGACTGTTGCAATTTGGGGAGCCTCATTTAAAGAGAATACTCCAAGTACACATAACTCACCTATTCATATTTTATTGGCTGCTTTATGGGCTCAAGGCGTAAAAGTACGTTTACATGATCCGCAAGCTCTTGATGAAATTGCAAGTCTATATGGAAATCGTGAAGATCTGATTTTATGTGCTGATCAATATGAAGCAGTACAAGGGGCACATGCTTTATGTCTAGTTACGGCATGGAAGCAGTATTGGAGTCCTGACTTTAAACAGTTACAACAATTCATGCAGCATCCGCTTATTTTGGATGGGCGTAATATTTATGATCCAGCATATGTCAAATCTAAAGGTTTTGCTTATGAAGGAGTAGGTCGATTATGAGTAAATCTATCGAGAAGTTTCCTAAAGAGCTAGTTTCACCTATTGCGCAGCTCCATTCTTTAGTCGAGAAAAATTCAAAATCACATATAAAAGAATTATTCGCGACAGAGTCTGATCGGTTTCAAAACTACTCTGTAAAGTTTGATCAATTGGTTTTTGATTATAGTAAGCACCGCGTAACTAAAAATGTTTTAGAACAATTGGTGGCTTTAGCAAAAACTAAACAATTGAGTCACTGGATTGAACGGTTATTTTCTCAAGATAAAATTAACTGTACTGAACAGCGTGCGGCTATGCATTGGGCTTTACGCTTACCTTTAGAATATTCTAAATTTCCGGAATTAACTAAAAATGTTCATAGCCAATTGCAGCGTATGTATGCCTTGGTTGAAAAAATCCATGCTGGACAATATCGTGGAACTACTGGCGAAGTCATTCAAGATGTCGTTAACATTGGGGTAGGAGGATCTGATTTAGGACCTCAAATGGTGACCCATGCATTATCGGATTTTAAAGTAAAAACAGCCAAGCCACTCAATGTCCATTTCGTATCGACCATGGATGGTAGTCAGTTGTCGGACCTGCTGCATCAACTGCGCCCAGAAACAACTTTGTTTATTATTTCATCAAAGTCATTTGGTACGATCGATACTTTATCCAATGCACAAACAGTTCGACAGTGGCTTGAAAAAGCGCTAGGGAAACATGAAAGGGTTGTAAAAAGCCATTTTATTGGTGTTTCTACAAAAGCTGACAAAATGTCAGAGTGGGGTATTGCTCCTGAAAACCAATTACTGCTTTGGGATTGGGTTGGTGGACGTTATTCTCTTTGGTCATGTATTGGTTTACCTATAGCATTGTCAATTGGTGTAGAAGGCTTCCAGCAACTTTTAGCTGGAGCCCATGCTGTTGATGAGCATTTCCAAAATACAAGTTTTGAGCAAAATATTCCTGTACTTATGGCATTATTAGGTGTCTGGAATAATAATTTTTTAAATATTCAGACCCATGCTGTATTACCTTATGATGGACGTCTAAAATATTTTGCTGCCTATTTACAACAACTCGAAATGGAGTCTAATGGTAAATCTATACAACGTGATGAGCAAAAAGTTGAATTAGATACTTGTCCAATCGTATGGGGTGAAGTTGGACCGAATGCTCAGCATGCATTTTATCAGTTGCTTCATCAAGGAACTCAAGCTGTAAGCTGTGATTTTATCGCGCCTGTGCAACGTTATAATTCAGATCATTTTACATATGTAGAAAATGCTGAAGCATTGATTGAACAACATCATCTTGCACTTTCAAACTGTTTGGCACAATCGCGTTTATTAGCATTTGGTAATGAAGCTTTAGACGCGAAAGAGTTAGGAAATTTACCTATCTACAAGCAGTATGAAGGAAATCAGCCAAGTTCAACATTACTTTTAAAAGAACTTAATCCCTATAGTTTAGGAATGTTGATTGCTTTATATGAGCATAAAGTATTTGTTCAGTCTGTAATTTGGAACATTAACCCGTTTGATCAATGGGGAGTTGAAAAAGGTAAACAGATTGCTGACCAGTTACTCCCGATTTTAAATGGTGCCCAAAATGATCTTTCAGCACTCGATGCTTCAACGCGTGGCTTGATTAAAATTTTATTAGGAAAAATAGATGGCTAAAATTCTGGTTACTGGTGGTGCAGGCTATATTGGTTCACATACTTGCGTAGAGCTTTTGAATGCAGGTCATGAAGTCATTGTTTTTGATAATCTTTCAAATAGTTCAGAAGAGTCTTTAAATAGAGTTCAGGAACTCACTCAAAAAAGTTTAACTTTTGTAGAGGGGGATATCCGGAATGCAGATGACCTTGATCGCGTATTTCAAAATCATACAATTGATGCAGTGATCCATTTCGCAGGTTTAAAAGCAGTTGGTGAAAGCCAAGAAAAACCGCTTATTTATTTCGACAATAATATTACAGGTAGTATTCAACTGGTTAAGGCAATGGAGAAAGCAGGTGTCTATACACTTGTGTTTAGCTCATCTGCAACAGTATATGATGAAGCGAATACTTCTCCACTAAATGAAGAAATGCCTACAGGTATGCCTAGTAATAATTACGGTTATACTAAATTAATCGTTGAGCAATTATTACAAAAATTGTCTGTTTCTAATTCTAAATGGTCGATTGCGTTACTTCGTTATTTTAATCCAGTAGGTGCACATAAAAGTGGTCGTATTGGTGAAGACCCACAAGGTATTCCAAATAATTTAATGCCTTACGTTACACAGGTTGCTGTTGGCCGCCGTGAAAAACTTTCTATTTATGGCAATGACTATAACACAGTAGATGGTACAGGTGTACGTGATTATATCCATGTTGTTGACTTAGCGAATGCGCATTTATGCGCTCTCAATAACCGTTTAAAAGCGCAAGGTTGCCGTGCATGGAATATTGGCACAGGTAATGGGTCATCGGTATTACAAGTTAAAAATACCTTTGAACAGGTGAATGGTGTAGCTGTAGCTTTTGAATTTTCACCACGTCGAGCAGGTGATGTAGCCACTTCTTTTGCCGATAATGCGCGTGCTGTTGCTGAGCTGGGTTGGAAACCGCAATATGGTTTAGAAGATATGTTAAAAGATAGTTGGAATTGGCAAAAACAAAATCCGACAGGATATAAAAATTGATTATTTAATTTTTCTAAATATCAGTTACCTATCTTTATTGAATTGAGATAAAGCTCTTTTCTAAAAAGAGGCTACAGTTGTAGTGACTACTTTCATGCTAGTATTCGCCACAATCTCCTGTTAGCCTCTTTTTGTCGTCATGGTTTTTCTGCGCCAACAACTGTTATTTATCTTTATTGCTTTTTTGTCTACCTGTATAGGTGTATATGTTGCATGGGATCTGAATCTGACATGGCATAAGTTTTATAGCTATTTGATTTCAGAAAAGGCTATTTTTTCAATTCTCTTTAATTATGCGGTAATTCAACTTTTTTTTATTGTCTTAGGTCGTAAATATACTGCACTCTTTTTAAGCCAATTATTCGTTATATTTTTAAATTTCATTAATAAAAAGAAGCAACAATATTTATTTAGTAATTTAAGCCCTGAAGATATTTTTTTGCTACCAGAGGCAATGAAAGCCACCCCTTGGCACTTACAGCTTATTTTTTTCACGCTCATTATTTTCTTCCTTATTGTACTTCTGATTGCTATACGTAAAGAAAGTAAAGTGACTTTTCATACCTATGTTCCCAATATTGTTATTTTTGGATTGCTGGGTAGTGGCTTAATTTATTTAAATTTTATTAAAAATCCTACTGGGGCTTGTTTCTCTGAAAATAAACCCATGATTTGCGCCAGTTTACAAGAGTTTCCAAATACCAGAAATGACTGGATTGGGGACTATCGGAAAATTCAAGATTATGGTTTTGTGACGTTTTACGTATCTAAGGTATTGGATAATGTAACGAGTGTATTATTACCTAACCGTAAAGTATCTGAGCAAGACATGCTACAAATTTTGCAGCAGCATCATTTGGATCAATCTTTAGATGAGGATGAAAAGGAATATCCGAACATTGTTATCGTGATGGAAGAATCTTTTTGGGATTCTCATCATTTAGATAGTGGTTTACCAAAAGATTTACTATCTTTTATTCATCAAAATCAAGTGTCTAATTTATTGTCTCCTTCTTTTGGTGGAGGTACTGCAAATGTCGAATTTGAAGTACTTACCAGCCTCAACACAACTTTTTTCCCAAATGAATTGTTATATGTTTCTAAGTTGAAAAAGCCAATTTATGCTCTACCTTATTATTTAAATTCAATTGGTTATCAGACTGTCGCAATGCATAATAACTACAGTTATTATTATAATCGTAATAAGGTATATCCAGACCTAGGGTTTGATAAATTTATATCGCTTGAAAATATGATTGCACAAAAAGATCGCTCTACAGTCTTTAATTTGGGAGGGTGGGCTACAGATGATCTTATTTTTGATTCGATTAAGTCCACTTTAGAAGAGAATGAACAACAACCGAAGTTTATTTATGCGATTACAGTCGAAAATCATCCGATGTATAACGATGATCGATTTGGTAAGCAAAATTATAAATTTAATAAAGAGCTGTCTGAAAATGAAAAGCAAAAGTTAAGTACTTATACTGCTGGAACTGGGCGTGCTAACCAGAAGTTGCAAGAGCTTGCTGCATATTTAAAAACAGTAGATCGACCAACAATTTTAGTGGCTTTTGGAGATCATTTGCCGAATCTACAAGAAGTTTATGATAGTTATGGATTCTTTAAAGATGATCCTGACCGGACTAATCTCAAAAACTATCAGACACCGTTTGTAGTATGGAGCAATTATAAATTAGATAAGAAGCCTTTGAAGCAACCTTATATTGCTGCAAGTTTTGTTGCTCCAAAACTATTAAAGCTGGCAGGATTGCCATTGTCAGATTACTATCAATTTGTTGATGATGTATCGAGTTGTTATAGTGCTATTCATCAAAAATTTATCAATGAAAATCAAACATGTAATTTTGATAAAAAAGCGCTGTTAAAAGGTTATGAGAATCTAAATAAAGATGTATTAGATGGGCATAATCATACTTATAAAATTATGCAGAATACGAAAAAAGAGATGGAACAATAATGTTTCCATCTCTTTGATACGAATGCTATTAAGATTGAATTAATCCTGTCAATTCATCTACATAATGCTGCATTGGCTGAGCTTGACGGTCTGCACGGCTTTCAATGTTGAGACGTAGTAAAGGCTCAGTGTTTGAAGCACGTACATTAAAACGCCATGCACCAAAGTCTAGGCTTACACCATCGGTACGGTCAATTTCTGGGTTTTGCTCGGCATAGAAATCGAAAATCTTTTGAATAGTGATTTGTGTATCAGCCACTTTAAAGTTAATTTCACCGCTACAAGGAAACTTGGTAATCATATTTTCAACAAGTGTTGAAAGTGATTGTCCTGTTTCAGAAAGTAGAGCAACGGTGAGTAACCAAGGAATCATGCCGCTGTCGCAGTAAGCAAAGTCACGGAAATAGTGATGGGCACTCATTTCGCCGCCATATATAGCATTGTTCTCACGCATAACGTCTTTAATGAATGCATGACCAGATTTTGACTGTACGGCAATGCCTTTATATTCATCGACGATATCAAACGTATTCCACACTAAACGCGGGTCATGCACAATTTTCTCGCCTGATTGTTTAATCAAGAAAGCTTGAGCCAATAGACCCACAATATAGTAGCCTTCAATGAACTGACCTTTTTCATCGAACAAGAAGCAGCGGTCAAAGTCGCCGTCCCATGCAATCCCCATATCTGCTTTATGCTCAAGTACAGCATTTCGGGTACTGTCACGGTTTTCAATTAAAATTGGGTTAGGAATCCCATTTGGGAAAGTACCATCTGCTTCATGGTGAATTTTAATAAATTCAACTGGTACGTTAAGTGTCTTAAATTTTTCTTCAATAGCATCAATCACATGACCAGCTGCACCATTACCCGCGTTTACCACTAATTTAAGTGGACGGATTTTTGCAGGTTCAATATAGGTGATTAAGTGATCAACGAATTCAGGCAAAATGTTATAACTTTGAGTTGTACCTTTTTGACTAACTTCTTCAAAGTTATTGGTTTCCGCTAAAGCCTGAATTTCTTTTAAACCAGTATCGGCACTAATTGGACGAGCATTTTCTCGAACCAATTTCATGCCGTTATAGTCCATTGGGTTGTGGCTCGCAGTAACTTCGATACCACCTTGCACATCTAAATGGAAAGCGGCAAAGTAAACTTCTTCAGTTCCCGTCATGCCCAAATCAAGCACATTAACACCCGCATCGTTTAATCCGCGGATGGTCGCTTGTTTTAAATCCTCACTGCTTAAGCGAATATCACAACCTACAACCACAGTCTTTGGTTTATAGATTTGTCCGTAAGCGCGGCCAATTTTATAGGCGATTTCTTCATTCAATTCGGTGCCGAGTTTGCCTCGGATATCATAAGCTTTAAAACACGTTAAAGTAGTCATTATTCAATTCAATACATGTGGTTTGAGTTGTGTGCACATTATACATAGATCATGAAACAGGAATGTTTATAGTTTTTATATTCAAATTATTCGCTTCATTTCGATAGTGCGTATCTAAATTTATAAGAAAGATTTTTACGACTTTAGTCTAATAAATAAATTTATAAATTAGGAATTACTTGATTTTACTTAATCATATTGGTCATACCAATTATAACTATTATTTAATGATTGATCTTACCAATGTCTGTGTTTATGATGCGATCTGTGGTTTAAGGAACAGCATTTGCACTTAAATTTTAATTGGTCATACCAATTGTGTTAAATGTTTAAAGATTTAAGGTACAAAAATTTCGCCCCGGCATTTCAAGGAGATGACAATGCTCAATATGTGGCAACAACTTTATGACCCTTTAAATAATATTTGGCTGTCTAGCGCGGTTGCATTAATCCCGATTATTTTCTTCTTTTTGGCATTAGCTGTTTTTCGTTTAAAAGGCAGTATCGCGGGTACAGGCACCGTCATTATTGCATTATTGATTGCGCTCTTTTTCTATCAAATGCCGGGTCAAATGGCCTTTGCTTCTATTGTCTATGGATTCTTCTATGGTCTATGGCCAATTTCATGGATCATTATTGGGGCAGTTTTTCTATATAAAATTTCGGTAAAAACAGGCCAGTTTGAGGTTATTCGCTCAAGCATTTTGTCGATTACCGAAGACCAACGTCTGCAAATGCTATTGGTTGGTTTTGCATTTGGTACATTTTTAGAAGGGGCGGCGGGTTTTGGTGCTCCTGTTGCAATTACCGCTGCACTCCTTGTTGGTTTAGGCTTTAAACCACTCTACGCTGCCGGTCTATGTTTGATCGTAAATACCGCTCCAGTTGCATTTGGTGCGATGGGTATTCCAATTATTGTGGCAGGGCAGGTTTCTGGTGTAGACACAATGGAAATTAGCCAGATGGTTGGGCGTCAGTTGCCATTTTTAACGCTGATTGTGCTGTTCTGGATTATGGCGATTATGGATGGCTGGCGTGGTGTTAAGGAAACTTGGCCTGCGGTGGTCGTTGGTGGTGGTTCGTTTGCGATAGCACAATATCTTACATCTAACTTTATTGGTCCTGAGTTACCTGACATTACCGCAGCAATTGCGTCATTGGTAAGCCTAACTTTGTTGTTCCGCGTTTGGCAACCAAAACATATTTTCCGTTTTGAAGCTGAAGTTGGTCAAACTTTGACTCAGCAACCTACTACAGTTCAACGCTACAGTATTGGGAAAATTGCCAAAGCATGGTCTCCATTTGCGATTTTAACAGTCATGGTGACTATCTGGAGTGTTAAGCCATTTAAAGCATTATTTGCAAAAGATGGTGCTCTTGAACACTGGATTTTTAAACTTGAAGTACCGTATTTGCACAAATTGGTCGAAAAAATGCCGCCGATTGTGGCAGAGATGAAACCATATGAAGCGATTTATAAGTTTGACTGGTTCTCTGCAACAGGTACTGCAATTTTTATTGCTGCGATCATTACTGCTATTTTCTTAAAAATGAAAGCAAGTGAAGCTGTAACGACCTTTGGTGAAACACTTAATGAGTTAAAAACACCGATTTATTCTATTGGTATGGTGTTGGCGTTTGCTTTTATTGCGAACTATTCAGGTTTATCTGCAACTTTGGCGTTGGCTCTAGCACATACGGGTCATGCATTTACTTTCTTCTCGCCATTTTTGGGTTGGCTTGGTGTGTTCCTTACGGGTTCAGACACTTCTTCAAATGCTTTGTTCTCGGCACTACAGGCAACGACAGCGCAGCAAATTGGTATTCCTGAAGTATTGCTTGTAGCTGCGAATACCAGCGGTGGTGTTACAGGTAAGATGATTTCTCCACAGTCGATTGCCATTGCTTGTGCAGCGGTGGGCTTAGTTGGAAAAGAGTCTGACTTGTTCCGTTTCACGGTAAAACATAGCATCATATTCACTGTCTTTGTTGGCATCATTATTACGGTTCAGGCTTATCTGGTTCCGTGGATGATTCCATAACTCCAGTGAAGGAAACGCGATGAGAATCTCCGATCAAGTGGTCATGAAATTGCAGGCATTAATTGAAGAGCGTCACATGAAAAAAGGTGACCGTTTGCCTGCCGAGCGCCAGCTTGCAACGAGCTTAGGAGTTTCTCGTCCGTCTTTGCGTGAAGCAATTCAACAGCTTAATAGTCAAGGGGTGCTCAGTAGCCGCCGTGGCGATGGGACTTATATTCAGCAGTTACCTGAACAGTGGCCACAGCAACTGATTGTGAACCCGATTAGTAACTTGATTGAAGAAGATCCACTGTACCGTTTTGATGTGCAAGAGGCGCGATTATTGCTTGAAGGTGGTACTGCTTGGTATGCCGCATTACGTTCAACACCTGAAGATCGCGCCAAAATTCATCATTATTTTAATGAAAATAGTCGTCATCAAAATGCAGGTGACTCAGCACAGGCTGCGGTCGCAGATGCTGAATTTCACTTAGCAATTGCTGAAGCATCTCACAATGTGGTGCTGATTCAAATGATGCGTAGTCTCTTCGATTTGCTGCAATACAACGTCTTGTTAGGACGTAAAAAAGTTTATAACGACCCCGTAAATGGTGATTTGCTCAGCGAGCAGCATTTTCAGGTGATGGATGCTATTGATCGTAAAGATCCCGAGGCCGCACGCCAAGCTGTCTGCGGTCATATTGAATTTGTGATTAATCATGTGCGTTCTCTGGATGAAGATGAAGCTCGCCAGAAACGCGCAAATCGTTTAAATAGAGTTGATTCAAAATGATTATTTCTTCTGGCAATGATTATCGTGCTGCGGCACAACGTCGCTTACCTCCATTTTTATTTCATTACATTGATGGTGGGGCGTATTCGGAATATACCTTAAAGCGTAACGTTCAAGATTTGTCAGAAATAGCATTGCGTCAACGTGTGCTGAATGACATGTCCGCGTTAAGTTTAGAGACAAAATTGTTTAATGAAACCTTGTCGATGCCGGTTGCATTAGCGCCTGTGGGTTTAACAGGCATGTATGCGCGCCGTGGTGAAGTTCAGGCCGCGATGGCAGCTGATAAAAAGGGCATTCCATTTACGCTTTCAACAGTTTCTGTTTGTCCGATTGAGGAAGTTGCGCCTGCAATTAATCGCCCGATGTGGTTCCAGCTTTATGTATTACGTGACCGTGGTTTTATGCGTAATGCTTTGGAACGTGCAAAAGCGGCAGGCTGTTCAACACTGGTATTTACTGTAGATATGCCTGTGCCGGGTGCGCGTTATCGTGATGCTCATTCGGGTATGAGTGGACCAAATGCGGCGATGCGCCGTTATATGCAGTCGATGTTCCACCCACATTGGTCATGGAATGTGGGCTTAATGGGGCGCCCGCACGACTTGGGGAACATTTCTAAATATTTAGGTAAACCGACTGGGCTTGAAGACTATATTGGTTGGTTAGGTTCGAACTTTGACCCATCGATTTCATGGAAAGACCTTGAGTGGATTCGTGAGTTTTGGGATGGCCCAATGGTAATTAAGGGCATTTTAGACCCTGAAGATGCCAAAGATGCTGTGCGTTTTGGTGCAGATGGTATTGTGGTATCGAACCATGGTGGTCGTCAGTTAGATGGTGTGATGTCGCCTGCTCGTGCATTGCCTGCAATTGCTGATGCCGTGAAAGGTGATTTGGCGATTTTGGCAGACTCTGGCATTCGTAATGGTCTAGATGTGGTACGTATGTTGGCACTCGGTGCCGATACGGTATTACTTGGCCGTGCATTTGTTTATGCCTTGGCAGCAGCAGGTGGGCAAGGGGTGTCGAACTTGCTTGATTTGATTGATAAGGAAATGCGTGTTGCGATGACGCTCACTGGTGCTAAGTCAATTTCGGATATTAATGCTGATTGTTTAGTGCAGGCGATGAAACAAGGTCTTTAAGAAATAGTAAGTGAAGCAGTAAGTACAGCCTCAAAATTTGGTGATTTGCTAATGTTTTATGTATAGGCATTTGTCACTTTTGAAAGGTCAAAAGTAACCAAAAACCTTTTGTTGAGCAAACCGTACTTCCTTGTACAGTTGCTCAACAGGCGGCATCCTTGCCGCCAACGCGTAGCCAATTTGAATTAAATCTAACACCTAGAGATTAGCTGCTGGTGCTAAGCGTTACTTACAGCCTGCGTAGTATGAGCAAAACTTTGTTTTTGCAATATAACTTGAAAAATGGATACAGCGAACAGGTTCTGTAAGTGACAGTGCCTTTGGTCTTGCGTGGCTTTAGCCGCCACTCAGGGCAAAACCAAAGTAACAGAATGAGCTGCTTACACCGAACTTTTCCCTGTAAGACTCTGTCGTGTTTCTCTAAATTTAAAAAACAATGTGATATGGATGACCAAAAGGAAACCATCATGCAAACATTTTCTCCTCAAGCAGTGATCGAACGTTTACAGAATATTGTAGGGCGCACTCATGTTTTGACCGATGACCAAAGTACGCGTCAGTACCGTCAAGGTCGACGTTTTGGTGAGGGGAAAGTGCTGGCTGTGGTGGTGCCAGGCACTTTACTAGAGCAATGGCAGGTGCTCCAAGCTGCGATTGAGGCAGACTGTATTGTAATTATGCAGGCGGCCAATACAGGACTCACTGGTGGTTCAACCCCGTATGGCGATGATTATGATCGTCCTGTTTTAGTCATGAGTACTCGTCGCTTAAAGGGCATTCAAGTCATTCATGACGGTAAGCAAGTGATTTGTTTACCGGGTGCGACCTTAGACAATTTAGAGCAAATTTTAAAAGACTATGATCGTGAACCTCATTCGGTGATTGGTTCATCTTGTATTGGGGCATCGGTACTGGGCGGGGTGTGTAATAACTCTGGTGGTGCGTTGGTACGCCGTGGTCCTGCGTATACTGAACTGGCGTTATATGCTCAAGTGAATGCTGCTGGTCAATTAGAACTGGTGAACCACTTAGGGGTGAATTTAGGCTCGACTCCCGAAGAGATTTTGACTCGTTTAGAGAAGCAGAAATATCAAGCTGTAGATATTTTAGATGACAATGAAAAGCAGGCGTCCGACCATCGTTATGCCCACGATGTGACGCAAGTAGATGAAGATACGCCTGCTCGTTTTAATGCAGACCCGTCACGTTTGTTTGAAGCATCGGGTTCGGCAGGTAAAGTGTGTGTATTTGCGGTTCGTCTTGATACTTATGAAAAAGTAGAGAGCAATGTCTTTTATATTGGTACTAATGATGCCGATGATTTAACCGCTATTCGCCGTTATTTACTGACTTCACTGCCAAGCCTGCCGATTGCAGGTGAATACATTCATCGAGATGCTTATTTAATTGGTGAAAAGTACGGAAAAGACACATTCTTATTTATTGAGAAATTTGGTACAGCCAATGTTCCCAAAGCTTTTGCGATGAAAGATAAAGTCGATGGTTTCTTAGAACGATTTAAAATTAAAGGCTTAACGGATCATATTTTACAGGCGATTACGTTCTTTTTACCGAGTCATTTACCGAAGCGTATGACTGAATATCGAGATCGTTATGAGCATCATTTAGTGCTACGTGTTGAAAATAACTCGAAAGTACAAACTGAGCAGTTTTTAAAAGAATATTTTGCAGTGCACCAGTCAGGTAGCTATTTCGTATGTAGCGAAGAAGAAGGGCGAAAGGCTTTCTTACACCGTTTTGCGATTGCAGGGGCGGCAATTCGTTATCGTGATACTCACCGTAGTGAAGTTGAAGATATTGTGGCGCTTGATATTGCTTTACGTCGTAATGACCGCGAATGGGTAGAGCAACTGCCAGCTGAGATGGAAAATAAAATTCTCCATAAACTCTATTATGGACATTTCTTTTGTCATGTTTTCCATCAGGACTATATTCTTAAAAAGGGTAATGACCCATTAGACATGGAACACCAAATGTGGAAGTTGCTGGATGTACGCCGTGCTGAATATCCGGCAGAGCATAATGTCGGGCATCTCTACATTGCCAAGCCTGCATTGGCCAATTTCTATCAAAAACTCGACCCAACCAATAGCTTTAATGTGGGTATTGGTCATACCTCAAAACTAAAATATTGGGGCAAAGCTAAATCGTAATATCGAGACATAAAAAAGGCGCCGAAGCGCCTTTTTTAGTAGATGTCTTATGCTGCTTCTACTGATTTAGCAAGTACTTCAGCCATCGCTTTAGCAACAGTATAAACATTGTTCATGTTTAAACCTGCTACACAAATACGACCACTACGTACTAAGTAGATTGCATATTCTTCACGCAAGATATCTACTTGCTCAGCAGTTAGACCTGTGTAGCTGAACATACCTTTTTGGTTTACAAGGTAGCTAAAGTCACGGTCTGGTAATGCTTTAGTGAGTTCATCTTTCAAGATGCTACGCATTTTAATAATACGCTCACGCATCTCTTTTACTTCACCTTGCCATTGTTGGTTAAGTTCAGCGTCATTTAACACTTCATCAACCAACCAAGCGCCTGTTGTAGGAGGGCTAGAGTAAATACGGCGTACAGTCGCTTTTAATTGACCGAATGTGCACTGAGCAGCTTCTGCATCGTCACATACGAAAGTTAAGCCGCCAACGCGCTCGCCATATAAAGAGAAGATTTTAGAGAACGAGTTGCTCACGATGAAGTTTAGACCTGCTTGGTCTAAAGCACGGATTGCATACGCATCTTCTTCCATACCGTCACCAAAACCTTGGTAAGCAATGTCTAGGAATGGAATAAGGTTACGGTCTTTTAATACTGCAATTACTTGGTCCCACTGCGCTGGGTTTAAGTCAGCACCAGTTGGGTTGTGGCAGCATGGGTGCAACAACACAATGCTTTGCTCAGGCAAAGTTTTAAGTGTAGAAAGCATACCGTCAAAATCTACACCACGAGTTTCGTTGTCGAAATATGGGTAGAAATGAGTTTTGATACCAGCGCCATTGAAAATCGCAACGTGGTTATCCCAAGTTGGTTGGCTTACCCAAACGTCTGAATTTGGGAAATAAGTTTTTAAGAAATCCGCACCAACTTTCAATGCACCTGAGCCACCAAGCGTTTGGATGGTCACAGCGCGGCCAGCTTTAACTGCTGGGCTGTTTGCACCAAATAAAAGTGCTTGAATTGCTTCGCGGTAAGGTTTGAAGCCTTCCATTGGCAAATAAAGTTTGGTTTTACCGTTTTTAGGCTCAATACGCTTTTGCGCCTCGATAATAGTCTCTAACTGAGGAACAATACTGTCTTCGTTATAATAAAGACCAATACTCAAGTTTACTTTTTCAGAACGAGTGTCAGCATTGAACTGTTCCATTAAAGATAAAATTGGGTCGCCTGCGTATGGGGGGATATGTTGAAACATTAAAAAAGTCCTTTCATTCAACAATATGCATAGTGTTCGGTTTTTTCTGTTTCGAAAAATACGTCACAACTATGTCGATGCTCAATAATGTACCAATAAAGCTACCGTGAAGCACCTGATAATTTCACTAATATCGATATTTTCTGGCTGAAAATGATAAAAAGATTTAAAAGAAATTACGGTAAATAGATACTAATTTCTAACTCATGATTTCATTCAAGCAGATTGTCTACAATCTTGCTGTAATACATTGGTTGTAGACTAAAGTTTGAAACAAAAGTTTATTGACTAAAAAGCAAGCCATAAATAGTCATACAACTATAGGCAAACTAAGTATAAATAATTGTTTTATAAATATTAAATAGTAAGTGGTGTCATGCTTTAAACATAAGGTGAAATGTCAGGCCTAACGATAAAAATTGACCTGATGCGTTCTGTAAAGTGTCAACAATCACCTTGATTTTTTTCATTCATACCGCTATAAAACTCATAATTGATTAAAAATTGTCGACAATATGCAAGATTTGACCTTCGCACCAGAGCCATTACAGAGTCAGGGAAGAACACTGACCGAGAATGTATTTAAACAAATACAGACGGCGATTGTTTTGGGTCAAATTCCGGCAGGTAGCAAAATTTCTGAGCCTGAACTGGCGCGCACGTATGGTATTAGTCGTGGGCCTTTGCGTGAAGCAATTCATCGCCTTGAAGGGCAGCGTTTAGTTGAGCGTACTGCACATGTGGGTGCGCGCGTGGTTTCGCTATCCTTGCAACAGTTTAAAGAGCTTTACCAAATTCGTGCGTCTTTAGAAGGTTTAGCCTGCAAACTTGCTGCACAGCATATTGATAAAAAGCAAATCTTGGCACTGCGTGATGTTTTGCGTATGCATGCCGAAGATGAAAACTTTAAAGCAGGTAAAGGATATTACTTGCAAGAAGGGCAGGACGATTTTCACTACTGCATTATCAAAAGTAGTGGTAATAAAACCCTAGAAAAAATGCTATGTGATGAGCTTTATCACCTCATCCGCATGTACCGAATTCAATTTTCAAACACACCCGATCGACCGAGCAAAGCTTGGGACGAACATATCCGTATTTTAGATGCAATTGCAGAAGGTGATGGTGAACTTGCCGAGCTGCTGATGCATCGACATATCAATGCTTCTTACAAAATTATTGAGCAAACACTGCTACAAGCACAAGGAGAACATAACAATGGCTAAACAATCCGCAGGTCAGCTATTTCGCGATGCAGTAGCCCAAGAAAAGCCATTACAAGTGGTTGGAACCATCAACGCCAATCATGCACTTTTGGCAAAACGTGCAGGTTATAAAGCGATTTACTTATCAGGTGGTGGTGTAGCCGCTGGTTCTTTAGGCTTACCTGATTTGGGAATTAGTAACCTTGATGATGTGTTGACAGACGTACGCCGTATTACCGATGTATGTGATCTTCCATTATTGGTCGATGCGGACACAGGTTTTGGTGCTTCTGCATTTAACATTGCACGTACGACTAAAGCACTGATTAAGTTTGGTGCTGCGGCAATGCACATTGAAGACCAAGTGGGCGCAAAACGTTGTGGTCACCGTCCGAACAAAGCCATTGTGACTCAAGAAGAAATGGTTGACCGTATTAAAGCAGCGGTTGATGCGCGTGGTGATGACAGCTTCGTGATTATGGCTCGTACCGACGCATTGGCAGTAGATGGCTTACAAGCTGCAATTGACCGTGCTGGTGCTTACATTGAAGCGGGTGCAGACATGTTATTCCCTGAAGCAATTACCGAGCTTGATATGTACAAGCAATTTGCTCAGAAGACTGGCGCACCAATTTTGGCAAACATTACCGAGTTTGGTTCCACACCACTGTTTACCACTGAAGAGTTAGCATCTGCCGATGTAAGCCTTGCGCTTTATCCGCTTTCTGCTTTCCGTGCCATGAATAAAGCAGCCGAAACTGTGTATGAAACCTTGCGTAAAGAAGGCACACAAAAGAACGTGGTTGATATTATGCAAACGCGTAAAGAGTTATATGAACGCATTAATTACTATGCATTTGAAGACTACTTAGACAACGCATTTGCTAAAAAGAAATAAGAAGTAAAACACGGTACATATGCCGTGTTCCCCAAATAATTTAAATAGATAGGAAAGGAAAATCTTATGAGCTCAAATGAAACAACAACAGGCTTCAAACCAAAAAAATCAGTTGCACTTAGTGGACAAGTTGCAGGCAACACAGCACTGTGTACCGTAGGACGTAGCGGTAACGACTTGCACTATCGTGGCTATGACATTCTTGACCTTGCAGCGGGTAGCCAGTTTGAAGAAGTTGCGCACTTGCTCGTACATGGCAAATTACCAAACAAAGCTGAACTCAAAGCCTATAAAGCAAAATTAAAAGCACTTCGTGGCTTACCAGCAGCACTGAAAACTGCACTTGAACAATTACCACCGTCTGCGCACCCAATGGATGTCATGCGTACAGGTGTATCAGTTCTTGGGTGCTTAACGCCAGAACACGAAGACCACAATGAAGCGGGTGCAAAAGACATTGCTGATAAATTAATGGCAAGCCTAGGCTCAATGCTGCTCTATTGGTATCACTTCAGCAACAACGGTCGTCGTATTGAAGTTGAAACTGATGACGACTCAATTGCAGCGCATTTCTTACATTTGCTTCATGGCGAAAAACCATCTGAAGAATGGATTCAAGCAATGCATACATCTCTTATTTTGTATGCTGAGCACGAGTTCAACGCATCTACATTTACGTCACGTGTGGTTGCAGGTACAGGCTCTGACATGTACTCGGCAATTACAGGTGGTATTGGTGCACTTCGCGGACCTAAACATGGTGGTGCAAACGAAGTTGCATTCGTGATTCAACAACGTTACGACAACGCAGACGAAGCAGAAGCTGACATTCGCAAACGTGTTGAAAATAAAGAAGTTGTGATTGGTTTTGGTCACCCTGTATATACAGTTTCTGACCCACGTAACGAAGTGATCAAGAAAGTGGCGCACGACTTGGCACAAGCGCAAGAGAACACCAAAATGTACCTTATCGCTGAGCGTTTAGAAGCAGTGATGAAAGAAGTGAAAAACATGTTCCCGAACCTCGACTGGTTCAGTGCAGTGAGCTATCACTTAATGGGTGTTCCAACTGCAATGTTCACACCATTGTTCGTGATTGCACGTACAGCAGGTTGGTCAGCGCACGTGATTGAACAACGCCAAGACGGCAAAATCATTCGTCCAAGCGCGAACTACACAGGCCCTGAAAACCTCGAATTTAAACCATTGGCGGAGCGTGGTTAATGAACACAAAATACCGTAAACCGCTGGCAGGTACCCAGCTTGAATATTACGACGTGCGTCAAGCCGTTGAAGATATTCAGCCAGGCGCATACGAAAAACTGCCTTACACGTCTAAAGTACTCGCAGAGCAATTGGTACGCCGTGCCGATGCCGAGAACTTAACTGCTTATTTAACGCAGTTGATTGAAGGCCGTCAGGACTTGGATTTTCCTTGGTACCCTGCGCGCGTGGTGTGTCATGACATCTTAGGTCAAACAGCATTGGTTGACCTTGCAGGCTTGCGTGATGCGATTGCTGACAAAGGCGGTGACCCATCTAAAGTCAACCCAGTTGTGCCGACTCAGCTTATTGTCGACCACTCTTTAGCAGTGGAATACGGTGGTGCTGACCCAGACGCTTTTGAAAAAAACCGTGCTGTTGAAGACCGTCGTAATGAAGACCGTTTCCACTTTATTGAGTGGACTAAAACAGCATTTAAAAATGTCGATGTGATCCCTGCGGGGAACGGCATTATGCACCAGATTAACCTAGAGAAAATGTCTCCGGTCATTCAGGCGCGTGATGGCGTAGCATTCCCTGACACATGCGTAGGCACAGACTCACACACACCACATACAGACGCTTTGGGTGTAATTTCTGTGGGCGTGGGTGGTTTAGAAGCTGAAAACGTAATGTTGGGCCGTGCATCTTGGATGCGTCTGCCAGACATTATTGGTGTTGAGTTTGTAGGTCAGCGTCAGGCAGGCATTACTGCAACAGATATTGTGCTTGCTCTAACTGAGTTCTTGCGTAAAGAGCGTGTAGTCGGTGCATATCTTGAGTTCTTTGGTGAAGGTGCTGACAGTATGTCTGTGGGCGACCGTGCAACCATTTCGAACATGACACCAGAATATGGCGCTACGGCTGCCATGTTCTACAT